>JBHHWI010000019.1:0-35581 GCA_046756445.1 Woeseia sp. | reverse complement strand
CAAATCATGAAGTTGTCAATGCTCTCGGGCGGTCTCGTGCAATGTTCAGGCTAGCGCCGGCGGGAATTCTGCGCCAGGAAATGCACCAGCCTCACCATCCCCTCCGTATCGACCCGGCAGTATGCCAGCAGCTGGCGCCTGAGCTCGGTCCTCCTGTCGGCCGTGGTGTCCGGGCCGATTGCCTCTAAATAACCTTCAGAAGCTGCCATACCTTCCTGAATTCCTTCCAGGTTCTGGTAGCCTATGTCGTCGGCAATGGTGGGCAGGAGGTCTTTCAACGACCACGAGCCGTGCATGGCAGGGTGGTAGTAGTTCTGTCGGGTGACCGGGGCCAGGTCGACCAGCCTCTCCACAATTCCGGCAAGCGGGTGCGCCAGGTCGGAAAAGCGGTCGATCAGGCCGGTGACGATGCGCCTCTCGTACGGCGTGTACATCAGGACAGGCCCTTCCCTGCCGAGAGCGCGGATGAGCGACTCCGCGAGCCTTCGCATTGGCGGATCGCCGCTCAGATCCAGAAACTCGGCATGCTCGACCTCGCCCGGCGCGACCTCGCAGTGGCAGGACCACTGAAACGGGAGGGTTTCGTAAGGGCAAGTGCCGGCCCATATGGGCACCGCCGGCATGATGGTCTCGAAGTCCAGGTAGTATCGAGGGAATGCGAGATCGTTGACGAATCGCGCAGCGTCCGCCAGCAACTCCGGTTGACCCGAGGCGCTCACGCGCTGAATCCACTGTTGCTTCTCAGTCAGGCGACTCGCCGGAACCTCGCGAACGTCCCGATATCCCTGCATGACGAAACCGGCGAGTTTGGCGGTATTGCCCCCCAGGCCCAGCACCGGGTACTCGGCGTCCGACGGCCAGCAGTGCCCGACGAACGGACACTCGTAGGGATCGAAGCAATGTTGGCCAACGGGAATGTCCGGTTCCGCGGCGCTCGCCGCATCCGCGGCCGTATTCACCCACTCGGGAACGATCGGCATCAGTTGCGCCACTTCCTCGGCCATGTCCTTTTCGATCAGCAGTCCGCGGAAATTGCCATCGCCCCGGTACACGAACCTATTGTCCACATAGGCGAGCGATATGCCTTTCAGGTCGAGCCCCAGACCCTGAAGGACCCAGCCCTGTATCGCGCAATCGAAAGCGTGCTCTTCCTTAACCGATGTGGAGGCCTTGACTTCCACGATCTGCCAGCCGCGACCATCGGGCATCAGTGCATCTATCCGAACCAGCACGCCGCCGTACTGAAACGTCGCTTCGAATATCGGGAACTCGGGTCCGTCGGCGACCAGTCGTTCCGTTTTCGCGAGGGCATGACGCAAGCCTCCCTCATAGGGAATGAATACCGCATCTTCAGTGCCATAGATCTCCCGTGCCACGGCACCTACCGTGTGCCCCGTCCTGAATGCAGCTTCGGTCGCCGCCGATATCACCCTCAACCCGGGCCGGTGTATCTCCAGATACAATCGCTTCAGGCACTGCCTGGCCGACATCAGCCGGGATTTGGAGAGATAAGTCCTCATTCTTGTTACGTTTTCTTTGAGTATCGGCAGGCGTATGTCTAGGTAGCTTCCACGATATCCGTTTGTCCTGCGCAGTGCTACAAACGTGCCTGCGCGGCACAGCCGGTTGCGCAGGAGGTGCTTCATGTCCGGACATGCGGTCATGAGACGGAGGATCCTGGAGATACTCGTCTATCCCCGCCGGGTCGCAAAGGCGAACGTCGACCTTTCCACGTGTCCCAACAGCGGGATTTTCAACGTCATCGATGCCAGGTGCAGTGAGTGCGCGAAGAGCTACGAGTGCGACTGGCTCAATTCAACGGATGAATTCAACGACCTCGGCAGGAAGCCGATGGAGTTTCTCCATCGCGCGCTGGCTTTCGGTATCGATTACGTCGACGCACATAACACCAGCGCCGGGCATGACGGCGCGGGCTGCGATTGTGAGTCCTGTGAATGGGTAAGAGATGCACGCCATCTCGCGGCCGGACACATCCAGGATTCGACCCCGACCCGCGGCGTACAAATTCAGGAGGATCGATCATGAACGCGACATTTTCCGACTTCGGCATCGCCATTCTGCTGGTGGGTATTGCTGTGATACTGGTCATGTGGTTTCGCGGCAAGCTCAGGTCCGAGTCGCGAAGCCGCATGGACCGCATGATGGCGCGCCTGGGGGTGGACCCCGACAAGCTCGCCGATGCGCCGACGGATCGGGACATGAACGCGGTGCGAACCCGCTGCAGAAGGTGCCCTGCCGAAGACGTCTGTGAGAGATGGCTGGCAGGAGAAATCGAAGGCGATAACGGCTTTTGCCCGAACGCCAAGATATTCGACGGCGTCGTAAAAGCCACGTAAGCCTCACATTTCGGCTTTAGATCATCAATCGAGCCTGTATCCGGAGTCAGGCTGCGGCGGGTATTTGGTGCTATGGTTATGCGCCTGGCGACTGCGCCATCGAGGACCGCCCATTGTGACCGAAGAGCTGTTCAGGCACGACTCCTATCTGAAGGAATGCGATGCCGTGGTCGTCGCCCTCGATGACCGGTCACTCGTCCTCGACCGCACCGTTTTCTATCCCATGGGCGGCGGTCAGCCCGGAGACACCGGAACCATTTCCTGGGATGGCGGCAGCACTGCCGTCGTCGACACGCGATATGGCGAAGGCGGCATCCAACACCTGCATCAGCAAGACCAAGCCCGCCCCAGGGTCGGTGAAAAAGTCCGGGCAGCGATCGACTGGGAAAGGCGATATCGCCACATGCGCATGCACACGGCCCTGCACCTGCTGGGCTCGATTCTGCGGTATGGCGTAACCGGCGGCAGTATATCGGCTGAAAAAAGCCGTCTCGACTTCGACATGCAGGACAGCATCGACAAGGAAGAAGTCGGTAGAGCCCTGCAGTCTTTGGTCCGGGAGAACCACCGGGTCAGCTGCCGGTGGATTACCGACGAGGAACTGGAGTCTCAGCCCGACCTCGTCCGAACCTTGTCCGTGCAGCCGCCGAAGGGCGCCGGACAGGTGAGACTGCTCGAGATCGAGGGCGTGGATCTGCAGCCCTGCGGTGGCACGCACCTGCGTTCGACGGCCGAGGTCGGTCAGGTACGGATCGGCAAAGTCGAAAAGAAAGGCAAGCACAATCGCCGTGTCAACATCCACCTTGACGACTAGCCGGATTCTCGTCGCGAACTTGACTGTGTCCCTGCGCTAGGCGCGCTTCTTGTCCAGCCAGAACGCTACTGCTGCGAAGAGCAGGTAAGCGGATAATCCCATGATTGCCATCTCGACCTTGCCGCCCTGCGGTGGCGGCCCGAAGAGGTTGAATACATTGATCAGCAACAGCAAGGTCACGAATGCCCCCATGCCGTACTTGCCAAGCGAGCTCGAGGCGCGCGTTTCGCGAAGATAGAGCCAGAGAGCACCAAGCAGCAGAATCGCCTCGAGCGCATAAGTGGCAACGGCGCTATTCCAGAGACCCAATCCTAGTTTCAGCGTGTCGTCAGTCCACAGAGGCAGGTCCGGTGTATGTGTGACCAGATCGAGTAGCCAGTGCGAAAAGACCGCCAGCGCAACGACCAATGCAACTGACTGTTTCCTCACGATCAGCCACCTGAAGACGCTGTAGGCTACTGCCGCCCAGAACACCGAGCCGACCAGGCTGTGAGTATAAGGCACGTACTCCAGCTCGAAGTGGGTCGATTCGGTGAAGGCCGGGACAATGTTCATGCTCTCGATGCCGAGGACGACGAACGGAAAGAACAGAATATCTACAAGCTGGACGGCGAGGAAGAGAACACCGAGTGACGCCCTCTTCTCGAACTTCTTGAGGGCCAGACTAACGGCGTAATGTCCTACGAACATATCGCACCTCCATGGATCATCTCATCGCCGGGCAAGGCGAACAGCGCAGTCGAGATTGTAAGCGCGGTATCATGTCCGCATTGTAGAAAGGTAAACCGATGATGACCAAGGTTCTCGTTACAGGCTGCAATCGCGGCATCGGCCTGCAGCTATGCGCGCAACTGCATGCCCGTGGCGACGATGTCATCGGGGTCTGTCGCACCGCAGGTCCCGAGATTTCCGCGCTCGGCATCCGCGCGATCGAAGGCGTGGACGTGGCCGAGGCAACGAGTGTCGGCAATCTGGCGAAGGCGCTCGACGGCGAATCCATCGACGTGCTGATCAATAATGCGGGAATCCTGCGAGGAGACCGGCTCGGCAGCCTCGATTACGACGTCATGCTCGAGCAATTCAGGGTCAACACGCTCGGTCCCCTGCGTGTGACCGAGGCGCTGCTCACCAACCTGCACGAGGGTTCGAAGGTGGCCATCGTGAGCAGCCGGGTCGGGTCAATCGAAGACAACAGCTCGGGCAATAATTACGGCTACCGGGCCTCCAAGGCCGCAGTCAACATGGTCGGCACCAACCTTCGGCACGATCTGGCGCCAAGGGGCATTGCGGTGGCGCTTCTGCACCCGGGGCTGGTCGCCACGGACATGACCGGCGGTACCGGCATTCCTCCGGCCGAGTCGGCTAAAAGCCTCATCGACCGAATCGATGAGCTCGATCTGGGGAATTCCGGCGGATTCTGGCACGCAGAGGGCTATCGCCTGCCCTGGTAGGGGCTGCAGTCGCTTTTTTGACCTCAGGGCTGCCCGGAGTATGATCGGGCCAACGAGACCATGTTCATATCGGCAAATCGAGACGATCTTCACAAGATCGTCATTCTGAATCCCAAGGGCGGTTGCGGCAAAACCACGCTGGCAACCAACCTGGCAAGCTACTATGCGCTCCGTGGACCGCCGCCGACGCTGATAGACAACGATCCCAACGGATATACCCTGCGCTGGCTGGAGAAGCGGCCACGCAACCGCTGCGAAATCCACGGCATCGCGACCTACAAGTCATCGATGCATGTGACGCGGAGCTGGCAATTGCGCATCCCTAACGAAACCGCCACGGTCATCATCGATACGCCGGCGGCCCTGACACAACCGGACATCCACGAACTGGCATACGACGCCAACAGTATCCTGATCCCCGTACTGCCCTCGGCGATCGATATCCGGTATGCAACCAAATTCATTGCCGACCTGTTGCTGGTCACGCAGATTGACCGCCGTGACCGGCAGCTTGCGGTGATCGCGAATCGTACTCGGCAGAATACCCACAGCCTCACCAAGCTCATGCGGTTCCTGACCAGCCTCGAGATCCCGATCATTGCCGTGCTGCGCGACAGCCAGAATTACGTACACGCGGCCGACCTCGGCATGGGCATTTATGAGATGCCGCACCATCGGGTCAAGAGAGACACCGAGCAGATGGATCTGATCATCAACTGGCTGGACGGGCTGGCGACCAGGAAGCAGGAACGGCCGGTGTTCCCGCCGCTGGAGACGCAGCGCGAGCTGCCCGCGAAACCGCTGCATTAGCCGCTGTCGCACTTTGGCGACAATTTGTGATGACCCTCACGGCAAGCCTGGCGCCGATCCGGTAGAGTGCGCAATACCGCTGGCTGACAGCCTGAAGGACCAGGTACCGATCATGGCAATGGACGCAACCGCAACGTCACTCGATCCGACCCTCAGCGCGCAGAGTATTGTCAAATCGGTCAAATCGAACCTCAAGGTCCCGGCTGGCATCGCCTCGGAACATATTCTGCTCGGCGGTGAGGAAACGGATACCCCGGATGAGCCGTCAGCGGTCGGCAAGCGGATGACCCTTGCAAATCGGGCCCGAGGTATTGAAACCGAGCTGACCTTTTTCGATGAAGGGTTTCTGAAAGTCCGAGAGTACCGGCGAAAAAAGTTGACCAAAGACTACATGCTGGAACTCCGGTTCCTGAATCCGACACCGACGCAAATCAGACGCACGGTCCTGCCGCCGTTATGGGCGGCTCTGAGCTGCGGAGGAGCTGCCGCCTTGAGTTGGCTCATAGGCACTTTCACGACTCTGGATGCCTATACCTTCCCGGCGTCAGTCGCACTGGCGACGGTAGCATTGGTCGCTGTGCTGCTATTTACCTATCAGAGCGGCGAGAAGGTCTTGTTCTTTACGGCAAGCGGCAAGATACCGGTACTGATGTTGCTTGCGAGCTTCGGCTGCTTTCGACGCAGTCGCAGCATCATTCCAAAAATCAGTCATGCCATCGGCGTCGCCGCGCGGAAGAATGCGCTCGACGAGGAGGCGTATCTGCGCGCCGAGATGCAAGATCATTACCGGCTGAAAAACGACGGCATCATCACGCCCAGAGCCTGCTCCACCGCGACAGGACGCATACTCGCGCGATTCAGCTAGCCCGCCCTGCGCGCCGCCGCCAAAAGCAGTAAAATCGCATAACGCCGCGCCATAAGCGGCGGTGAGGGGGGTCCCATGGACAAGAAATTTCTGATTTCCTGGCTCGTAATCTTTGTCGTCTGGATGGCCGGCAGTTTTATCGTACATGGTCTGCTGCTACAGGCAGACTATGGCGCCCTGCCGAACCTGATGCGGACGGAAACCGAGACGCAAGCGCTCTTTCACTGGATGGTCCTCGCACATATCCTCCTGGCCGGTGCATTCGTCTGGATCTATAACCGCGGCAAGGAGGACAAGCCGTGGGTTCAGCAGGGCATCCGCTTCGGCATAGCCATCGCCGTGCTCGCCGCGATTCCGACGTACATGGTCTATTACGTCGTACAGCCCACACCGGGCATTCTTGCGATCAAGCAAATGATCTTTGAAAGCGTTCTGATTGTGATTCTCGGCATTGTCGTTGCCTTCCTGAACAAACCGCAGGCTGCGGCCTCCGCCACCGAGTGATTGGAAATGCTCGGAGAGGCTTAGTCGTACGTCTTACATGACGCCATGACGCGAGTGGCATGCGTCAATCACGCCCTGGCCTTCCCGACCGATATTCGACGCCAGCTCTGCTGGCGCTGATCACCCTGCAATTCTTTACCGCAAGGGTCGAATCGTCGGAGTTCTCGGGTGTCGCAACATTGACCAGCGAATACATTTATCGGGGCCTGGCAATGTCGGACGGCGATCCTGCGATTCAGGCAGGTGTCGATTATGAGCACGATGGCGGGTTGTTCGTCGGCGCCTGGGCAAGCACCATCGACCTGACGAGCCCGTTGGGGCAGCGCGATATCGAACTGGACTATTACGCAGGCTACCACTATGCAGCCGATGGGCCGGTGAGCGCGACACTCACGCTGCTGCGCTACACCTATCCGGGGCAGACGGGCCTGCACAGCTATGATCATAACGAGGTGCTGGTTGAAGCTTCCTGGCGCGATCGGTATTCGATCGAACTCGGATACACCGGCAATCTTTACGGACTCGAGAAAATCGGCCGGCATTGGGAGCTCCGCTCCCAATGGCCGACTGCCAACGCCTGGGTTATTAGCGCGGGGCTGGGCGAAAACGACTTGACGGGCATCGGCGCCTCACGTTATCTGCACTGGGACATCGGTGCATCCGCCAGGTTTTCCCGGCTTACCGTCGACCTGCGCTGGTACGACAACGAGGAGCCTGGCGTGCCAACATTTCAGACGTCGGCCGATTCTCAATTTGTCGTCGGCATTTCCGTTGCTTTCTAGAACCTATCTCAGAATACCCCGTGAGCCGCATTTCGCTCCGAGCGCCTTGCAGCTCATCCCGCAAGGCCCACTGTGCGGCCACGCGGTATTCTGAGATAGGTTCTAAATGCCGGTCACTTGGCTTGCGATGCGGATGCGCTGCTTCTGCAACCTGACTCCTGCAGCAGTTCTGCAAGAGCACGACAGGCATTAACGGAATCGCTGACCGTCGGACGGCTGGCAACGAGCAAAGTTTGGATCTGGTCGCTGGTAAGCTCGGGCCGGCTCGAGACGAGTAGCGCGACGATGCCTGACACGTGCGCAGCCGACAGCGAACTTCCGGACGCGTAGTCGTACCCGCCGCGCGGCGCCGGCACAAGAATGTCCGCACCCGGCGCCTTGATCGGAAAACGACTGACAATGCCGCCTGAGTCCGTTCGATCGTTCGAATCGACCACGATGACGCCGGCGACGTCAGCGGGGAATCCTGCAATGAATCTCGGCGGCGCTGCCGCGACGATCGCAATACCGCGCTCGAGCGCTACTCCCGCCAGGCGTTCGAGAAGTCGGTCCGACGGCCCTCCCAGGCTCAGATTGATGATATCGGTATCGGATTCGATGGCGTGACTCAACGCTTTCGCGAGGGTAAAGCTGTCGCAGATTGCGCTCGAATTGCCGCTAACATGCCAACATGCTTTCAGCACCGATAGTCGGGTCGACGGCGCAACGCCGATCATGCCCGTGCCGTTGTTGGCGGCCGCCCCGATAACGCCTGCGACCGCAGTGCCATGCGGGTCTGCGGAGAACTGTGCCCTGTCGTCTCCAACAAAGTCCTGATGACTTTGGATCTGCGTCTCCAGCTCAGGATGATGAATGTCGGCGCCGGTGTCGATAATCGTGACATGCGTGCCATCACCGACGGACCAGACATGCGCCTGACCCAACTCCAGAGTATCGAGATTGTGCTGCAAGCCCGCATAGGGATCGCTACTCGTTACCGCACTCGATCCCGATACCTCGAATCGGTTCAGTAACTGCGCAGATTCCACCTCTGGCCTCTCCCGCAGCCGCGCGAGCAATTCGTCTGCATTCACGTTTTCGGGGATACCAAATACAAGGCAATGCACTTTGAGCGAGACGATTGGCCACTCGTCCACTGTCCGCAGGTTGAATTCTTCGGCAATTCGCTTTGCAGCGCGCTTCACGCCGATCGATGTCAGGTAGATCGACGAGCGGCGCCGGTAAGCGGGCCCGGCCGGACCCGGGCGCGTGGCATTACTCATTCCAGGATCTGCGAAGGTGACCAGGATTCTGGTCTCATCCGGACCCGCGTCCGGATTGTCGTCGGCGTACCCGGTCATCGATGCGACGATGACACAAGACAACCCGATTGCGAAGTTACGCATCATCATTCTGACCCGATGACCACCGCTTGTGCGAACAGCACATTCGGATCCGTTTCCAGATCCATGACCAGTTGATCTCGAACCTCGGATGACGGCGTCTCCATGACACCGAGCGTATAAACACCGCGACTCGACGGTCCATTGATAATTGCCAGATCATATCTTTCCAGTATTCCGGCAAGTCGAATCTCAGTCAGCTCGGGGGTGAAGACAACACGAATATAATTTCCGTCAGGCAGGTCTTGCGGCTGTGTCAGTGTCGTGAATTCGGCGTCCTTCTGTTCCGGCCACAGCAACACGGCAACGAGCGCGATCAGCAAAACCGTTTGCGCAGCAAACGCAGTGCGCCATGGACTCGCAAATACCTCACGAAGTCTCGACAACAACATCCGTCCGCTATGCCGGTTGGCAATTAATGCGTCGATTCGCGCATTGATGTTGCGCATGTCGGGATCAGGCATCGGCATTGAACCCGATGTTCTCACGATCGAATCGCGAAGCTGACGCAGATAATCCAGCTCACGCCGGCAAATAACGCACGCGCTGGCATGCTCGAGGACGATCTCTTTCTCCGCATCATCGAGCGTGTCGCTCACCAGCCAGGGTAGCAAATCGGCCGCCTGCTCATGCGACATGGGGTCACGCACGTTCACGGTTTTGCTCCCTGGGTCGGCCGGCCAGCGCCGGTAACAGGACTCTCAGCCGGCGCTTCGCATGAAACATGCGGGTCTTTACGGTGTTTACGGGACAGTCGGCAATCTCTGCGATCTCCCGGTAGGCGAACCCGCTGAAATAGGTCAGCTCGACGACCTGGCGGTGCTCCGGACTCAGTTGCATCAATGCCGCTCGAATCCAGTCATCATGCTGCGACGAAGGGCAGGCAATCGAGTCGGTGTCGGTAGTCCGGTCGATCCGCAGCTGATAGCGGCGTTCGGACCTCATGGCTGTCAGAGCCTTGCGGTACGCAATGCCGAAGATCCAGCTCGACACGGCCCCACGACCCCGGAACTTTCGGACGTCCTTCCAGACAACCAGCATCACGTCGTCGAGGATTTCCTCCACGGTACCGTGATCGGCCAGCAACCGCCGAAGGTAGCCGTACAGGCGGGGATGATAGAGCCGATACAACTCGGAAAATGCTGCCCGATCAGACCGCCGCACGCGATCCAGAAGGGCGATCTCCCTGCCCTCCTTCGCTTGTGCATCTGTTTGCCCTGACCTGGACTGCGCCATAAGTACCGGCCCGCGCCTGCTGGGGATTCATTATTATAAGTCTCCATGAGTCGTCTGAAGGTTCACAAAGCAGCCGGTTCTGCCCTGCCGACCTGACCGAAACGGGGATAGCCGTGAAGCTCGTTTTTCTTTAATAATAATCATTTATCTATTTTTTCGAATGTAACTTCTAGTTTATGCTGGCGTGAAATCTCGAGCGGCGGGTATCCTGACGATGCAGCCGCCGACATCCGCCAACCGAGTTCGGTAAACGGCGGCGCCATCCCTGCGTTGAACGAATGGGGCTCTGGCGGCTACTCACGCAGTAGCAAGGTCACCTCTGGAGAATCGCGGTTATCGGATTGAACAGATCAGGAATGTATCGCTCGGCCAGGGCGCAGCGCCCTCGCTTGCTGCTGATATCACTGCTTGGTTGCCTCTCGGCCGGCTGCACTGCCGGCAGCGGTGAAGGCCTCGATATCAGCGGCCGGCCGCTCGACGAGGGCGGCAATGTCCCGCTGGCGCCGACACTGGCGTCGATTCAGGCGAACGTATTCAACCCCTTCTGCATTGTCTGCCATGCCGGCGCGAATGCCCCGCAGGGTCTGCGCCTGGATGCGGCGAACAGTTTCACGAACCTCGTCGGCGTGGCCAGCCGCCAGGAGTCCGCGTTCTTGCGGGTGGCACCGGGGAACCCCGACCAGAGTTACCTGATTCAAAAACTCGAAGGCACGGCATCGGTGGGTGAGCAGATGCCCCTGGGCGGCCCGCCGATACCGCAATCCACGATCGATTTCGTGCGCCAGTGGATTACGGATGGCGCCCTGCCCGATGCCGGCGCACCGCCGGCCGCGCCGCCGGCCGTCGTCTCTCTGAGCCCCGTCCCCGACAGCGTTCTCGGCAGCCTGCCGGCAGATATCACGGCCGGCTTCGATCAGGATATGGACGCATCGACGATCAACGTGATGACATTCACGCTGCTGCGAAGCGGCGGTGACGGACAGTTCAACGACGGCAATGAGCAGGTGATTACACCGGCATCGGTCGCCCTGTCGGCCATGAACCCGCGACTCGCCATCATGGACCTGACCGGTGTCACGGCAATCGAGGATCGCTATCAGATTACCCTGCGTGGCTCCGGCGCGAACGTCGTGCTCGGCATCAGCGGTGTTGCCCTCGACGGCGAGTTCTCCGGAACCTTTCCGTCCGGTGACGGCACCGAAGGCGGCGATTTCGTGGCCGGGTTCGAAGTCCAGGGACTTCAGCCTTCGCTGGCATCGATCCAGAACAACCTCTTCACGCCGACCTGCTCGGTGGCGGGATGTCATTCGGGACCGCCGGGGCCGAATCTGCCGGCCGGCATGGACCTCAGCACTGCCGATGCCAGCTTCAGCAGCCTTGTCAACATTGCGAGTTTTCAGGTGCCGACCATACTTCGCGTGGCCGCCGGCGATGCCGGCAACAGTTACCTGATTCACAAGCTGGAGGGCACCGCTGCGGTCGGTGCACGCATGCCGCTGGGCGGGCCGTTTCTCGATCAGGCCACGATCGATATTGTCCGCCTGTGGATCGATAACGGGGCGCAGCGATGAGCAGATTGCTTATCGCCGTCCCGGTCCTGTTTCTCGGGTTGAACTGGCAGTCGGCGAATGCCGAGCCGTACCTGGCCGTCGGTAAAGGGCTGAAATGCGGGATGTGTCATACATCGGCATCCGGCGGTGGCTTGCGTACCGCCTATGGGAATGTCTACGGGCAGACCGAAGTCCCGGCACGGACGCTCGATTTCGGAGATCTCTGGACCGGTGAGCTGGGCAAATACCTTGCCGTTGGCGGCGATGTGCGCGGGGGCTGGAATCAATTGGATGTGCCGGGCCAACCGAAATTCTCGGATACCGGACTGGAGGAGTTTCTGGCTTATGTGGCGGTGACGCCGTTTCCCCGATACCTGACGCTTTACGTGGACGCGAGGCTGCGGCCGGACGATCCCGTGGTGCGGGAGCAGTACCTGCGTCTGTCGACATCGGACGGGCGCTGGTGGCTCAGGGCCGGCGAGTTCTTCCTTCCGTACGGTCTGCGCCTGCAGGATGACGATGCCTTCGTGCGCCGGGTAAGCGGCATCAATTTCAATACGCCGGATACCGGCTGGGAAGTCGGCCTGGATAAGGGAAACTGGTCGGGGCAACTCGCGGTCACGCGCGGCACAGCCGGGGGCCCTGAGGTCGATTCCGGCAAACAGTACAGCCTGCGTATCAGCCACGTCAGGCCCGACTGGCGAGTCGGCGGAAGCCTCAATTTCAATGATGCGAAATTCGGTGACCGGCAGATGCAAAACGTGTTTGCCGGGCTGAGAACGGGGCGCATTTCCTGGCTGGCCGAGCTCGATTACATCATCGATGACGGCGCACCCACCGGCCGCCGCAGACTGTGGGCCGGCCTTCTCGAGGCGAACGTCCTCATGAAACGCGGCCACAACCTCAAGGCGACGTTCGAGTACTTCGATCCCGATACCGATGTGTCGGAGGATCAGCAATTGAGGCTGAGCCTGGTGTGGGAGTACTCTCCGTTCCAGTTTTTCCAGACCCGACTCGGTTACCGGCGCTATGACGGTATCCCGCAAAATCCGGCCCAGAACAGCGAACGGCTGTTTCTCGAATTGCACATCCCGTTTTGACCCGCAGCATTTGAACCTATCGGTCGTTACCGGCGACTCACCCGATAGCGACGGACTATCCTGAATCGCAGTCCGGGACGGCGATGCGTCCTGGCGCGGGGGAACGACATGATAAGGTCAATCTGCCTGACATTAGCTGCACTATTCTTCTTGGCGCTCATGGCTGCTTGCGGCGGTGGCGGCGGCGCCGCGCCGCCCCCGCCGCCACCGCCCCCACCGCCGCCGCCGGCGGCTCAGAATCCGGGCGGCATCTGGGTCGGCCAGTCCGTGACAGCGGCAGCGCCCGACGTGTTTACGAGCTTCGAGTTCACGCAGAACGCACCCTTCACGGTGGGCACCGCGCCCTTCACCGCGACTTTTGACAACGGCAGGGCGGAGACCCGCGGTGTTCCCGCGTTCTACATAACGGGCGCAAATGCCTGGCACGTGCTGGTCGGGACGTCGGCGACCGTAACCTTCGGGACCAACCCCAGCACCCTGGACTTCTGGGTGCGAACGGAGAACGCCGGCGACGTGGCGGAGATCCGGATTTTCGACGAGAACTCCACCCTCATTCAGACCATCGTGCCCGACAATGTCTATCGGCAGGTCACCATCAATCGCACGCCGGGCGAGGCCCTGATCGGCACGATCGAAGTAACCAGCACCAGCGGCGGCGATGTCGTTATCGACGATCTCACGTTCGGCTTCGCTGCCGCGACGGATGACATCGACTGCGCGGTTGCCGAGACGCTCGAGTTTGCCTGCGTGGTCAGCGACACGGCATCCGGCGCCGTCATCGCCAGCGCCGGGGGAACGGTCCAGATCAGCACCGGAAATCAGGTATCGGGCAACGGCACACTCTACGCCGTGCCCGGGTTCACACTGAGCGACGGTTCTGCCGTTGCTGCGTTAACCATTTCCGGTGGCACTGTCAGCGAAGGCAATACGCTCGACCTGACGATCGCTGCGGCCGGAACAACGATTACCGTCTCGGCTACGTTCGACAATATTTACAATCGCGGTAGTGACCTTGCGAGCGTCGCGGCGGTGTATACCACATTCGACATCTTCGGAGACCCGTCCTCGTTTACCATCGACGCCACCGGTGCAATCTCGGGGCAGTCCAATGCGGGCTGCGTCCTCAATGGACAGGTCACCATCATCGATGCGACGTTTAACGCCTACGACGTAGCCCTGGATGTCGCGAGTTGTGGCGGCCTGAATGGTATGTATAACGGATTGGGCGTGACCCAGGACAATGTCGCCACGGATGACTTGTTCGTTTTTGCGGTATTCACCGCACAGACGACCGTTGTCGGGGCAGCGGAGAAGTAAGCGCGAGGCGGCGCTACTTCTGCTGATTTACGGCCCAGTCATACTCGCTGAAGATGATGTCGTAGCCCTCTGTCGCGGACAATTCCTCGCTCAGACCTGGCGGCGCCACGCTGGCAACGTAATCGACGAGCCCACGATCGGCGGGTAATCCGCGCCGCCGCAGGTCATTGATAAAGTCCGATCTGAACCACTTGAAGATGGCGGACAGCACGATTTCTTTGTTGCCATGATCGATGCAGACGTTTCTTGTATCACTGACGAAGTCCGTGGCCGCCTTTTGCAATGAGGGTTCGAGCGCATCTCCGGTCGGCAGCTCCGATCGAAGCGCCGGACAGCTCCCGCTGCCGCAATTCAATACAAAATGAGTGCGCGCGTCGCGATAGTTCTCACGGATTATGTCGTTCTCGACCGCATAAAGGCTGTACGGCTTGCCGCCGAACACGTACCTGTTTTGATAGAAAAATCCCAGCCCTTTGACCAGTTCGAGCGGCGCCTTGACGTTCGTAACACTTTCCAGCGGCCAGTTATCTAATATGCTGCTGATGACGTACGCGTTGTAGGCATAAATCCAGTAAGCCAGTTCGTCCTGCCTCGTTTCGAATCTTGCCGGTGTCGACTCCGGACTGAACCGGCCGACGGCGGTGAGATACGAGTCGAGTCGTTGCCGGTCGCCGGGGCTCTCCAGCCAGCCCTGGTAGTCAACGTTGCCGGATCGATCGACGAAGCGCCGCAACAGCCCTTCGAAGACCTCGTGCGAAAAATGATCAGTCGGAAAATTCTCGGGAATGGCCGTATCGATCGTTACAAGGCGGGGGCGGTTCAGCCAGCACACTCCTGCCACCAGGACTCCCACGACCAGGGTAATTGCTATTGCGGTTTTCAAGATTCGATCCGGCTCACTACGTCGCTGGTGACACGGATATAGACCCGCAGGCGCATCACAATATTACGCAGCAGGGAGGTGCCAGCGCAGGCGATCTGGAGTATTCTCGGTACCGCACAGCCGGGGTCATCGCGGCGTCACATGCGGAGGGCGAAATGGCAATGTTCAAGAAAGCGGATGATGGCAGTCGGTCGGACGTGGCATCTCCGCCACGGATCGGCCAGGCACGTCCGATACGGTCGAAAAACGTATCCGTCATCGGTCCGACGCTGGTTTTCAAGGGCGAGCTGTCGGCTGACGAAGACCTGGTCATCGAAGGCGATATCGAGGGCACGATCGCCCATCACAAGAAGCACCTGACGGTGGGCAAGCAGGGCCGCGTAAAGGCGGACATCCACGCGAGCTCCGTGATCGTCGAAGGCCGCCTTATCGGCGACATCCACAGCGAAGGCATTGTCTCCCTGGCAAAGGGCGCGGACGTAAGAGGCAACATCAACTGCGGCCGTATCATCATGGAGGACGGTGCGAGGTTCTCGGGAAGAATCGACATGGGAGAGCCGCCCAAGGTCCAGGCGCCCGGGAAGCCCGGGGAGCCCACACAGGTCAAGCCGGTTCCGGTAAAGAAGGTGCCTGCTTAAACGGCTCATTCCTGCCGGAGTCGGGCCCGTCCGGACGAGCGACTACTCTACAATGGGTGCCATGCACCTGGTCGTCTTTGCCCTCATCATACTCACGATCATTTTCGGGCCCGGTCTGTGGGTGCAGCGTGTCCTGGCCAGGTATTCCGAGCCCGCCGATCGCTATGCGGGTACCGGCGCGCAGCTAGCGCGATTCCTTCTCAACAAGAACGGCCTCGAGGACGTCAAGGTCGAGCAGACCGAACAGGGCGATCACTACGACCCCGATGCCAAGGCCGTTCGCCTGACGCCGGACAAGTATGAGGGGCGCTCGCTGACGGCCATTACCGTCGCCGCACACGAAGTCGGTCATGCGCTCCAGGACCGCGACGGTTATGGCCCGCTGAAGTTCAGGACTCGCCTGGTAAAGGCCACGCGCTATGTTGAAAAGCTCGGCGCCGGCATTCTGATGGTATCGCCGTTCATCGGCGCTCTCACGCGCGTACCCATGATCGGCGTCATCATGTTTCTCGGCGGGTTTCTGACGCTCGGCAGCTCGGCGCTGATCCACCTGGTCACGCTGCCGACGGAGTTCGATGCCAGTTTCAATCGGGCCTTGCCGATTCTCGAAGACCGTAACATTCTCAAGGAAGCGGACCGCGGATGCGCGAGGCGAATACTCAAGGCCGCAGCATATACCTACGTCTCGGCGTCGTTGATGAGCCTTCTCAATATTGCCAGGTGGTGGGCCATTCTGCGACGCTAATCCAGCGGTACTAACCGCCGGGGATGCACTGTATCAATGCGAGCAAGTCGCCGGTGAGGCCTGAGCGCCCGGCGCGGAGACCGGTCAGTTTTCAGTCGGCTCGGCCTCTTCTGCCGGCTCCAGTGACCCGGTGTCATCAGCTTCTGCCGGCTCTGCCGGTTCCGGTTCTGATACCGGTTCCGGTTCTGATGCCGGTTCCGAAACATCGCTTGGCCCGCAGTTCCATCCCCATTCGGTAAGTTGTGCAATGAACTCCTGTGCTTTTCTTTCACAGTAACCCTCTTCATTCATTGCACGCCACAGGACCTGACGCTCCCCCGGCGCTTCGGTGTCCTTGAAGTATTGCACTTCGCATGGAACGGTAACGCCCGTTTCGTGAAAGATTTCGACACGCCTCTGCAGATCACCATACTTGCACTGATATTTGTCAGCGCCCTGCGCAGCCGCAAGGCCAGGCAGCATTGCCGCCAGGAATACGACAAGAAATCTGTTTTTCATATCACTCACCCGATTCGCCAGAATTGAGCTGCCAATTATAACAATCCAGAAGTTGCTCATTTGAAGCTCAGGATGGATAACAGCGCAAGATTCGACGGCATGGGGCAGGCGGGACGAATGCCGGCCCCGTCTGCATCTGGACCACGCGCCTCGCGGTGACTGCAAACGAAAATGTTACGACACATTCTTAATGTAAGTTCTGGGTACCGGACGTGGACGGCAAGCGCGCTGTCCGCTGCCCGGCGCGCCGGTGCTAGAATGCCGGCTTCGCAGCAAGGGGCAATCCCCGGGGGGCCATCATGTCACTCAGAATCAATTCCGAGGCACCTGATTTCACCGCCGACACCACTCAGGGCACGATTCGATTTCATGAGTGGATTGGCGACGGATGGGCAGTGTTGTTCTCGCATCCGAAAGATTTCACACCGGTCTGCACCACGGAGCTTGGCTACATGGCCAGCCTTCAGGATGAATTCGCCAAGCGCAACTGTAAAGTGATCGGACTGAGCGTGGATTCGGTCGACGATCACGATCTATGGCTCCAGGACATAGAGGAGACACAGGGCCACAAAGTCACGTATCCGTTGATAGGCGATCCCGAACTCGAGGTAGCAAAGTTGTATGACATGCTCCCCGAAGACGCGGGAGACACGTCCGAAGGCAGAACAGCAGCCGATAATGCGACAGTGCGTTCGGTATTCCTGATCGGGCCGGACAAGAAGATCAAGGCGATGCTGGTCTATCCGATGAGCAGCGGCCGCAACTTCGATGAGATCCTGAGGCTTCTGGACTCGAATCAATTGACGGCACTTCATCAGGTAGCGACTCCCGTCAACTGGAAACACGGCGAGCCTGTGATCATTGTGCCGTCCGTGTCGGATGAGGAAGCCAGGAAGCGTTATCCGGACGGCTGGGAGGCACCGAAGCCGTACATTCGAATCGTGCCGCCGCCGGAATAGACTCGACAGACAGTTGATCAGTAGCCGCGATTCACATCCACAAGATTCAGAAGTTTCTCGCCCTGCACATATCGCCGCAGATTCTCTGCGGCGATGATCAGGGTGCGCCTGAGCGAATCGATGTTGCGACCGGCGGTATGGGGCGTGATCACGACGTTTTTCGTGGTCCACAGTGGGTGATCTGCCGGCAATGGTTCGGGGTCCATGACGTCCAGCGCCGCACCGGCCAGTCTGCCGTCGACCAAGGCAGAATGCAGGTCGCCGGTCACCGTCGTCCCGCCCCGCCCGACGCTGATGTAGTACGCGCCCGGCTTTAATGCGTCGAAGAATCGCTTGTCGATCAATCCGTTCGTTTGCCCCGTCAGTGGCAGTGCGTTAACCACGAAATCGGCCTCGCCGGCGAGCTCGTACATCTCGTCGGGCAGACCAACCCTGTCCACAAACTCGGGCCCTTGCCGGCTCGAATTACGGGTGGCTATGATTCGCATCCCGAGCGCGGATGCGCGTCGGGCCGTTTCTGTGCCAATGCCGCCGAGCCCCAGCACCAGCATCGTTCTGCCCGTCAAATCACTGGTGTATTCCGCGGCCCGGGCCCAGATCCGCTGATACTTCTGCGCCTGGTAGTAGTGAAGGTTCTTCGAGAGCATCATCATCATCGCAATTGCATGTTCGGCAATGCTGGGGCCCGAGACACGCTGGTTGTTGCTGATGATGAAGTCGCGTCCGAGCACCTCAGGATCAGCGAGGCACCGATCGACGCCAACGGTATAGGTGTGGATCCAGCGCAGCTTCTCGAGTCTTTTGATGGTCTGCGGCCCGCAAAAACCGATGAATACGTCGGCATCGGCGATCGCATCCAGGCCGGACTCGGAGGGATCGAACAGAATCACCTTTGCATCCGGCGCCACGGACTGGAATCTCGCGAGAAAATCCTCTTGCGCAACGCCCAATCCGGAACGGAAACCAACAACGACCTTGCCGGGCTTGGCCCAGCGCGGATCCTCGCGGATCGGCCCGGCGGACTCCCGCAGGGAAAGGACCCTGATCAACTCGGTCGCGGCCGGGTCCGCCTGCGCAGACGCCGCGGCATGATCCTGGGCCGCCATCGTAACGAGCCAGATTACGATCCAGAAGACTTTATTCATTGGTGTCGGTCCGGTAACCCGGCCCAAATCGCGCCCCCCCGCCAAGAGCCCGGATTATTATGTGAAACCCGTCACAATTTATACACGATTCGGGAACTTGAAGCGCTTTTTGTGAACGGTGCCCCGTCGCAAATTCGCTGACAGGTGCATTTTCTGGGACCCACAACCCACAGGCAACGTGTGAGAAATTATTATGTGGTTACCAACGCCGATCTACGAAAGAATTCCGCAGTTCTGGTTTCTGCTCGGCCTGCTGTTCTTTGCCACCGGTTTATTTCTGGGCTTTGAATTTGAGCTGGCCTTCTGGTACCTGGCTATCGGATTCGCATGCGCCGTTTACGGTATAGGCGTATTTGTAGTGCGACTGCGCTATCGCCGAAACGCGCCGGTTGAATCACAGCCGGATATACCCGAAGAGCCCGTACATCCAGATCCCTCACCGGGAGATCCGTTACTCGCGGAATAGGATTCCGGGCCGAATCGTGCGGGGCCGCGCAGCGGCCCCGTGTCTTGCGCATACCTGATGAATCACGTTCGTGATTCATTTGTGATGGCATTGCATCATCGACTCCCACCCGGACATCGCCACCTGCCTCGCCGATGCGGAGGCATACAGCGGCGCAGAGGATGGCGAGCAACTGCAAGCCGGGTATGGTGCCGTATCCGGTTGCACGGCCAACGCGCTTTACTCCGTGACCGATAGCGGGAGCGATTGGGTTGCAGAGAATACGGGGCCACCGCGGGCCCCGTATGCCTCCGCGTGATGGACGGCTGATCAGTATTCCGGGCCGTCGCTGTACTCCAGTCCGGCCTTGCCGGCCTGTTCGGCCACGGCATCGTAGATCTTCTGGTCCAGGGAGTCCTTGAAGCCGCCGGCTTCCTCGACTTTTTTCTTGATGTAGCCGTCGCGGTCTTCCGAGAGTTCCCGAATCTGCCGCTGGAGGTCCGCGCGCCGGTCTGCGAGTTCCGCCACGTACGCGGCCTGCTCCTCCGGGGCCATCGGCTTCAGGGTCTCGGGCAGCTCCGCCTCGTCGAGTTCGTCGAGCTCGACCGTTCCACTCATGACACCATCGACCAGCTCGTTCTCGCCCAGGAGATTCGCCCTGCCGCCAGCCGCCGCGTTGAAGGCCGCTCTGCGCGCCCTGGCTTCTACCGACGCTCTGGCGTGAAGCTTGTCCGCCGCCGCGACCTTGCTTGCCATTCTCTCCTTCTCCTCCTCGCTGCCGAAGTACAGACGCGTGTCATCGAGCCTGGCCGACAAAGCGGCAATCTCGGCGTCGTACGGCGTCGCCATCGCTACAGCGCCACCGGCCTGCTCTACCTGGAAGAATTTTCCATTGCCCAGGCTTGCGATCTGGGTCCAGGGCGCGGCAGTCGTCGGAATCTCACCGCACTGGATCGTGTTGATCACGATTCCTTTTTCCTTCGCAGCTACCACAATCTCCGGGTACTGCACCTCGTCCTGGTAGTCCATGTGCGGCGGCGCATCGCCGACCAGGAACACGACCTGATAAGCCTGCGAGTTCCGGCTCCAGGAGATACTGTGCACGGCATCGTAGAGCGCCTTGTTCACACTCTCGGGCGTATCGCCGCCGCCATCCGCCTGAAAATCCATCAGCGTGGCATAAACGGAATCCAGGTCGTCGGATAGGTCGACCACTCGGGTAACATAGTGATCACCACGGTCGCGATAAGCGACCAGACCGATACGAATCTCCGGGGTCGGCTGTGCCGACGCCATTGTGGTGGCGATAGACCAGATCTTCTCCTTCGCCGTCTGAATCAAGCCGCTCATGCTGCCGGTCGTGTCCAATACGAACACCACATCGACTTTGGGCGTTCCGACCGGTGCAACAATGTGCTCCACGGGTGCCGGATCAATGTGCTTGGCCTTGAGTGCCGGATAGTAAATAACCGTGCCGATGGTTATCGCGAACAGGGCAATGCCCAGAATCTTGGTTTTCATGATGATGTCCTCTTGTTTTGTATAAAAGGAATGACTATTGAGTAAACAGCTGGCGCAAGGCCGCATCGGCCTGGCGCTTCGCACGTTCGAAGTTTTCGCTGTCGGCGGCTGGTTCCGGATGTGCTTTGCGTTTGACTGCGGCGGGAATGGCGACAAACAGCGCCTGCACGAGGAAGAAACACCATGTTGCGAGGAACACGCTTCCGGATCGGGAAATCGCCCAGACTGCGGCCGAGACGCTTAATGCGGCCAGCCCGAGGTCCATCATCGCTGGCAATATCCCTGAGTAGAAATACAGGGAGCGAACCAGCCAGATAGCGCCGACGTGGATCATCAGGTACAGCGGTAACGGTGGTGCTATCCACCAGGTGACCGCCGCCAGCCCTGCCCAGAGCGTCAGCGCGGTTACGCGGCCCACCCGTTCCGCGCTGCGGTTCAGCAGATACAGGAGGTAAGCCAGCCCGAGCAGGGGAATGACAAGCCGCACGACGGCACCGAGACCGACGAACGGCGTGAGCGTCGCGACGATCGCGCTGGCGAAAAACCCCAGCACCGCCGCTACGATGACGCCGTGGAAAAACGTAGGCCGTTTCATGACCGACTCCTTGCGTTTTTCTCACGGAGATAAGCGACTTCGACTTCGTCGTCGCTAACCCTGAGTTCCTGTGCCATCCAGGCGATATCGTCAAACTCGGACTCGCCGTTCGCCGTCTTGCACTGTGTCAGGCATTCGGCTTTCTGGCGCAGTCCTTCCAAAGAGGCGCGATTCTCGTCGAGCATTGTCTGTTGTTCGGCAAGATACTTCGCCGTAGCGCCGTGCTTCGAGCCCAGGCGTTTCGACAGGCGTTCGGCCTCGAGCTTTTTCCTGATCAGGCCTTTGGCCAGGTCGTCTTTCTTCGATGCGAAACAGAGATCCAGTTCGTCGTCGATCTCGGCAAGCTTGCTGTCGATTTCGCTTCTGCGCGTTGCCAGCGCTTCCTGGTCGTGCGAGCAGACCCTGATGCGCTGCTCGGTCTCGGCCAGATCGTCTTCCATCTCGCGAATAGCCTGTTTCAGGAGCAGTTCGGGCTCTTCGATCTGATCCAGCACGGCGTGAAAATCCGCCTTGAACAGGCGCGATACGCGGTTGATGAGTGCCATGATGTGTCTCCTTCCGGTTCGTAATCTGTGATCGATACTGTGGAACAGATAGTAGTGAGCGGCGCCCGCCCGGATAAGACACGAACACGTAAAACCTGCGGCTATGGATTTACAAAAACTTTACAGGGCATCACTGATGTCTCGGGCGCAAAACTGCTAGCCTAGATGGCGTCATGACGAGACAGATCCGCATACTTGTCGTGGAAGACGAAGAAGCTATCCGGTCCGGCCTGATCGACGTGTTCGTCTTCCACGGTTACGACGTGGACAGTGCCGTGGCGGGCCCGGAGGGTCTCGAGAAAGCGCTGACGGGCAAGTTCGATCTGATCTTGCTCGATATCATGCTGCCTGGCATGGACGGCTATGAGATCTGCAACCGGGTTCGGGCAGAAAACCGGGAGCAGCCGATCATCATGCTGACGGCAAAGACCTCTGACGAGGAGATCATCCAGGGCCTGAGACTGGGCGCCGATGATTATGTCTCCAAACCATTCTCGGTCCAGCAGCTCGTCCTCCGTGTCGAAGCGGTCCTTCGCCGGTCGAGAATCGGGATCGAACAGGCCAGGACGATCAGCCTGGGAGACGGTATCCGGATCGATACCGAGAACCTGTCAGGCCACAACGGCGCCGAGGTCCTGGCCTTCACCAAACGGGAGATCGAGATCCTGAGCTATCTGGCGGCCAACTCGGAGCGTCCCGTGTCCCGGGAAGAATTATTAACAAAAGTATGGGGTTACGCGAGAAATCTAGAAATAGAGACACGTACCGTCGACATCCACATCGCGAAGCTGCGGCGCAAGATCGAGGCGGATCCCGGGGAACCGGCACACCTCGTCACGGTCCGCGGTGCCGGGTACCGGCTGCTGACGGCAGGCTAGCAACATGCTGCCCAAAACACTGATCAAGGGATTCGACAAGGAGCGCCTGAAAGGCCTGCTGGCGTTGTTCTTCGTGGCGCTCGCCGCGCCGACCGCCGCCCTGATCTGGCAGGCGTATGGCCAGCTCAAATGGGAGGCTTTTCACCAGCACCGAAGTGTCGCCGAGGAGCTGACGACCCGAATGGACGCCGGGCTGATCGACATGGTCAACCGGGCCGAGGCCCGCTCATTCGCCGACTACAGTTTTCTCGTCGTGACGGGAGATCCCGATGCCAACTTCGTGCAGCGATCTCCCTTGTCCGAGTATCCGGTAACGCAGGACCTGCCCGGTGTCATCGGCTACTTTCAGGTAGGGACCGCGGGAGAATTCTCGACACCGCTATTGCCGCAGGGCGATACGGATCCGTCCACATTCGGTATCGGCACAGAGGAGTACGAGCAAAGACTGCGGATTGTGCAGGAAATTCAAAATATATTGAGCGACAACCGCCTCGTGAGGCACCAGCCCGCGGTAGTCAGACGGAGCCTGGCCGCCGCACCCGAGTCTCCGGAGGCGGAAGAGCAAGCTGGTCGGGTCGGTGAGCGGCTTCGGCAGTCCACCACGGTGCCTTCGGCAATCGGCAGTGAGGCCGCCGCCGACAAGGATGAACTGGACAGTCTCGCCGGGCCGCCGGAGGAACGGCCGCGCGGCCGAAGTGACACATACAACCAGGCGGTTTTCGATGAACTGAATCAGCCCAGGAAAAGCGTGGATGATCAGGCCGGAGTCGGCGGTTTTGCCGACGGTGAAATCAGCGGCGGCACGATCGAGAGCAAGGACCGGCGCAACACGCTCGGCAAAGTCGCGGATCTCAAGCTCGATTCGGCTTACGAGAAGAAAAGCGAGGTTCTCGAACAACAACGGCAAGACGAGGTGACTGTCGGCGACCAACGCCTCTATTCCCGGATCAGGGCCAAGCGGCGCGAGCAGATTGCATTGCCTGAAGCCGAACCGGTCGCCGCCTCAGTCCCGGCCCGACAACCGATCGCGAACCTGCCCGGCCCGAGCGCTCTTCGCATCAGCACCTTCGAGAGTGAAATCGATCCGCTCGAATTCAGTCTGCTCGACAGCGGCCATTTCGTCCTGTTTCGCAAGGTGTGGCGTGAGGGGGAACGGTATATCCAGGGTCTGCTGATTGACAGGAATGAATTCGTTCGTCGTGCCTTCAGTTCCCGATTTCGCGAGACCGCCCTGGCGGCCATGAGCAATCTGATCGTCGCCTATCAGGACGATGTGATTGACACGCTCCGCGGCGGCCGCTACTCCGAGTACCCCAACGGTTCTCAAGCATTCGATGGAGCTCTCCTATACCGAAACCGCCTGTCGGCACCGTTTAGCGGCCTGGAACTGATCTACAGCGTCAACGGCCTGCCGCCCGGGCCCGGCGCTACCGTATTGGGCTGGGTCACGCTGGTGCTCGCGATCGTATTTGCGGGCGGCTTTTTCGCCCTGTACCGGCTGGGCCTGAGCCAGATCAACCTGGCACGGCAACAGCAGGACTTCGTCTCCGCAGTCAGCCACGAGCTAAAGACTCCGCTGACGTCGATACGCATGTACGGCGAGATGCTCAAGGAGGGCTGGGCAGATCCGGAAAAGCGACAGCAGTACTATGAGTTCATCCATGACGAGAGCGAGCGCTTGACCAGGCTGATCTCGAACGTCCTGCAGCTTGCAAAGATTACACGCAACGAACCGCAGTTCGACATAAGGTCCGTCACAGTCGGCGAGCTGATGAACCAGGTCGATTCGAAGATCTCCAACCAGGTGCAGCGCGCCGGATTCAAACTCGTCCTCGGACGGGACGAGCTATCCGAAAAAGCGACGATCAGCATCGATGAAGACTGCTTTGCACAGATCATCATTAATCTGATCGACAATGCCATCAAGTTCTCCAAAGACGTGCCAGAAAAACGTATCGAAATCCTCAGCAGGCTCACGGGCGACAACAAGCTCCTGTTTGCCGTGCGCGACTTCGGTCCCGGTATCCCCAGAGACCAGATGAAGAAGATATTCCAGCTCTTTTATCGTTCGGAAAGCGAACTGACCAGAGAAACGGTCGGTACCGGCATCGGCCTCGCAATCGTGCATCAGCTCGCTGTGGCGATGGAAGGCACTGTGGATGTCGTGAACCGGGAGCCCGGCGCAGAGTTTCGAGTGACCTTTCCGGCTACAGCGGCCTAGGATCCCCCACGTTGCCGGGTGCAGCGAGCCACCCGGGTGGCGTTGCCAGCGGTCCGGAGAGCGTCTCAAGAAACGCCGCGAGCTGCCTAAGCTCACGCCGGCTCAATTTCAGCGGCTTCGCCTCGTTATGCCCGATCATTGCAAGCGGTGCCTCGTTGTAGTGTTCGAGCACGTCAGCCGTGGTCGCCAATTGCCCCTTGTGCATGAACGGGGCGGTCCCGTCGAGATTGCGTAATGACGGCGTTTTCATTGCGCCGATCAGCTCCGGACCGGTTCTGACAAAACGCAGTTCCGGGCAGTCACGATTCGGATCGTCGCTGTATTCGCCAAAGCAGTTGAAGGGATCCGGCACAACCACACGCACGCCGGCCGCCCGGCCTTTATCCGGGGTGTCACCTGGAAAGGTGATGACGCCGGTGTTGTGAAATTCGTGATTCGTGAGCAGTGGTCCGTTGTGACACTGCGTGCAGTTGGCTTGACCGATAAACAGCCGCAGGCCCCGGATCTCGTCATCGTTGAACGTTGATTTCTGTGCCTCTCTATCACCGGACAATACGGCTTCGACGTATCGGTCGAATCGCGATGGTCCGGGCTTGAGGCGCCTCTCGTAAGCGGCGATTGCCTTGCCGATATTCACGAAAACTGCGTTGACGATCCCCCGGTCTTCCGCGGCCATTGCCTTCCAGGCAGAACGCCACTTGGTATTGTCGACCGGACCCGCAGCTTCCGGAAACCGGCTTCGGTCCGACAGGTCGGGCAGCGGCCCGAACAACGCCTGGTAGCTTTTCCTGTAGCCCGGATTGGTGGTGATTAGCCGCGCATACTGCATCCGATTCCCACCGTGTTCATTCGGATCTTCTAGCGGCGATAGCGCTTGCGCCCACTGGCTGTCCTTGCGTCCGTCCCAGTAGAGCCAGGGACTGTACGCCACTCCCACGATGCTCGGCGTGTTGCGCTTCGCTGTGCCGATCGCCCGTCCCTTCGCAAGGCCATCGGTGAAGCGCTGCTCCGGGCGGTGGCAGGTCGCACAGGATATTGCCCCGTTCACGCTGAGACTTCGATCGAAGAACAGCTGCTGTCCCAGCTTCGCAGCATGCGGATCGTCCGCCACGGCATTCGAGGGATCGGGCGCCAGTGCCGGCAGGCTGCCGATCCAGAGCGAACGCAGCAACGCGATCTCGGATTCGGCCCAGACCGGTGCTTCGCCGGCTCGGTTGAGCCACAAGGCAACCAGTAGCGCCACGATCGTGACCACAACGAGCTTTACGAATCTGCCCGGCAAAATCAGAGCTCCAGCTCGACAAATACCACGTCGGAATCGCCGTCGACACTGATGGTGATTTCGACTTGCCAGGAGCCGTTCATGTGGAAGCGCATTCCCTCGATCAGATAATTGCCGCTGCCCAGGTTCCGCGTCACCTGCGGGCGGGTTGGCAGGCCATGATCATGTGCCGGCATTCCGCCTTCCACCCTCAGGTCGGCGTTCTCGACCGGCTCGCCCTCTGGCGTTTCCACGTGGACTACCCAGCTGTGGATCCGGTTTATTGCAATCGGATCGAGCCGGCTTTCATAAGCCACGCGAAACAGGCCATTCCTCGACTCCAGTTCACCAGCCATCGTCGCGGTGGCCAACATGAGAATGGCGCCGGTTGTCCAGGATCGGTGTGTCATGTCACGCCTCCGAGGTATTGCGTGTGTGAACGCTGCGCCGCTTGCGCAAACGTGAGAGAGCGCCACTCATGTACCAGAAGTGCAGCTGAAGAAGGACTATCAGTCCGATGAGCAATGGCCAGTAGCCAAATCCGGTGAAACCGACCTTGAATGGAAAGACGGCACTGTAGGTCCCGGTGTCTCCGGTCGTTGCAGTCACGATGCCGACATACCACCCGGCCTCATCAAAGTCCTTGACGATTGCGAACACGTCCGGCTGAACCGCGGCCGGTTGATAAAAGACAGTGGCGCTGTCGAGATCCTCGATCAGTTCTACGTCCTGACTCCCTGCGAACCGTCCGAGCCCGGTAACGTCCCGTATGATGCGAAAGTCGATCGGCACTGCGCTGAGGTCGCCGTGAACATACTCCATGACAAAGACGCTCTCGCCGGTGCGAGGGACGTCTTCGCAAAACTCCTCGTGCCGGTGTGTTCGCGGCAGGTAGATCTTGAAGTGTGCTTTGAAATAACCGATCTGAATCAGACACAGGTCCTCGTCGGGAACGACGCTACCGTGTGCGTGGACGGTTTGCATATTCGCTACCAGGCAAAATCCGATAAAGCACCGGACCAGGTTTTGAAAGAAACAGGCTGGATGCATACGTCGTATTCTAGAAGGACATTTCCACGGCCGAAACCGGCCCGACAAATCGTCTACACTACTGCATGAAACCGGCCGGGCAGACGGCGCATCAATAAGGAGAATCCGAAATGAACGTGGACCTAATGTCTTTGTGGTTGCCGATTATCTTAGCAGGCGTCATCGTGTTCATCGCCAGCAGCCTGATCTGGACCGTCGTGCAGTATCACAACGCCGACTGGCGGAAACTGCCCGACGAGGAGGCAGCCAGGGCCGCGCTGAAAGGCTCGAGCCCTGGTCAGTACAGCGTTCCGCACGCCGGTTCGGGCGCTGAGCGCAAGAGCGAGGAGTGGCAAGCCAAGTGCAAGGAAGGGCCGGCTGCGATGGTCATAGTCCTGCAACACGGATCGCTCGCAATGGGCAAGCAGCTGGTGCAATGGGGCGTTTACTGCCTGGTGGTCTCGCTCCTGGTCGCCTATGTGACCAGCGTAGCACTGCCGGCCGGGGCCGAATATCTCAAGGTCTTCCAGATTTCAGCCACGGTGGCCGTGCTTGCCTACGCGGGCGCCGCGCCGATGGGCGCGATCTGGTTTGGTCATACCTGGACCCGCACGGCAAAAGACATAGTCGACGGCATCATCTATGGATTGCTGACTGCGGGCGTGTTCGGCTGGCTGTGGCCATAAGCAGGTATTCCGGACATGCTTGGGATATGTTTTTGTTCGCCCATATAGTTCCCCTCGACACGGAGCTTCGCTTTTTGTAGGATTCGGATCTGAAAGCATCCGCGACTAGCCATTGCCGGGGTGTGGTTGGATTGGGCTGCCTGTCGGTGACGAATCGCGGCGAGTGTTCGCCTACGGAGAGGGGACAGACCCCGGCAGAACAATGCTCGCCTCACAGGTTCAAGACTGTCTTCACAAGATAGTCGTTCTGAATCCCAAGGGTGGTTGCGGCAAGACGACGCTGGCAACCAACCTTGCCAGTCGGTATGCGCTGCGTGGGCCGGCACCGACCCTGATAGACTGCGATCCTCGGGGTTTCGCCATGCGCTGGCTCGATAAGCGCCCGGCCGAGCGTCCCGCGATTCACGGTGTCGCCGGCTACGAGAATGCCGAGGAAGTGCTCCGGGATTTCCAGCGGCACCTCGAACCCGGCACCGGAACCGTGATTTTCGACCTGCCGGGCAGCGTCGAGCATGCCGAATTTCACTCCATTACGTACGATGCACACAGTATCCTGATACCTGTCCTGCCCTCGGCCATCGACGTGTATTCCGCATCACGGTTCATTGCCGAATTATTGCTCGTGGCACAGTTTGACCGGCGAGATCGTCAACTGGCCGTGATTGCCAACCGGACGCGTCACAATACGAAAAGCTATCAGATGCTCATGCGCTTTTTGACCAGCCTGCGCATTCCAATCATCGCGATCTTGCGGGACAGCCAGAACTTTGTTCAGGCCGCGGCGCAGGGAATTGGACTTTACGAAATGCCTGCCCACAAGGCGGCCCGGGACATCGCTCAGCTGGACCTGATCATGAACTGGCTTGACCAGTGGCGTATGCGGCGGCTTGACTCCCTGGCATCTTCCGGGTACGAGCATATCCCTGGAGCGGAGGTCCTCACCCCCGCACACTCAAAGAGTCTGCGTTAGAATCGGCAAGGTCGGCTGTGCTGACAGCCATAGCGGTAAAAACAGGATTCTGTGGTGTACAGGGCCAATGCAATACGCACTGGCAGACATGCGGATTCGAGGTTTCTTATCAGGAACTTCGAGCCGGTCTATGTCTCGACCTATGAACGTGGCGAATTTCCCTCACGGGTCCCCGAAGCTGTTGCCGAACTCGAAGATTGTTGCGCCTGCCCGCGAAATTGCCATGTCAATCGTCTGATCGATAAAGCTCGCATTTGCAACACCGGCAGGCACGCCATCGTCTCGAGCGCATTTCCTCATTTCGGCGAGGAGGACTGCCTCAGGGGCTGGAACGGCTCCGGAACGATCTTCTTCGGGCTGTGCAACCTGCGATGCGTGTTCTGTCAAAACTGGGACATTTCCCAGCAAAATGCGGGAGCCGAGTGTACAGGACAGGAAATAGCGACCCTGATGCTTCAGCTGCAAGCCCGCGGCTGCCACAACATCAACTTTGTCACTCCCGAGCACGTCGCACCGCAACTGGTCGAGGCGATCGCGGCGGCCGTTCCTCGCGGCCTCAAAGTACCGATCGTCTATAACACCAGCGCCTATGACTCGCTCCAGTCACTCAGATTGATGGACGGGCTGGTCGACATCTACATGCCCGACTTCAAATTCTTCGGGTACGAGCCCTCGAGAAGCTATCTGAAGGCAAAGGACTACCCTGAGCGCGCCAGCGAAGCCATCAGGGAAATGCATCGCCAGGTCGGCGACCTCCGCGTCGGCGAGGACGGCATTGCGCGGCGTGGACTGCTGGTGCGGCACCTCGTCATGCCAAATCACACCGAAGATGCCCGGAAAATCTTCGAGTGGCTGGCCGTCGAAATCTCTCCCGATACGTACGTGAATATCATGGATCAGTACCGCCCGGTGCACCATGCCGGCATCGTGCCGAAATATCGCGATATCAATCGTCGGCCGAGTGCGCAGGAATTAGACCAAGCTTTCGCCGCAGCCAGAAAAGCCGGTCTCTGGCGGCTCGACAAGCGCCGATAAGAGCCACGGGCCGCTTTCGGTGTCATAACTGTGACCGCTGTCGCGGATATTGCCGTGCTGGGTCAATATTCTCTTATTTTACATAGTGTTAATCCCAAAATCGCCCGCATGACCACTGGTTTAGACACGGCAGAAAAACCGCTTGTCCTCGTCGCCGACGATGACGCGACGATCCGCAAGATGGTCCAGGATGTCCTGGAACAAGCTGGATTTCGTGTGGTTACGGCCGCGGATGGCAAGGTTGCGCTGGATCAGTTTGCCAGGACACAACCGGACGTCGTCTTGCTCGACGTCGAAATGCCCGAGATGGACGGTTTTTCCCTGTGCGAAATCATAAGGGCCCGGGAGACGGATCGGGAGATTCCAATCTTCATGGTGACCGAGAGGGAGGATAGCCGCTCCGTGGAGCGCGCCTACAATCTCGGCGCGACCGACTTCATCATCAAGCCAATCTCGTTGCCTGCTCTGGCCCATCGCATCCGATACGTCCTGAGAACCTCACGGTCACTCAACGACCTCAGGGGCCTGATTCGCGCCGTTCCCGATCTCATCTTCATCGTCAATGCCGATGGACAGGTACGGGAGGGACTGAGCGGGCCGGACGCCACCAATACTCAGCAGATCAAGGCTTTGTCGACAGCATCGGAGGTGAACTTCTATCCCTGTGAGAACGACGACACGGCAAGAGCCTGCATCAAGCGGGCGCTCGAGACCGGCAAAGCACAGGTCTACGAGCACACACTGGAAGCCCTGGACATTCACCTCGAAACCCGGTTCGTCAAACGTGACAAGAATTCGGTTCTGGCTATCGTCAGGGACATTACCGAAAGAAAGAATTCCGAGGAGAGAATATTCAATCTGGCCTATTACGACGAGCTGACCGAGTTGCCGAATCGACAGCTATTCAGCCAGAGCCTGGAACAGACAATAAGGCTCGCCGAACAGGACAATGAAAAGTTCGCGATTCTGTTCGTAGACCTCGATCGATTCAAGCGCATCAACGACACCCTGGGCCACAGCATAGGCGACGAACTGCTCAAGGAGGTAGCCCGCAGGCTGGAGAATTGCACGCGATCCACCGACTCTGTTTCACGCTTCGACCCGAACGACGATGGCGGCATCAACCTGGCTCGCCTCGGTGGAGATGAATTTGTCATCAAGCTGTACGGCGTGGACTCCGAGGAAACGGTTGCATCAATTACGTCGCGTATTATCTCGGTACTGACCCCGCCATTTAGCTGCGAAGGGCATCAGTTTGTCGTGACACCCAGCATCGGTATTGCGATGTATCCGCAGGATGGCGAAACCGTCGAAGCGCTCCTGATGAATGCCGACTCCGCGATGTATCGCGCCAAGTTTTTCGGCCGCAATAACTACAAGTTTTTTACGGAGACAATGCGGACCAAGTCACTCCATCGTCTCGACCTGGAAAACCAGATCCGCAAAGCGATCGATCAAAGTCAATTCAAGCTCTACTATCAGCCGAAAGTCGACGCAATGACCTGGTCGTTGACCGGGGCCGAGGCACTTCTTCGCTGGCAGCACCCGGAGCGGGGACCCATTTCCCCGGACGACTTTATCTCGGTTGCCGAGGAGACCGGGTTGATTGTGCAGATCGGTCAGTGGGTTCTGCGTGAAGCCTGCAATCAGGTAAAAGCCTGGTCCAAATTCCCGTTTGGGGCAATTCCGGTGTCTGTCAATATATCCAGCCACCAGTTCCATGCGGACAGCCTTCGCGAGGACGTTCACAACGCATTGACTGACGCCGGCATCGAGGCGAAGTATCTGGAGCTCGAGATTACCGAGAGTGTCCTGCTACAGGACGCCGATAACACCCTTATTGCCCTGCAGAGGCTGAAGAATGCCGGTATTTCGTTGTCGGTCGACGATTTCGGAACAGGCTATTCATCGCTCAGTTATCTCAAGCGCTTTCCGATCGACACACTCAAGATCGATCGTTCGTTCGTCAAGGATCTCCATGTCGACGTGGATGACGCAGCCATCTGCGCCGCCATACTTGCAATGGCGCAGCAACTCGGCCTGAACGTCGTAGCGGAAGGCGTCGAGTCCGACGAGCAACTGGAATTCCTGCGGCGACACGGCTGCAACCAGATTCAGGGATTCCTTTGCAGCGAACCGCTCTCGGCCAAAGAGTTCATGAAAATGCTTACCGACATCGCGGCATCAATACCTGGCCCCAAAACCGAGGATCAGGCAAGCGCCTGATACCTCCCGCAGATCATTGTGAACAGACGGAATCAACACCCGTCTGCTTGCGCCTTGGCCTGACCGACCGCCGGCACCGATGGTAATGTGTGGCCCCCGATCGGCATTTCATTGTTGACACCGATTTTTCCTGACTGAAATGCGATGCCGAATCCGGGCGCATTCAATCGGCAATTTCTTGTCCAATTGCGAGGGCAGATGAACGGAGCAATGGTTGAAGGTCACTAGATTTGCAGCGATATGTTTGGCCGTGGTCGCGATAACGACTGTAATAGCCTGGTTTTTGCGCGACACGATCATCGAAAGAATATCCAGTCCGATTCTCGAGGAATACGGTGTCGCAGTAACCGGCGTCTCGCTCGATGCCCTCGCGACGGATAATGCATACATCGGTTACCTCGAACTCGAGCTCGAGAATGGCACTGCCATCGTGATCCGAAACCTGACCTTGCCAATACGCCGATCGCCGGCCGGCGTCAGGACATTCACCGCGGAGAGGATATCAATACACCTTCCGGCCATGGCCGACGACGAGCCGCTGGCTCTGGCGTCCTTGCTCGAACAAATCCTCCTGCTGCCAGTGGCTGTTCCGAATACCGAGGCGATCGTCGCGGAACTCGTCGTGGCGCCCTACCCTGCAATGCGCCAGCTGCGATGGGCCACGGCCGAAGCCGATCAGGCCCTAAGCGCATCCATTGACACAAATACGATTTCAGCTGAAATAAATAAGGCAAACGAGCAGAGCTACGATGTGTTGTTGTCCATCAGAGGTACGTTCGAAAGTTTCCCGGATCAAACGATCACAGGCCGTATCGGGAGAAGCGACAAGGAAATAGCCGTAACCGGCGTATCCGAGCTGGACCTCGCCGTGTCAGCCTTGCTCGCGGATACTGACGTTGCGTCGTCCGGTGTCATCGATCTGATGTTCGATATCGAGATTCCGTATGACGAGCAACGAGAGGCGTCGGTCAGCGCACTTATCGTCCCACTCACGCCGATACGAATTGAGTTCAACAACGGTACGGTCGACGCCGCGTCGGTCAGTGCCGGTTCGGCCAGTCCGATGACACTTGACACCACGTATCCAGAGCTGCAGTGGATGATCAACGGGGATCAGGCCGCTTTGCGACTGTCATATGAGCAGTGGGCAGATATACCCGTTCTCATTTCAGGGCTTAGCTGCAGGTCGGGTCCGGCGTGCTCGATGAACATCGAAACTGTGATGGACCCTGCCGATCTTGCCTGGACGAAGGCCCGCCGAATAGAGCTTGCAGCGGCACAGGACATCGTGTTCGCAAAAGATGCGATTCGAGTAAACGTTCATCCGGATGCCCGGCTTTCGATGACGGGAATATCCGCCAACGGCCTCGATCTGGCAAAACTGAATGCACGACTGTTGTCGGCCGCCGACATGACCCTCTCGGGCATCGCTTGGCGATTCGCGGCCGACTCGATCGAAGGCAACATCGACTCGATCCGACTGGACGAAAAAATCGCGTTCTCGACAACCGTTTCACTAAGCGACGTTGTTGTCGGTGAATCGAATCAGCGCCTGTCCGGGCGAGCCGCGATCGTCTCGCCATCCAGTCAGGCAACATGGGATGACCTGATGGTATTCCTGCCCGGGTTTGACGGCAATGTGACCCTGCAAAACGAGCTTGTGACGGCTGCGTTCACGACGGTTGGCCTTGACGACGGGCAGGAAGCCGGCATTAAGGCCCGGCACAATATCGACTCGGGCTCAGGGCAATTGAATGTCGGCGATGTCGTCCTGTCGTTCAGAACCAAGCGGCTCTCAGACCGCGCGGCGCCGTGGCCTTTCAAATGGGACATCAGTGCGGGCAGCGTCACCGGTGGGTTGCGTCTGGCCTGGCGCGCCGCCGACGCCGGCTGGCAGCTTGTCGGGGAATCCTCGATTCAGATCTCGGGCCTGGCCGGCAGATACGACGACATTGTCTTTACCGGCCTGTCGACAAGCCTCGAGCCGGATTACCGCACGGCGTCCGGATTCGACGTGGAACCATCGACAATTTCAGTCGACTTTGTCGATGTCGGCATGCCGCTTGAAGACATTGAAGCCACATACATCCTCCACCCCGATGAATTGTCTATCGATGTCGAGGAGCTCAACATGACGGCTTTCGGCGGTGTGATTCGGACGGACCCGTTCACCTACTATCTCGGCAGAGACAGTAATTCGATCTTCCTCCGGGCCGAATCAATTGAACTTTCCCAGCTCCTGTCGCTGGAACATCAGGAAGCGCTGGAATTCAGCGGTAGCGCCGGCGCGGAGATACCAGTGACAATCGCAGGGGACGCCGTGACGGTCGCGGCCGGACGATTGACCGGCGAGCCACCGGGCGGCGTCGTACGCTTCAAGCAGGACGTCGTCCCCGATGATATGGAAGTGTCGAGCATCGGCCTGGCGACGGAGGCTTTGAGCAACCTGGAATACGAATCACTCACATCCGTCGTTGATTACGACAAGGACGGAAACCTGAAACTGCAGATGCGCGTACCCGGCAGGAATCCCGACATGGAGGGCAGTCCGACGGTCATCCTGTCACTCGGTCTAGAAAACAATGTTCCGCAGATGCTCAGGACCCTGAGGCTGACGCGGACTGTCGAAGAAATCCTGGAGCAACGACTGTCGAGGTAAATGCACTGCTACCCGCTCATGGAAACATGGGGTAAGCTTGGCCGAAGACAGATGAGAATCCCGGTACAGCCATGAAATCGTTATTTTCACTGATCGCCCTGCTCTCATTGCTCGGCGGCTGTTCACCGACCGTCAAGGTTGAGGCGCCTGACAAGCCGATCGAGATCAATCTCAATGTCAAAATCGAACATGAAATCCGCATTCAGGTTGACAAGGAACTGGAAGACTTGTTTGAGGACGACAGCGACGTATTCTGAGGGCTGTGAATATGAGTAGAATCTTTGCCGCGGTTGGACTCCTGTTGTTACTCCAGAACGCCTGGGCGCTGGACATTCAGAGCGCCAAAGACCAGGGCCTGGTCGGCGAAGCCAACACGGGCTATCTTGCCGCGGTCAAGAGCCCGGCGAGCAGCGAAGTCACGGCGCTGATTGCCGAAGTGAACAAGAAGCGCAGAGCCAAATTCGAGGCCACCGC
>JBHHWI010000018.1:0-37900 GCA_046756445.1 Woeseia sp. | reverse complement strand
CTATCCTCGATTTCCCACTCGCCTCGTAACGAGCCCCTAAGTCCGACAGACTGCTAGCAGCCGGTCGGACCGCTATCGCTGCGGCGCCCCGATGAGGCGAGCGCGCGCCAGCAGGCGCTCCATGATGACGTTCAACGTCTGAATCTCCTCTGCGCTAAGTCCATGCAGAAGGTCCTCTTCGAATCTCAGCGCCAGCGGTGCGATCTCGTCGTGGACCTTTCTGCCCTCGTCGGAGAGCTTGAGGATGGAGCGCCGGCGGTCCGCGTCCGCGAACTGGCGGTCGATCCGACCAGACTTGATCAGTCTGGTCACTGCGCGGCTGACGGCAACCTTGTCCATCAACGTGCGCTCGGCGACCTCGACGGCGGACAGGCCCGGGAACCGCCCCAGGACGGCGATAACGCGCCATTCCGGAACCGACAGCCCGAAACGCCTGTTATATGCGCTGGCAATCGTGCTGCTGACCGTATTGGAAAGTATGGATAGCCGATAGGGCAAAAAATCTTCCAGTATCAGTTCGCTCTTCATCACATCGTCCGGATCGGTTCGCCTGCTCCCTGGCGAGTATAAGGCCAGCTCGAATATTGCACGAGACCGCCCGAGATCATTGAAAACCAAATGATTTGAATACGAATAACCAATTCCCAAACGGCGACACCTTAGGCTTTCCTGGTAGGCGGTGTGAATGCTCACCGCAGCAAGACTACAACAACTGAATGGTGGCCTGAATATTGCGCCAGTCAGCGCAATATTCAGGCTAGAATGTCCAGGACAAACGGAGGTCCGGCCAATGTCTGATGCGATCGAACGCGAGTCGATGGAGTTTGATGTCGTCGTCGTCGGCGGCGGTCCGGCCGGGCTCGCTGCCGCCTGTCGATTGATGCAACTCGCAAATAACGAGAACCGGGAATCCTCGGTCGTGGTCGTCGAGAAAGGATCCGAGATCGGGGCACATATCTTGTCCGGCAATATTCTCGACCCGAGGGCACTCGAGGAATTGTTTCCGGACTATCGGCAGCAGGGAGCCCCCGTAACAACCGCCGTATCGGGCGATACCATTCATTACTTTCTCGGCCCCGCGAAATCGATCACGGTACCCGGGCCGTTCGTCCCGAAGCCGATGCACAACGAGGGTAATTACGTCGTCAGTCTTGGCCGGCTCTGCCAGTGGATGGGGGAGCGGGCCGAGGCGATGGGCGTAAACGTCTTCCCGGGCTTCGCCGCATCCGAGGTGCTTTATGACGATCAGGGGCGGGTACGTGGCATAGCGACCAGTGACGTAGGGATCGGTAAAGACGGCCGGCGCAAGGAAACCTTTCAGGCAGGCTATGAGCTGCTCGGGAAATACACCATATTTGCGGAAGGCTGCCGGGGCAATCTCGGCGAGGAACTCATGGAACGGTTCGAATTGCGAAAGGACGCCGATCCGCAGCGCTATGGCATCGGTCTCAAGGAAATCTGGGAGATCGATCCCTCGAATCACCGCGAAGGCCTGGTCGTGCACACGATGGGATGGCCGCTCGACAACAAGACCGAAGGCGGCGGGTTCCTGTACCACGCCCGGGACAATCAGGTGTATCTGGGACTGATCATCGCGTTGAATTACACAAATCCGCATCTCGCGCCGTTCGAGGAACTTCAGCGCTGGAAGCAACACCCCAGGATTCGACAAACACTCGAGGGCGGCAAACGGCTGGCCTACGGCGCCCGAGCGGTCAACAAGGGCGGCCTCCAATCACTGCCCAGACTGGTCTTTCCCGGAGGGTTGCTCGTGGGCTGCGACGCCGGATTTCTGAATACCGTGAAAATCAAGGGCGCGCACACGGCGATCAAGACCGGCATGCTGGCGGCCGAAAGCGTATTCAGCGCACTGGGAGAAGGTGACGACGGGTACGGCGTTCTGGACACCTATGCACAGAGCGTCCGTGGATCGTGGGTGTACGACGAACTCTACCGGGCCCGAAACTTCGGCCCCTCACTGACGAAGTTCGGCGCATTTCTCGGTGCCGCCTTTACCTTCATGGACCAGAACATCTTCCGCGGCAAGCTGCCCTTCACGTTCCATGACCGGCACGCCGACCACGAATCCCTCAGAAAAGCGAGCGACGTCAAAAAGATCGAATACCCGAAGCCGGACGGCGTAATCAGTTTCGATCGCCTGTCGTCGGTCTTCCTGTCGAGCACCAATCACGAGGAGGACCAGCCCTCTCACCTGAAACTCGACGACGCGTCGATACCGGTCGAATACAATCTGCCTGAATACGACGAACCGGCCCAGCGGTACTGCCCCGCCGGCGTCTACGAGATCGTCACGGAAAACGGCCAGCCCGCCTTCCAGATCAACGCGCCGAACTGCGTGCATTGCAAGACCTGCGATATCAAGGACCCCAGGCAGAACATCGTCTGGACAGTACCCGAAGGCGGCGGTGGGCCGAATTACACGGGGATGTAGAGACAGTATCCGCTACTTGGGCTGCATCCTTATGGCGCCGTCCAGCCTGATCGTCTCGCCGTTGATCATCGTATTGCCGACGATGCTCGCGACGAGATCGGCGAACTCCTCCGGCCGGCCGAGGCGTGGCGGGAAGGGCACCTGCGCGCCCAGCGACCGCTGAACTTCCTCGGGAAGCCCGGCCATCATCGGCGTCATGAAAATACCGGGCGCAATCGTGTTGACCCGGATGCCGAATCGCGCCAGCTCCCGTGCGATCGGCAGCATCATGCCGATAACCCCGCCCTTGGATGCCGAGTACGATGCCTGGCCGATCTGACCCTCGAACGCCGCGACCGATGCGGTGCTGATCACGACGCCACGCTCTCCTTCCGCATCAGGCTCGTTCCGCTGCATGATCACGGCCGCCTCCTTGATAACGATGTAGGAGCCGACGAGGTTGATCTGAATCGTTTTGGCGAACGAGTCCACCGCTGCCGGTCCTTCCCGGCCCAGGACGCGTTCGGGGAACAACACGCCGGCGCAGTTGACCACAAGCGTAATGCCGTCCATGAATTCGGCTGCCTCACTCAGTGACTTCCTGACTCCACCTTCGTCCGTGACGTCGGTCTTCACGAATACTGCGCGGCGCCCCAGGTCATTCGCGCTCCTGGCGCCCTGTTCGTCATTTACATCCAGCAACGCGGCGCGTCCGCCGGCGTCCACCACGCGCCTCGCGGTAGCCTGTCCGAGCCCGGACGCACCGCCGGTGATGACGGCTTTGGCCGAAGAAATGTCCATGCCTTTGTCCCCGCTAGTTCGTCTCGATTCCTACAGCGACGGCTTCGCCGCCGCCAATGCACAGTGATGCAATACCTCGGCCGCCGCCACGGCGGCGCAGGGCATTAATAAGTGTCACGATGATCCGCGCGCCGGAGGCACCGATCGGATGGCCGAGCGCGCACGCGCCGCCGTTCACGTTCATCTTGTCGTGCGCAATACCGATATCGCGCATCGCCGCCATGGTGACGCAGGCGAAAGCTTCGTTGACCTCATAGAGAACCACCGTGTCCCTGTGCCAGTCCAGCCGCTCGTGCAGCGCCCTGATCGCGTAGACGGGCGAGGTCGTGAACCAGGCCGGTTCCTGGGCAAAGCTCGAATGCCCCGCGACCCTTGCGAGCGGTTCCGTCTCCCGCCGCTTCGCCTCGCTGGCCGACATCAGGACAAGCGACGCCGCGCCGTCGGAAATCGATGACGAGCTGGCCGCGGTCACCGTGCCGTCCTTTCGAAACGCGGCCTTGAGTGTGGGGATCCTGTCGATATTCGCTTTTTGCGGGCCCTCGTCCTCGTTTACGGTCAGCTCTTCCTTGCGGTGTTTCACGATTACCGGTGCGATCTCCGACTCGAACAGGCCGCTCGCGGCCGCTTCCCTGGCGCGTGTCACCGAAGAAATTGCGAATTCATCCTGTTGCTCGCGCGTGAACCCGTACTTGTCAGCGGTGAGTTCGGCGAAATGCCCCATCATGTTGCCGTCGTACGGATTCTGTAGTCCGTCGAAAAACATGTGATCGAGTACTTCCTGATGACCCATGCGAAAGCCTTCGCGCGCTTTCGGCATCAGGTACGGCGCGTTGCTCATCGATTCCAAACCGCCGGCGACAACGATTGAGGCGCTGCCGGCAGCGATCAGGTCATGCCCCAGCATCGTCGTTTTCATTCCGGATCCGCACACCTTGTTGACAGTCGTGCAGGGGACGCCCGCCGGAACGCCGGCGGCCAGCGCGGCCTGCCTGGCCGGCGCCTGCCCGAGGCCGGCCGGCAGCACGCAGCCGAGCAGGACTTCATCGACCTCGGACGGGTCGAGTCCGCAGTCCGTCAATGCCGCTCTCGTTGCTGCGGCCGAAAGGTCGGTCGCGGCCATCGGACTGAGAACCCCCTGAAATGAGCCCAGGGGCGTGCGGCGCGCCGCGACGATAACGATGTTGTCATCTCTCATCGAAGAGTAATCCTGCTCAAAGGTTCGCTACTGTCCGCATTTTTGCACTTTGACGCAAGATGGTCTCGGCGTTCATGCCGTGGTGGTCAACAGGTCCGGTTCGTCGAGCACGGTCAGGATGCGCTGGCGAGCGAGTTCCGCGAGGTCCTTGCTGTCGCCGGATGCCGCATCGCCGGGACTGATCGGATCGAGCACGTCGAGCCGCAGATGGCCATGCCTCGGTATGAGTGTCTGCGAAGGCAGAATATGCCGGGATCCGGAGATGACCACGGGCACGACGGGCAGTTTGCTATTGATCGCCACGGCAAAGGCCCCCGCGCGAAATCGGTCGAGACCCGGTTTGTCGCGAAACGTACCTTCCGGGAAAAACGCCAGCGATTCTCCCGATTCGGCGACTTTCAGAAGCCGGCGGGCGTCCCTCGCGCTGCCGGAGGCATCGAAGCGTTCGACGAACTGGGAGCCGATCCGCCGAAGCAGGAAACCGGCCAGCGGAACCCTGCGCATCTCGTTCTTGATGACGAAACCAAAGCGTGGCGGCAGAAATGCCTTCAGAATGATGCCGTCCACATAGCTGGCGTGATTCGCAACGACGATTGACTGGCTCGCGGGAATCTTCCCGAGGCCGCGTATCGACGCCCTGATGCCGCAGAGCAGGAAAATGGCCCGACCGGCAGCGCTGACCCAGCGCCTGCGCCGGTCCTCGCCGGGCAGCAACAGGGCTGCGAGAATGGCGGCGAGCACGCATAGTCCGAAGATGCACCAGGCACCGATGCCCCAGAGAAATCCCAAGAATTTGCCCGTGGCTCGCAAAAACAGGTGCTCCGCCGTTCAAATGTCCGTGGTCATGCTGTGACGCAGATCACTTTATGTTAATGCCTTGGTGAATTTGTGACAGCGGTCACGCCCGCCGGGATACTGCCTCATCATACTCAAAACCTTGAAAAATCCGATGCTTGGCGAACAAGTCGTCGGGAATTGCGCAGAAGATCTGATGCTTCCGAGCGCGGCTGTGTCCGCGGCGTATGCTACCAGCGATCTCGCGACGATGTCGCGGATGACATCGACCGGCGAATGTTTCGGCAAGCGGAAAAGGGACGGCCTGATAGACCAGATGGGTATTATGGCGAGTACGCGGCAAGGCAAATCCAGCTCCAAGCCACAATCGAGTTCCGAGATACTGGTCGACCAGTTTCTGGACGCGATCTGGATGGAGCGAGGCTTGTCCAAGAATACCCTGGGCGCTTATCGCGCCGATCTGATGACACTCTGGCGAGGCCTGTCGGAGCGGGACATACCGATCGAGAAGGCCCAGAAATCGGACCTCCTCGAGTTCATTGCAAAGCGCGTCGAAAGCGGCGCCAAGCCCCGGTCCACGGCAAGGCAACTGTCCAGCTTCAGGCGATTCTTCGGCTACATCATGCGGGAGGGCCTGAGAGATTCCGACCCGACGGCCGACATCGAAATGCCGAGAATCGGCCGGTCGTTGCCCAAGACGCTCACCGAAGACGAGGTCGACGCCCTGCTACATGCGCCCAATACCGATGAGCCGCTCGGCCATCGTGACCGCGCGATGCTCGAGTTGCTCTATGCGACCGGCTTGCGCGTGTCGGAACTCATCAACCTCAAGCAGTCCCAGATCAATTTCAATCAGGGCGTATTGCGCATCGTCGGCAAGGGTGACCGTGAGCGACTCATTCCACTGGGCGATGAAGCGCAACGCTGGTTGCGCGACTTCATCGACGGACCGCGGATGGAGATACTTCTCGAGCGCCAGACCGATTACCTGTTTCCGACGCGGCGCGGCGACCGCATGACGCGCCAGGCTTTCTGGCACATCATCAAACGTTACGCGCAAAAGGCCAGCATCGACAAGAAGCTGTCACCGCACAGCCTGCGGCATGCCTTTGCCACACACCTGCTCAATCGCGGCGCCGACCTCCGGGTGGTACAACTACTGCTCGGGCACAGTGACCTCTCGACCACGCAAATCTACACGCACGTCGCCAGGGAACGGATGAAGGATCTGCACGGTCAGCATCACCCGCGCGGTTGATATAAAATCGCCTCGCCCGCGGCCGTCGGGAACCGGATATCGTGTAGCCGGTCGAAGTCCGCAGGCGGAGAGAAATCCCTGATGAAAGAAACCGTATCGCAGATCGGAATCGTGTTGGTCGCGCTTGTTGCGATAGCGTCACCGCAAGCGCTCGCCGAGACTGACGCCAAGGAACTCGAGGAAGTCAGAGCCAGAGTGTCGGCCATTTTCGCCGAGATCGAGCCTCAGCACGTGTTGCCCAGCCCGGTGGATGGCTGGTACATGGTCAGAAAGGGGGCGATCGTCGCCTATATTTCGGGTGACGGCCGTTATCTGTTGCAGGGCGATCTCATTGACCTGGACCTCCAGGTGAACCTGAGCGAAGCGAGTCGCGACGAGGCACGCCGCGAGATGATGTCCAGGATTCCTGAAGAACACATGATCATTTTCTCGCCGGAAGAGGTGAAATATTCGGTCTCGGTGTTCACCGATGTCGACTGTGTCTACTGCCGCCGGCTGCACAGCCAGATCAATGAATATCTCGCGCAGGGAATCCAGGTCCGCTACCTGTTGTATCCGCGTAACGGCCCGACGTCGGCGTCGTGGGTCAAGGCGGAGCACGTGTGGTGTTCGGACGACCGCGCCGAGGCGCTCACGCTCGCAAAGCTCGACAAGGAATTTCAGACTCGGGATTGCGATGCGTCAATGGTTTCAACGCACTATCTGACGGGCCAGAACGTCGGTCTTCGAGGTACGCCCGCGATCGTGTTCGAGAACGGTCAGCTGATCAGCGGGTACGTGCCGCCACTGGCGCTGTCCCAACAGCTTGCAGCGGTCAGCCAGTAACTCAGAGGAAAAAGGGGTCAGAGCCCTTTTCTCTGGAAAAGGGCTCTGACCCCTTTTTCTTTACATCCGTCCTTTCCAGATCACTTCGTGCACGTGGACCCCGGTGTTCCTGCCTGCGTCTTCGAAGTATTTCTCCAGCGCGAACCGGCCGCTGCGAAAGGCGATCTTGTCCCAGGGAATCTCCGACTCGCTGAACAGTGCCACCTCGAGGCTCTCGGCGCCGACTCGAAAATCGCCGAGTAGCCTGGCCGCGAAAAATACGTGCACCTGGCCGGCCTGGATGACGTCCACCGATGCGAACAGGTGGCCGACTTCCACCTCGGCGCAGGCTTCCTCGAGCGTCTCGCGCGCGGCACCCTGCTGCATCGTCTCGCCGAGCTCCATGAATCCTGCCGGCACGGTCCAGTATCCGTGGCGCGGCTCGATCGCTCGGCGGCAAAGCAGGATTCTGCCATCTCGTTCGGGGACACAGCCGACAACGATCTTCGGATTCTGGTAGTGGATGGTGTCGCACTGATCGCAGACCCAGCGGTGCCGGTTATCGCCGTCAGGTATCTTCTCTATGACAAGGCTGCCACAACTCGTACAGTGTTTCATGGATTCAGAAATGCGTGGTGCCGGGAGCGAGAATCGAACTCGCACTCTGTTGCCAGAACCGGATTTTGAATCCGGCGCGTCTACCAGTTCCGCCATCCCGGCCGGCGTTGAGTCGACCAAGTATATGCTCGGCGCGGCGGTTCCTTCCACAAAATGTCGGTGCATTTGCGACCTTTTCGGGTGCGAAGGCATCTAAGATTCAGGATATGAGCAGGTTTGCCGACATCCAGATCGACGCAGCTATAGTGAAGCGTGCGGCAAGCGGTGACGTGCGCGCTCACGAGATCATCTACCGTGCATTCAGCTCACCGGTCTACTCGATGTGCTTGCGGTTCACGAGGGTACCGGCATACGCCGAGGACCTTGTCCAGGAAACCTTCGTCGAGGTGATCCGGAGTATCGCGTCCTTTCGCGGCGAGGCGCCGATCGGCAGCTGGATCCGGCGGATAGCCGTCAGCAAGGCACTGATGTTTCTGCGCTCCGCCTGGCACAGCCGGGGGCAAAGCCTCGACGACGACTTCGAGGAGGTGACCCCGGGCAATGCTGCGAGCCACGGCGTATCGAGCGACCCGGACCATGCCCTGGATCTGGACGCGGCACTCGGCAGCCTGCCGTCGGTGAGCCGGGCGGTTGTCTGGTTGCACGATGTCGAAGGGTTCACGCACAAGGAGATAGCAGGGCTCATGGGCAGGACCGAGAGCTTCTCCAAGTCACAGTTATCCAGGGCCTACCGGCGGCTGCGCCCATACCTCCAGGCGGAGTTGGAGGCGGAATCGACCGGCAGGGCGATGGAAGGTCCGGCACTGGGGAGCTACTGACGATGACCACGGAGCAGAGCCCACGGGACAAAACGATGAACGGCGTATTGAGCGTGCACGAGCACGAGAGACTAAGAGACGGGTTGAGAGAGCTGGCGGACACGATGCCGCCGCGCTCGGTGTGGCACCGGATTGAGGAGCAGGCGAGGGCAGAGGGCTTGTTGAAGAGGTTCCCTGCACAACGGCGCGTTAAATGGCTTGCCGGCGCCGGCATTGCTGCGGCCGTTGTGCTGGCCGTGTTGCGACTGCCCGGAATGCTGAATCCGGACCGGATCCCGGCCGCGGTGGATTTGCCGTCAACGCCCGTGCACGACGCCGAAGCACTGGACGACCTGATGGTGCAGTCGCAGCGGCTCGAGCATGAACTTCGCGCCATCACGTATCAGCCACGTGTGATGCGGGCCTCGACGGCAGCAACGATCGGAAATCTGGAGGACCGGATCGCAGCGATCGACTACCGGCTCAATCATCCGGCAATCCGAATGAGTCCCTCCCAAAGACAGCTTTACTGGCGTGAACGCGTCAGGTTGATGGATTCGCTGGTGAAGCTTCGCTATGCGCAGGCTCAGCGGAATTCTTTCTAACAATTGATCAGGAGTTGACAAATGGCAATCTGTAGGAAAACGGGTCTTCTCGTACTGGTCGCACTGATAAGTGTGCCGGTCATCGCACAGGAAAGTGCGCGTGAATCATCAAGCGTAGCCGAACGGCAATCGAGAGAGGCGCTGGAACAGCAGCGCGTAATCGATACGCAGATCAGAAAGGTGGAGGCGCAGCAGCGCGTTGCCGAGGTACAGATGAAAGAGGCAGAAGAACGGTTGGCCCAGGCAGCAAGACAGATAGCAGAACTGAGCTCGCGATCTCTGCCGGCTGTTATCGACATCGAACGATTCGTTCACATGGACGATCGTGTGATGCTGGGGATCACCATCGCCGGCGATGACGAGGATGGCCCGGTCGAAGGCGTCACGATTCGGGGTGTCTCGCCGGGCGGCGCGGCGGAAGAAGCCGGGTTACGGTCCGGTGACGTGATCACGGCGGTCAACAGCGAATCGATGACTGCGGACAGCCACGAAAAAGCCAATGAAAAGCTCATCGATTTCATGGCCGGCGTCGAGGAGGGCGATGCCCTGGACGTCGAGTACCTGAGGGACGGCAAGCAGGCAACCGTCGAGGTGCATCCGAAAGAGATATCACCGATGGCGTTTGCATTTGGCCGCGGACGCGGGAGGCATTCCGTGCCGGTTGCACCGCGCTCGCCTGATTTCGACTGGAAATTCAGGTGGTACTCGGACGGAAGCGGCTGGGGCCATATGGAGATGGTGACGTTGACCGAAGGCCTCGGCAAATACTTCGGAACGGACAAGGGACTGCTGGTCGTAAGGGCGCCGGACGATGATAAGCTCAAGCTACAGGATGGTGATGTCATTCAGAGTATCGACGGCCGCGAACCCAGATCGGTGTCCCATGCAATGCGCATTCTCGGTTCCTATCAGAGCGGCGAAGAGCTCGAGTTGCAGATCATGCGTGACAAGCGCAAGCACACACTCAAGATCGAAATGCCGGACAACAGAAGCTCCTGGATTCCGCGCTTCGCGCCGCAAGTCGAATCGGATGTCGTCGTGGTGCCGAAGGTCCGTATCCAACGGAAAGAGCGCACCTGACGGGTCGCATCGATGCGCGTAGCCGTCTTCGGTGGCACCGGCTTCGTCGGTAGTTACCTGATCGATGCGCTCGTCGCAGGCGGCCACGAGCCCTCGGTACTGATTCGGACCGGCAGCGAGCACAAGCTGCATCAGGCCCACCGGTGCCGGGCGGTTACCGGTGACTTGAGTTCGACGAGCGCGATCGAAGCCACGCTGGAAGACTGCGAGGCGATTATCTTCTGTGTCGGCATACTGAGGGAGTACCCGCGGCAGGGCATTACTTTCCAGGCCCTGCAATACGACGCCGTCGTGCGGGTCACCGAGGCGGCGAAAGCGCGGGGCATATCCAGGTTCCTGCTCATGAGCGCAGTGGGCGCGAAATCGCCCGGCACACGCTATCAGGAGACCAAGTTTCGCGCCGAGGAGCACGTCAAGGCCGCCGGCCTGGCGGTCACGATCTTCAGGCCGTCGGTGATATTCGGCGATCCTCGCGGCACTCTTGAAATCGCGACTCAGCTGTATCGTGACATGATCGCGCCGCCGCTACCGGCGGTCGGCTTTTTCAGCGGTTTCCGTCCGGGCCGGGGTGAAGTACTGATGTCACCTGTCCATGTCGAGGACGTCGCCCTGGCATTCGTCAGGTCATTCGATGATCCGAACGCGACGGGCCGGACCTACGAACTCGGCGGTCCGGAGTCGCTTGCCTGGCCCGAGATGCTCCGGCGGATCGCGCAGGCGGCCGGGCGCGACAAGTGGATTCTGCCGATGCCGATCGGCGTCATGAAGCTTGCTGCAACACTGTTGGAGCGGCTGCCGCGTTTCCCGGTGACCCGGGACCAGCTGACGATGCTCTCGGAGGGCAGTACCGCTGATCCGGCGCAGCTCGAATCGCTGATGGGCAGGCCGGCCAGGGCGTTCGTGCCGGAAAATCTCGCGTACCTCCTCGCCTGAGTCTTGTCGCCCGGGTGTGTTTGCTACCATGCGCGATGATGCAGGTTTCCGATTTCGATTACCCCTTACCCGATGAGCTGATCGCGCAGTACCCGCTCGGGAAGCGCGGCGCCAGCCGCCTGCTGGTCGTCGATGCGGCCTCGAAATCCTTCGCCGACCGGCAGTTCTCGGATCTGCCAATGCTGCTCGAGCCGGGCGATCTGCTGGTGTTCAACGATACCCGCGTTATTCCTGCGCGTCTTTTCGGGCGCAAGAAGACCGGCGGACGCATCGAGATTCTGATCGAAAGAACCTTGTCGGACACGATGGCGCTCGCCCAGGTTCACGCAAGCAAGGCGCCAAGGGCCGGCATGGAACTGGAGCTGGCCGGGGATATCACGGCGACCGTCGTCGGCCGGGACGAAGACTTCTACGTACTCGACTTCGGATTGCCCCTGGCGCCGTATCTCGATGCACGGGGCGAAGTCCCCTTGCCTCCTTACCTGAAACGCGAGGCCGGTCCGGAGGACGTCGATCGCTATCAAACCGTCTATGCACGACATGACGGGGCGGTCGCGGCCCCGACGGCAGGGCTGCATTTCGATGAAGATATGCTTGCCAGGACCTCGGCAATCGGGGTGCGGCACGCGTTTGTCACGCTGCATATCGGGGCAGGCACGTTTCAGCCCCTGCGGAGCGAGGATATCGAATCGAATACGCTACACGCCGAGAGAGTGATTGTCGGCGTTGAGACTTGCCGTGCCGTAGAGCAGACTCGTGATGATGGCGGACGTGTCATCGCGGTCGGGACGACATCGGTTCGCGCGCTCGAATCAGCTTACACGGACAGCAGGCCGAGGCCCTTTGACGGTGAGACACGACTGTTTATTGTCCCGGGCTATCACTTTCGGAGTGTCGACGCACTGATCACCAACTTTCACCTGCCACAGTCGTCGTTGCTGATGCTCGTTGCTGCGTTCGCCGGTACAGAATGCACCCTGGATGCCTATCGTCACGCAGTCGATCAGCGGTACCGGTTCTACAGTTATGGCGATGCGATGTTCATCTCGTGATATTTGAAATCTCGTCAAGCTGCGGTGCCGCACGCCGGGGGATCCTGACATTTCGCCGGGGCAGAGTGCGAACGCCGGCTTTCATGCCGGTCGGAACCTACGGTACCGTCAAGGGGGTGACGCCGGAGGAGGTCGCCGCAGGCGGCGCTGACATCATACTCGGCAACACCTTTCACCTGATGCTGCGCCCGGGGTCCGGTGTCATTCGCCGGCACGGCGGGCTGCACCAGTTCATGAACTGGCCCGGCCCGATCCTCACCGATTCCGGCGGCTTCCAGGTCTTTTCCCTGGCTGCGATCAGAAAGCTCAGCGAGGACGGTGTATTGTTTCAATCGCCGATCGACGGCGACGACGTGTTTCTCACGCCGGAGAAATCCGTGGAAATACAGCACGACCTGGACGCCGACGTGGCGATGGTCTTTGACGAGTGCACGCCGTACCCGGTGCCCGAAAAGGAGGCCCGTGAGTCGATGGAGCTCTCGCTTGGCTGGGCGCGGCGCAGCCGGCGTCGATTCGATGAATTGCGAAATGCCGATTGTGCCCGCGGCGAGGCGCTGTTCGGTATCGTGCAGGGCAGCGTATATGCTGCGCTGCGGGCCGAGTCCCTGGCCGGGCTGACCGATACCGACTTTGACGGATATGCGATCGGCGGGCTCGCAGTCGGAGAATCGACATCCGAGCGGCTCAAAGTCCTCGAGGCGCTGCTACCGGATATGCCGGCGGGCAGTCCGCGCTACCTGATGGGTGTCGGCACGCCGGTCGATATTGCCGATGCCGTCGCGCGCGGCGTTGACCTGTTCGATTGCGTGATGCCGACGCGGCATGCGCGAAACGGTCACCTGTTCACGTCGCGGGGTGTCGTGAAGATCCGGAATTCACAATACAGCGACGATACCGGTCCCCCGGACCCGGACTGTGATTGCTATACCTGCGCCAATTACAGTCTCGCCTACCTGCGCCATCTCGAGAAATGCGGCGAAATGCTCGGGCCACGACTTGCCACGATCCACAACCTTTACTACTACCAGCAGCTGATGGCGCGATTGCGCGCGGCCATCGATGCCGGAGACCTCGAGGCGACGATCGGACACATCCGGTCGGCGTATTCTGGCGAATCATCCTGAAGCACTTGAATTCCCGTGTTCGACGCCTCACATACGTGGCTGGTCAAAACAAAGCGCTATGTCATAATAGCGCGCCCGATTTCTGAGGCTCATCACGGCTGATCATGGACTTCTTCATCAATACCGCCTATGCCCAGGGTGCACAGCAAGGCAGCCCGCTGGGATTCCTGCTGCCGATGCTGATCATATTTGCGGCATTCTATTTCTTGCTGATCCGTCCACAACAGAAACGGCAGAAGGCCCACAACGAGCTGGTTGCCGCGTTATCGACCGGCGATGAGGTGCTGACGGCCGGCGGGGTCCTCGGCAAGGTCACGGCGGTGAGCGATCATTACGCGACGCTCAGGATTGCCGATAACGTAGAAATCAAGATTCAGAAGTCGACCGTGTCCGCAGTCGTGCCGAAAGGCACGTTCGACGCAGCCTGATCGGGCGCTGGAAGCCCCACTCGATGAATCGTTATCCGGCGTGGCTAAACTGGCTGGTAGTCGTCATCGTGCTGCTCGGCTCGCTGCTCGCGTTACCGAATATCTACGGCAGCGCGCCGGCGGTTCAGGTCGCAAGCAGCGATGGAGATCCTTACGGGCAGGCGAAAGTCGCGCAGATTGTCCGCATCCTGGAAGCAGGCGAACTGCAACCCGAGGCAGCCTATGTCGATGACGGCAGGGTGGTGTTGAGATTCGCGTCCGTCGAGGATCAGCTTGCATCGGGCGAGCGCCTGCGGGAACGGATCGGCCGGGGCGCAAGCGTCGCCCTGACTCTTGCGCCTAAGCTGCCGGACTGGGTGCGCAATCTCGGCTTGAACCCGATGAGCCTGGGCCTCGACCTGCGCGGCGGCGTGTATGTGCTTCTCGAGGTCGATATGCAGGCGGCGATAGAGAAACGCCTCGAATCCTACGAGCAGGATTTCGGCGAACGTCTACAGGAGGCAAACATTCCTCGGCAGGTAAGGGTCGAGGGCCAGACGATCACCGTCCGTGTCAGACGGGACGCGGATTTCGAGAAGGCCCGGGACATCGTGCGCAATGCCGACCGGGACCTGTTGGTCATCGACGGCGCCGATGGCAGGTCGTTCAGGCTCCGCATGAGCGAGCAGCAGATCAAGGCCAGGCAGGATTTTGCGATCGAGCAAAACATGACGACCCTGAGGAATCGCGTCAATCAGCTCGGGGTCGCCGAACCGCTCGTTCAACGGCAGGGTGCCGATCGCATCGTCGTGCAATTGCCCGGCGTCCAGGACCCGAACGAGCTCAACCGGATCCTGACCGCAACTGCCACGCTCGAATTCCGCCTGGTCGACGAGACGGGCGACAGTCCGGGTGCCCGCCGCTATCCGGGGCGCGGTGACGAACGTTCCCAGATTCTGAAACGCCAGGTCGTCGCTTCGGGCGACCAGATCGTGGATGCGGAGTCCGGCTTCAGCGAGGGGCAACCGGCCGTGTTCATCAAGCTCGATACCGCCGGCGGTGAGCGCATGCTCAAGACGACCATTGAAAACCTCAACAAGCCGATGTCAACGGTTTTTATCGAAACACGACGCGAAACGCATGTGGTCGATGGCGTCCCGGCAACGCGGGACATCAGGACCGAAGAGATCATCAACACTGCGACGATTCGGGGCACATTCAAGAACAATTTTCAGATTACCGGACTTACTCCGATTGAAGCGCGCGACCTTGCGCTGCTGCTGCGCGCCGGCGCACTCGCGGCACCGGTCTATAAGGTAGAAGAACGAACAATTGGTCCGAGCCTCGGCCATGACAATATCGATCGGGGCTTCAGCGCAGTGCAGATCGGGTTTATCGCCGTGATTATCTTCATGGCGTTTTATTACCGGTGGTTCGGTATGATTGCGAACTTGGCGCTGTTCTCGAATCTCGTTTTCATTATCGCGCTGCTCTCGTTGCTGCAGGCCTCACTGACCCTGCCTGGCATCGCCGGCATCGTCCTGACTGTCGGAATGGCGGTCGATGCGAACGTGCTGATCTTCGAAAGAATTCGCGAGGAGCTCGCCGCCGGGAATTCGCCTCAGGCGGCGATACATTCCGGCTACGAGAAAGCGCTGTCGTCCATTGCCGATGCCAATATCACGACGCTTATTGCAGCGATCGTGCTCCTCATCTTCGGCACGGGACCGATCAGGGGCTTTGCGGTAACGCTGTCCCTCGGCATCGTAACGTCGATGTTTACAGCCATCGTCGGAACGCGATCCGTCGTCAATTTCGCCTTTGGCGGCCGGCGTATTGCCGGCGTACCGGTATAGGGTTGCATCGATGCGTTTGATCAAAGAGAAAACATCGATCGATTTCCTGAGCCGCGGCCGGCGCCTGGCCACTACGGCCTTGTCCATCCTGGCCATCATCGTTTCCCTGTCATCCATTACGCTAAGAGGGCTCGAGTTCGGCATCGATTTTACCGGGGGTGTGCTCCTCGAGGTCGCTTATCCGCAGGCGGCGGATCTCGAGCGTATAAGGCGGGTTCTGGGCGACGCGGGATTCACCGACGTGCAGGTGCAACGCTTCGGCACCGAAACGGACGTGCTGGTCAGGCTCCCGCCGCAATCGGGTTCCGACGCCGACGCGATACGCGAATCCCTGAGCACGACACTGGCCGCCGACGAACCGGGCGTCGAACTCCGCCGCGTCGAGATTGTCGGCCCGCAAGTCGGCAAGGAGCTACAGGAGCAGGGCGGCCTGGCGACGATATTCGTGCTGCTCCTGATCTTTGCCTACGTCATGATGCGCTTTCAGTGGAAATTCGCGGCCGGTGCAGTTGCAGCATTGGCACACGACGTCATATTGACCGTCGGATTCTTTTCGATTTTTCGCTTGCAGTTTGATCTTACGGTCCTGGCGGCCGTGCTCGCAGTCATCGGGTACTCTCTCAACGACACGGTCGTGGCATTCGACAGGATTCGCGAAAACTTCGTCAAGTTCCGCGGCAGCACGCCCGAGGAGTCGATGAATGCATCGATCAACGAAATGCTGGCGCGCACCGTCATCACCGGCGTGACGACGCTGCTCGTTCTGTCCGCGCTTTTTTCGTTCGGCGGCGAGGCGGTTGCCCCGTTCTCGATCGCCCTGATCGTCGGGGTGATCGTAGGTACCTATTCCTCGGTTTATACGGCGAGTGCTACGGCACTATACCTCGACGTCAGCGCACAGGACCTTCTTCCGCCGGCGGAAGATTCCGAGCTCGTCGACGATCTGCCATAGCCGACGGTGCCGGCATCTTACCCGAACTGCTCCTTGATGTGCGGGCCCAGTATTTTCGCGAGACCGCTGTATATCCTGGGTGACCCGGTCAGCACATGGCCCGTATCCAGGAAGTCCTCGCTGCCGTCGAGGCCGCTGATGATGCCGCCGGCTTCCCGGATGATGAGGGCGCCCGCAGCCAGGTCCCATTTGCTCAGTCCCGTTTCCCAGAAACCGTCCAGCCTGCCCGCTGCGACGTAGCACAGATCGAGCGCGGCGGCGCCTGCCCGACGAACGCCGCTGGTGTGGGCCAGCACGGTTTGCAGCATCTTCAGGTATGGCCAGATCGGGATGTTCGAGTCGCGGAACGGGAAACCCGTTCCGATCAGGGCACGCGCGAGCGAGGTCTGCTTGCTCACACGTATTCGCCGGCTGTCGAGCTGGGCTCCCTGGCCGCGGGACGCGGTGAAGAGCTCCTGGCGCAATGGATCGTAGACCGCCGCGTGTTCGGGGCGGTTCTTGTGCAGCAAACCGACGGACACACAGAAAACGGGGAAGCCGTGCAGGAAATTTGTCGTGCCGTCCAGGGGATCAATGACCCACACGTAGTCGGAATCGCCCTGGCGGCCGCTTTCTTCGGCGAGAATCGCGTGGTCCGGATAGTGTTTGAGGATCGTATCGATAACCGCTTTTTCGGCATTTCGATCCGCTTCGCTGACGAAATCGTTGCGGCCTTTTTGTTCGACCTTGATCCTGTCCAGCCTGGGCAGGCTGCGAATGAGCGTGTCACCGCCGCTGTGAGCGGCCATAACGGCAACATTGAGCAGTGCATGCATTGGTGGTTTCCGCCATATTTGAAAAGAACGATTTCCCGCAGGGGGGCGGTAGAATACCAGACCTCATGACGGTTCGAATCATTCTTGTCGGCACGACTCACCCGGGCAACATCGGCGCGGCGGCGCGGGCGATGAAGAACATGGGGCAGAGCGATATGATGCTGGTAAGCCCCAGGCAATTTCCGCACGAGGAGGCGCGCGCACGCGCCTCCGGAGCCGAGGACATTCTTGACTCCGCCAGAGTAGTCGGCAGCCTCGATGAAGCGCTGCGTGATTGTGTTTACGTCGCCGGCGCGAGCGCGAGATCGAGATCGATCGGCTGGCCGAGCATGGCGCCGCGAGAGTGCGCGATGAGATTGCTGCAGGAAAGCCACAACGGTACGGTGGCGGCGGTATTCGGCCCGGAGAAATCGGGCCTCACGAACGAAGACATCGACCGCTGCCACACCTTGTTGACCATCCCGACCGAGCCCGGCTTCAGCTCGTTGAATCTGGCAATGGCAGTTCAGATAATTTGCTACGAGCTGCGCGTTGCCGAGATCGGTCGATCCGGTGACGAATACGTGTCTGAAACGGCGCCGGCCACCGCCGAGGAACTCGCGCATTTCTACGCGCATCTCGAGGAAGTGCTGACCGATGGCGGTTTCCTGGACCCGGATAATCCGCGTCACCTGATGCGACGATTGCGCCGCCTGTTCGTACGGGCGCGGCCGGATCAGAACGAGATCAATATCCTCCGCGGCATGCTTTCGGCACTGGACCCGAAAGCACGCGACCGCGTCACGGAATAATGCTGCGCAACCCGACAGAATTCGTTTATCTCGATCATGCCGCGACAACCCCGGTCGACCCGGCCGTGGCGGAGGCGATGTCGGCGTATCTCACCTCGGATGGCACGTTTGGCAACCCGTCGTCGACACACCTGGCCGGCAGGCGCTCGATGCTGGCCGTCGAGACGGCTCGCGAGCAGCTGGCCGGCCTGTTGCATGCCGATGCGCGCGAGCTGATCTGGACTTCGGGCGCGACCGAGTCGGACAATCTCGGCATCGTCGGCGCGGCACGATACCGGGCGAACCGCGGCAAACACCTGATCACCATGCCGACCGAGCACAAGGCCGTTACCGATACGTTTGCGGCACTGCAGCGCGAGGGATTCGAGGTCACCTACCTGGCGCCGCAGCCCGACGGACTGCTGGCACTGGATGAGCTGGACGCCGCGATTCGCGACGACACGCAGCTCGTGTCGGTCATGCACGTCAACAACGAGACCGGCGTCATGCAGGATATTCAGCGCATCGGTGAGTGCTGCCGCCGTCGTGATCTGTTGTTTCATGTCGACGCGGCGCAGTCTGTGGGTAAGCTGCCGATAGATCTGTCGACACTCCCGGTCGACCTGCTGTCGTTGACGGCGCACAAGTTCTACGGACCGAAAGGCATCGGCGCACTTTATGTCGCCGATCGGCCGTCGTGCCGCGTGGAGCCATTGCTGCACGGCGGCGGGCAACAACGGGGAGTCAGGCCGGGCACGCTTGCGGTTCACCAGATCGTCGGGCTCGGCGCCGCGGCGATGCTGGCGAAATCCAGGCTGGACGGGGACATCGCACATCTGCGGCGACTCCGTGACCGCATATGGGCAGGCATCGGCGAGATAGCCGGCATTCTGCGCAACGGCAGCGACACACAATCGTTTCCGGGCATCCTGAACGTCAGCATCGAGGGGATAGAGGGCGAGAGCCTGATGCTTGCGCTCGAACCGCTGTGCGTCGGCAGCGGTGCCGCCTGCAATGCAACAAGCGGAGAGCCATCGTACGTGCTTCGGGCGCTCGGTCGCGACGATGCGCTGGCACAGAGCGCGATTCGTTTCAGCTTCGGCCGGGGTACGACAGATGCGGAAGTCGATTTGGCGGCCGCCCGTTATACCGACGCCGTCGATCACCTGCGGGCGATAGCACCGGCGCGCAATCGGACAGCATGAGGAATCGTTACAGCGAGCTCGTTCGACGTCATTTTGCGAACCCCGTTCACGCAGGCCATTTGCCCGATGAGTACGATGATGCCGTGACGGGCGAGGCCGCGGAGTCCGGGCCAGGCATGCGGGTCATCCTGTCCGCTGTTGCAGACGGGGATACGATCCGGCTGCTTCGATACCGTGTTTTCGGATGTCCGCACCTCATTGCAGCGTCCGAGGCGTTTTGCGCGGTCACGGAGGGGAAGTCGGTATCGGCGCTGACCGCCATGGACGTCGACGGTCTGATGGAAAGGCTTGAGATCCCTATGGAGAAGACCGGGCGGGTGTTTATACTTGAAGACGCTGCAAATACGCTCCATATAGCGTTGACGGCAACGACGACCACGGAGGATTGACCGGACAAATGGCTGTTTCGCTGACCGAACCCGCGGCCGAACGCGTCAAAAGCTATCTCGATGCCCGGGGCAAGGGCGTCGGCCTCCGCGTGGGCGTGAAAAAGACCGGCTGCTCCGGATACGCGTATGTCGTCAACTATGCCGATGACATCGCCGACTCGGACACCGTTTTCGAATATCACGGCGTCAAGGTGATCGTCGACAAGAAAAGCCTCAAAGTGATCGACGGCACGGAAGTCGATTTCGTCAAGCGGGGTCTGAACGAAGCGTTTCGTTTCAGGAATCCCAATGTGACCGGCGAGTGTGGCTGCGGGGAGAGCTTCAGCGTCTGAAGAAACCGCCGGTGCACGGCAGACCCGGTTTCGTTGCCTGGCGTAAATTATCCAAGTAAAATCGGACGTTTACGCGCGGCCGGGAACGATTCCGTGTCCGGTTTTCAAATCATAATCAACAAGGGAATGACGTATGTCCGTCGAGCAAACGCTCTCAATAATCAAACCCGACGGCGTTCAAAAAAATCTGATTGGTGAGATCTACAGCCGCTTCGAGAATTCGGGGCTGCAAATCGTTGCCGCCAGGATGCTTCATCTGTCCACGGAGCAGGCAAAAGGGTTCTATGCGGTTCACAAGGAGCGGCCGTTCTTTAACGACCTTGTCAAATACATGACCTCCGGACCGGTCATGGTGCAGACACTCGAGGGCGACGATGCGATTAACAGGAACCGGGAGATCATGGGGGCGACCGACCCGGCCGAGGCGGACGAAGGGACCATTCGCGCGGAATTTGCCGAGAGTATTGAAGAGAACATCGTGCATGGTTCGGACGCGCCCGAGACGGCGGTGCGGGAAATCGCTTTTTTCTTTGGCAACAACGGAATTTGCCCGCGGACCCGATGAGCGCCGCGGCTGAAAAACCGAATCTGCTGGGGCTGTCGCAAAATGCGCTGGAGGTTTTTTTTGCGAAGTCGGGGGAAAGACCATTTCGGGCCCGGCAGGTTCTTCAGTGGATACATCAGCGCGGGATTACCGACTTCGACCGGATGACGGACCTGTCGAAGGACCTTCGAACCAGTCTGCAGCGGTCGGCGACGGTCGGCGTTCCCGTGACGATTTCGCAAAAAGATTCTGCCGACGGCACGATCAAGTGGCTGTTCGAATCAGGCTCGGGTCAGGCTGTGGAGACCGTGTTCATCCCGGAGCCCGGGCGAGGCACGCTCTGCATTTCCTCGCAGGTGGGGTGTGCACTGGATTGCTCGTTTTGCGCGACGGGGGCTCAGGGATTCAATCGCAACCTGACGTCGGCGGAGATCATCGGCCAGGTGTGGCATGCGAAAAGCGTTCTGCCGCCGAGGCCCAACGGAGAATCCGCAATCACGAATGTGGTTTTCATGGGCATGGGTGAGCCGCTGGCGAATTATCGCAGCGTCCGTCCGGTACTCAATCTCCTGACATCGGACTTTGCCTACGGATTGTCGCGCCGTCGGGTAACGATCAGCACATCCGGGCTGGTGCCGAATATCGAGCGGCTCGGTGACGAATGCAATGTCTCTCTCGCAGTGTCGTTACATGCGGCAAATGACGAACTCCGAAATCGGCTCGTACCGATAAATAAGGTGCACCCGATCGCGGAGTTGCTCGACTGCTGCTGGCGATATGCGGCCAAGCGCTCCAATCGATTCATCACATTCGAATATGTCATGCTGAAGGATGTCAATGACTCGATAGCGCACGCTGACGAGATTTATGAGATCCTGAACAACCGGCCGGCAAAGGTGAACCTTATCCCGTTCAACGCGTTTTCGGGCGTCGATTTTGCCCGTTCGGGCGAATCCCGCATTGCCCGGTTTCAGAGTCATCTCAGGCGCAGGGGCCTTGTGGTGACGACCCGAAAAACGCGGGGAGAAGATATCGACGCGGCCTGCGGTCAGCTAGCTGGTAGGGTGAGCGATCGGGTCAGACGCAGGCTTCGCGAAAAGACCATGAGGTTGGCGACGGCATGAACACGAAGATCGGGATTGTTGCGGGCGGTGCGGCGTTGCTGATGCTGGCGGGCTGCGTTTCGTCATCGACGAGCGCACGTCAGACCTTTGAAGACAGCGAGGACGCGGCCGTCCAGTATTACGAGCTCGGCGCCAGGTATTTCCGGAACGGCAGCTTCGAGCTGGCCAAAGAAAGGCTGGAACGTGCGCTCGAGCTGGACCCGAGGATGGCGAGTGCCCATTACACGCTCGCATTGACCTACGAGAAGCTGGGCAATGTCCGGTCCGCTACCGAGCATTACAAGCAAGCCGTACGTGTCGCGCCGGGTAGTTACGATGCCAGGAATGCCTATGCCGTATTCCTGTGTCGCCAGCAGAATTACGACGATGCCATCAAACAGTTCGACAGAGCAGTGAAAAATCCCGACAACCACAACCGTTACCTCATGATGACGAACGCCGGCACCTGCTTGATCGGCAAGCCGGATCTCGCAAGGGCCGAGCAGTATTTCCGCGACGCGTTGCGGGACAGACCTGACTATGGTGAGGCGCTTCTGCAGCTCGCGGTGCTGAAACACAGGACCGGCGATTTTCTGCAGGCCCGCGCATTCCTGCAGCGTTTCCTGTCGGGCAGCAAGGCCTCACCGGCGATCCTGTACCTCGGCATCCAGATCGAGAAAGAACTCGGGGACGAACGCGCCGCCACGGACTACATCAATCAGTTGCTGCGAGATTTCCCGAATTCGGCCGAGGCAAGAAAGATACTGAGACCGGAGTGAAATGGCCGCGGAAGACATCAAGCATTTGCGCAAGCCCCACGGAGATGACACGGCCGGCCCGGTCGGCGGCGAGCGCCTGGCCGTAACGCGCCGGGCACGCGGCATATCGCTTCGGGAAATAGCGAAAGAACTGCACCTCGACGAGCCGAAAGTACGGGCGCTCGAGGAGAATCGCTTCGATGTGCTCGGTGCACCGGTGTTCGCCAAGGGACATATGCGAAAATACGCCGAACTCGTCGGCGTCCCCGTCGACGATGTGCTTGCAGACTATTACCAGCTCAATCGCTCCGCCGGCGCGCCGCCCGTTGTCGGCCCACCGCGCAAAGTACCCCGTCAGATATCCGTTGGGCCGTGGGTCGCGACAGTTCTCGTCATTCTCGTTGCCGCCGCTGCCGCCTTGTGGTGGCTCAGCCTGACCCCATCGAAGCAACCCGTCACGCTACAACCGGCAGCCCTGGCTCCGTTCGAATCCGATCGTCCGGATGAGGCGACGAGCGTTGAGGCCGCTCCACCCGGGGGTGACCCGGCAGTCGAACCGGCGGAACAAACAGCGATAATCGCTTCCGAGCCCGAACCGGTCGAAGCAGAACCCGCCGTAAGCGAGACAGTCATCGGCAATAACGTCGAACTCGCGCTGACTTTCAGCGGGGATTGCTGGACGGAGGTGACCGATGCCACAGGGCGGCGTTTGTTTTTCGACCTCGGCACCGACGGCCGGACCGTCACGCTGACCGGCGTGGAGCCCCTGGGCGTGCTCTTTGGCAACAGCTCGCATGTCAGTGTGCTCGTCAACGGCTTCGATTACCGTATACCGGCAAGCAGCCGCCGGGGTGATACGGCCAGACTGACCATTTACGGCCAGTAGCCCGGATATTGCGTGAGACAGGCCGTGACACCGAGAGCCATTCGCGGAATGAACGACTTGCTGCCGGACGCCTCCGGTACCTGGCGTCACGTCGAAGCCGCCATTCGCGATGTGATCGAGTCATACGGTTATCGGGAAATGCGTCTGCCGATCCTCGAGCAGACCGATCTGTTCCGCCGCTCTATCGGAGAAATGACCGACATCGTCGAAAAAGAGATGTACACCTTCCAGGACCGGAACGACGAGAGTCTCACCATGCGCCCCGAGGCGACCGCCGGAATGGTAAGAGCCGGCATACAACACGGGCTGTTGCACAACAAGCGGCAGAAGCTATGGACGGCAGGACCGATGTTTCGCTACGAGAAACCGCAGAAAGGCCGTTACCGGCAATTTCACCAGTTCGATGTCGAGGCGATGGGCTACCCGGGACCGGATGTCGACGCGGAACTGATCATCATGTCCGCCAGGATGTGGCGGAATCTAGGCCTGTCCCGCCTTACACTGGAGTTGAACTCGCTGGGATCGCCGGAGTCTCGCCGCAGGTATCGCGACTCGCTGGTCGAGTACTTTTCGGCCGTGAAATCGAAGCTGGATGCAGATAGTATTCGCCGCCTCGAGCAGAATCCGCTTCGCATCCTGGACAGCAAGAAAGCCGGCATGCAGGAGATCATCGCGGGTGCGCCGGTCATGCTCGATTACCTCGACGATGAATCGCGGAGGCACTTCGAGGAAGTCAAGGCGCTGCTCGACGCCGCCGGGATCTCGTACACGGTCAGTCCGAGGCTTGTCAGGGGCCTGGATTATTACAACCGGACGGTATTCGAATGGGTGACCGACGCGCTGGGCGCTCAGGGTGCGGTATGCGCGGGGGGCCGGTACGACGGCCTCGTCGAGAAGCTCGGCGGCAGACCGACGCCGGCTGTCGGCTGGGCCATGGGTATGGAACGGCTCGTCGGGCTGTTCGAGGCGTGCGGCGGCACGGCGCCGGATACCGGTCCGCACGTGTATGTCGTAGCGGTGGGCGAATATGCGCTCGCACGGGGATTCGAAATTGCCGAACAGCTTCGCAACGCAATTGACGATATTCGCATCGAATTGAATATGGGCGGCGGCAGTTTCAAGTCCCAGCTGAAGCGCGCCGACAAGAGCGGCGCCGAAATTGCCTTGATACTCGGCGACGACGAGGTCGCCAGGAACCAGGCAGGGCTGAAGCCGCTGCGAACGGATGAGGATCAGGTAAACGTTCCGGTCGAGCAGCTGTCTGAAGAATTCTCGGGCCGGCTGAACAGGATCGGATGACAGGAAGGGCGAAATTGTGGAACTACTTTCCGAGAAAGAACAAATCGAGGCGATGCGGACCTGGTGGCAGGAGAACGGCCGGTTCGTCATTGGTGGCATCGTTCTCGGCGTTGCGATACTGGTTGGCTGGAACCGCTGGCAGAACCACCGGCTGACGACACGGCTGGAAGCGTCCGCCGTTTTCGAGACGCTCGCCGAAGGCGTCAACGACGGCAGGCTGGAGGCGTCAGAGGCGGCCGCGAATGACCTTTATGAAGACTATGCCTCGACGATCTATGCCGGGCTGGCGAGGCTCGCGATGGCGAGGCTGTACATGGATAAGGGGCGCGATCAGGATGCCGCCAACACACTTTCCGCACTGCTGGCGAGGAGAGGCAGTGACGAACTGAAGATGGTCGCCCGACTTCGGCTGGCGAAGATCTATCTGTACCAGGACAAACCGCAAGCCGTCGTCGATCTGTTGTCCGGATTCGCGGACACTGCGTTTGCCGCAAGGTATGAGGAGCTCATTGGCGATGCGCATGCCGCAACGGGCCGGAACAGGGAGGCGGCAGCCGCCTACGAGCGCGCGATGAACGACGATATCAGGGCGCCCACCGTGAATCGGTCTCTCATTCAGATGAAGATCGTCGATCTGCCGGACGAGCCGACACTCGAGGATCCTGCCGAGGACACCGGGGACGAACGATGAGATTACCGCCCCGCGTACTGCTACTCGGCCTGTTCGCGGGCCTGGTTTCGGGCTGCGGCATATTCGGCGGCGACGACGACGTACTGCCGCCGAAGGAACTCATCGATTTTCGGCCGACACTGCCGATCAAGAAAGTCTGGTCGGCCAGGCTGGGTAAGGGAACGGAATTTCTGCGGGTTTCGCTATCGCCGGCGGGCGATGGCAAGCGAATCTATGCCGCAAGTCATGACGGCGTGGTCAGTGCCTTCACTCCCGGGAACGGCAGACGCGTCTGGCGCGTCGAGCTCGACGTTCCCCTGTCCGCCGGCCCGGGCGCCGGAGAAAATATTGTCGTAGTCGCCGGCAGTGACGGGGATCTCGTCTGCCTGTCTGCCGACGATGGGCGGGAGCTGTGGCGAACAAATATCAATGGCGAATCGCTTGCCAGGCCGCTGATCAGAAACAGCCTGGTGGTGGTCCAGACCATCGACGGCAAGCTGCGGGTCTATTCGGCCTTCAGCGGTGCAGAGCAATGGGCCGTCGAGCAAAGCCTGCCGCGATTGACATTGCGCGGGACTTCATCGCCCGTCATAGCCGGCACCACGGTGATCGCCGGATTCGACAACGGCCGGCTCGTCGGCACCAACCTCGGCACCGGCGTGACCCAGTGGGAGACCATGCTTTCGCCGCCGTCGGGTCGGTCGGACCTGGAGCGCCTTGCCGACGTGGACGGCTCGCTGGCCGTCGTGGGGCAGGACGTGTACGCCGCCGGCTACCATGGCAGGCTGGCTGCCGTTGCATCCGAGTCCGGCCAGATCCTGTGGGCGAGGGACCTCTCGACGCATGTCGGCGTAGGCGTCGATTTCACCAACGTCTATTCCGTCGACGACAACGGCGAGCTCATTGCGCTGCTGCGTCGCAACGGCTCCGAAGTCTGGCGACAGGATGCGCTGTTGAGAAGGGGGCCCACGTCGCCGGTCACATTCGACAATACCGTCGTGATCGGTGACTTCGAAGGCTACATTCACCTGTTCAGCAACATCGACGGCCGCCCCGTGGCGCGCGTTCGCGTCGGCCGCGGCCTGTTGTCCGGGGAGCCCGTCGTCATCAGTAACCGTCTCTATGTGCAGAGCGAGTCCGGAGAGCTTGCAGCCTTTGCTGTTAGGCGGCCCGAGGGGAAACGCGATGCGCCCGACATAGCGGCCGACAATGATGGGTGACGCGCATGCTGCCCGTGATTGCACTCATCGGCCGGCCGAACGTCGGCAAGTCGACCCTTTTCAACCGCCTGACCCGCTCGCGTGACGCGCTGGTCGCCGATTACCCGGGGCTGACGCGCGACCGTCAGTACGGTTTCGGCAAGCTCGGGCCGGCTCCCTACCTGGTCATAGATACCGGCGGCGTTGCAGGCGGCGAGGCCGGCGTCAAGGAGCTGATGGTCGAGCAAACCGTCCGCGCGCTCAAGGAGGCGGATGCGGCGATCGTCATGGTCGACGGGCGATCCGGTCTTACCTCGGCCGACGAACACGTCGCTTCACTGGCGCGCCGGCACGCGGAATCGAGTTGGCTCGCCGTCAACAAGGCCGAGGGCCTCGATTCCGACATTGCATCCAGCGAATTTCACGCGCTCGGGCTCGGTGAGCCGGTCGCGATCTCCGCCTCGCACGGTGACCGCGTGGCGGCGCTCATGGACGAGGTGCTTGCTCCGTTTGCCGAACACGCAGAAACCGTGGCGGACCGGGGCGAGGCACTCCGTATCGCCGTGATCGGGCGGCCGAATGTCGGAAAATCGACGCTGATCAATCGTCTTGTCGGAGAGCAGCGCCTCGTGGTCTTCGATCAGCCCGGCACGACCCGCGACAGTGTTGCAGTGCCGTTCGAAAGGGATGGAGAAAAATACGAACTCGTCGATACCGCCGGCGTCAGGCGCCGGGCGAAGGTCACCGAAACGGTCGAGAAGTTCAGCGTTATCAAGGCGTTGCAGGCAATGGAGCGCGCTCAGGTCGTCATTGCCGTACTCGATGCCGCCGAGGGCGTTACGGAACAGGACGTGAGCCTTGCGGGACTGATCGTGGAGCGGGGCAGGGCGCTTGTCGTCGTCGCCAACAAATGGGATGGGCTGCCGGCGGAGGCGAAACGGCATGTCAGGGACGAACTGGACAGAAGATTGCCGTTTCTGGAGTTTGCGGAACGCATGACGATTTCGGCTTTGCATGGCACGGCTGTCGGGGATCTGCTGCCCGCGGCAGAACGCGCCTATCAGGCCGCAATGCGCGACATGGCCACGGCGGACCTCAACCACGTACTCGGTGAGGCAACCGCCGCCCACTCGCCACCGCTGGTCAGAGGCCGCCGCATCCGCCTGCGATACGCACATCAGGGTGGGCGTAACCCGCCCGTCATCGTCGTCCATGGCAATCAGACCGACAAGCTCCCGCAAGCCTACCGGCGGTACCTGATCAATCGGTTTCGCAAGGCGTTTGACTTGCGGGGAACGCCCGTACGGCTGTCGTTCAAGACCGGTGAGAACCCGTACAAGGGTCGGCGAAACAAACTGACACCGCGCCAGCAGCGCAAGCGCAGACGTTTGATCAAGCACGCCAAACGGTAACGATTCGAAGGCAAAGCTGATATAACCCGTCTGATGAGTGCGGCGACGCGATTCCTGAAGCTCAACGGACCGTTCGAAATGCGTCGCGGCGGCGTGCTGCAGTCGCCGACCATCGCCTTTGAGACCTGGGGCAAACTCGAAGGCAGCGGCGACAACGCAGTACTTCTCTTTACGGGCCTCTCGCCGTCGGCTCACGCCGCGTCAAACGAGGAAGACCCGTCACCCGGTTGGTGGGAAGAGATGGTCGGCCCCGGCCGGCCCATCGATACCGACCGCTATTTCGTGATCTGCGCCAATTCCCTGGGAAGTTGCTTCGGCACGACGGGACCTGCCTCGACCGATCCCGAAACGGGCGAGCGTTACCGGCTGACTTTTCCCGAATTGACACTCGAAGATGTCGCACAAAGCGCTAACGAGGTGATGCGCCACCTGAAGGTCGACCGTCTTCATACCGTCATCGGTTCGTCCATGGGCGGCATGACCGCTCTCGCGTTCTGTCTTTTGCATCCCGGCGTTGCCGGGACGCTGGTCGCGATCTCGTCGTCGATGCGTTCCCTGCCGTTTGCTATCGCCCTTCGGTCACTGCAACGCGAAATCGTGCGAAGCGATCCCGCATGGGCCGGGGGCGATTACGATCCCGGGCACGGTCCCGTGAGCGGCATGCGACTGGCGAGAAAACTCGGCATGATTACGTATCGTTCGGCACAGGAGTGGGAAGGACGGTTCGGCCGCGATCAGGCGCCGGCCGAGTGGCGAACCGACGAGCCTTTCGGCATGAGCTTTGCAATCGAGTCCTATTTGCAGGCGCACGCGAACAAGTTCACCGGAGAGTTCGATCCGAACTGCTATCTTTACCTGTCGCGCGCGATGGACCTGTTCGATGTTGAAGAACATGGCGGTTCGATAGAGGCGGTCCTGGGAAATCTGGATCTCGAGCGTGCGCGGATAGTCGGCGTCACGACGGACATCCTGTTCCCGCTGCGTCAGCAACAAGAGCTTGCAACTGCCTTGGAGAACGTCGTCGACGATATTCAGCTCACCAAGCTGAATTCAATTCAGGGGCACGATTCGTTCCTCGTCGACATGGAAAACTTCCAGCCGGTGCTGCGCAGGTTTTTCCATACCTGAGTTCAATCTCCGTCCACAAGGATAAGGGCCGGATCGACGGCCGTGCCGTTCAGGTAGGTGCCGAAGTGCAGGTGAGGACCGGTCACGCGCCCCGTTGCGCCGACTTTGCCGATTGGTGTCCCGGCTGAAACTTGCTGCCCGACTGCTACGCCGATCTCGTCGAGGTGGCAGTACATTGTTACGAAACCCTGCCCGTGATCGATGATGACCGTCTTGCCGTTGAAAAAATAGGCTCCGGTTGCGGTCACCGTGCCATCGCCGGGCGCAACGATCGGTGTGCCCGCATCTGCCGCAATATCCATCCCCCTGTGCGGCGAGCGGGGCTGTTCATTGAAGAAGCGCCGCAATCCGAAGCTCGAACTGCGTCGTCCGGCAACCGGTTGGATGAGCGACAGCCCGGTCAGTGTCTGATCACGCCAGTTACTCAGCGCCGCGTCGATGACTTTTCGCTCTCTGCCAACGCGGGCCAATTGCTCATCGCTCAGTTCGACGTATCCCTTGCTGACCGACAGGCGCTGCTCGTGGTATGCGTGGGGCTTGACGTCAAACTCGATGGTCGAGCTTGCCTGCCCGGCCACCCGGACACTTGCGCTGACGGTGCCGGGGGCCTGATTCAGCGGAATGCCGATCACCGTGACCCAGTCGCCCTCGCGCCGAAGCACGAGAGCCCTCGCGTTGCCGAACCTGACCACGGGCGGGGACTCCGAATCCGCGGACAGGCTGATGACTGCCAGCCCACCCGGTCGCGGCGCGTGCCCGGGCATAGCGAACGCGACCGGGATCAGGCAAAAAAGGGCTGCCGCCTGCCTAATCATCTGAAGGGGGATTCACTTCATCGACGGTAGCCGCGAGGCTGCCCCGGGCAAGTCTGGCAGTGATCGCGCTGCCCGATTGCACTGCCGAGGCGTCGATCAGTACCTCGCCGGACCTCGCATCACTGACGATGGCGTAGCCGCGCTCGAGCGTCGCCAGCGGGCTGACGGAATACAATGCGCGTGCGGCCAGGCCGAGCCTGGTCTTTTGGCGCTCGACGGTCGCTCGCCCGGAATTTCTGAGGCGTTCGTTCAGCTCGGTCAATCGGCGCATCGAGTATTGAACGCCGGTGGCGGGCGAGCGTTGCACCAGGCGTCGCTGAAGAATCGTGAACACCTGCGTACGCCTGAGCAGATCGTGCCGAATACTGCCGGTCAGCACCTGCTGCAGGTTCGCCAGCCAGTCGATCTGCCGGGCGACGACGGCAGCGGGACTGGCCTGCGACAGGCGGCGGCCGAGCCAGTCGAGTTGCTGAAAGTGATCCTCGAGGTAGCGGCGGCCGAGTGCCGCGAGCCGCGATGCGGTTGCCGCCAACGAGCGCAGCCACTCGCCCTGGTCGGGAACGACCAGCTCGGCAGCCCCGGAGGGCGTGGGTGCGCGAACATCGGCAACGAAATCGCTGATCGTGAAGTCCACTTCGTGCCCCACGGCGCTAACCACGGGAATCGCGCATTCGCTGATCGCGCGCGCGACGATCTCCTCGTTGAAGGGCCAGAGATCCTCGAGGGAGCCACCCCCTCGGGCGAGGATGAGTACTTCGCATTCGCCGCGACTGACCGCAGTGCCGAGAGCTTCGACGATCTGTTGTGCCGCAGTCTCTCCCTGTACGGCCGTCGGATAGACGACCACCGGCACGGCAGGGAAACGACGCTCGAGGACAGTCAGGATGTCACGTATCGCGGCGCCCGTTGCGGAGGTGATGACACCGATCCGTTCCGGCAATTCGGGCAATGGCTGCTTCAATTCGTCGCCGAACAGCCCCTCGGCCTTCAGTTTCTTCTTCAGTTCCTCGAATCGACGGCGCAATTCGCCCTCGCCGGCAGGTTCAAGCTGCTCGACGATCAGTTGATAGTCACCGCGCGCCTCATAGATGCCGACACGTCCGAAAATCAGCACCTGATCGCCGTCATTGACATCGCTGCTCGATTCCCGCTGACGCTGGCGAAAGTAAGCGCAGCGAATCTGCGCTGACTCGTCCTTCAGGCTGAAATAAACGTGTCCCGAGGCCGGCCGGGCGAGATTGGACACCTCTCCCTGGACCCACAGCCGGCCGATGCCCTGCTCGAGCAGCGCACGCGCCCGGCGGTTTAGCTCTGAAACGCTGATCGCGGCCGAGGGAGTATTCATCGAGGCAGTATACCCAAGCCCGGCATAACGGCAGTCTGGAAATAAATGTCGGCGCCCCGTTTACCCGCATTTGCGCTGCGCGTAGAATGGATCGTTTAACCTACTGAAGCGCCCGGGTCACATGCGCATAGCCAAGCAAGCACTGACTTTCGACGATGTCCTGCTACAGCCGGACTACTCCGATGTGCTGCCGCGCGAGGTCGATCTCACGACGAACCTGACCCCGGAGATCAAGCTCAATATTCCCCTGTTGTCGGCCGCCATGGACACGGTCACCGAGGCCAGGCTCGCGATCGCTCTGGCCCAGGAAGGTGGCATCGGCATCATCCACAAGAACATGCAGCCGGACGAGCAGGCCCGCCAGGTCCGCCGCGTGAAGAAGTACGAAAGCGGCATCGTGCGTGACCCTATCACGGTCTCGCCCGACGCGACGATTCGGGAAGTGATCGAGCTTACCCGGGCGATGAGTATTTCAGGTGTACCGGTCGTGGAGAACAAGGAGACGCTCGGCATCGTGACTCACCGGGACCTGCGCTTCGAGACTCAACTGGATGCGCCGGTGTCGACCGTGATGACGCCGAAAGAGCGGCTGGTCACGGTGCGGGAGGGCGCCGACGACGACGAGGTCATGTCGCTGCTGCATCGGCATCGGATCGAGAAGGTGCTCGTCGTCACCGAGAATTTCGAGCTGCGAGGCATGATTACCGCCAAGGACTTTCAGAAGGCCAGCGATTTTCCGCACGCTTGCAAGGACGTCAGGGGCGCGCTGCGGGTCGGCGCAGCAGTGGGCACCGGCTACGACACCGATGAACGCGTAACGGGCCTCGTGAACGCGGGCGTGGACGTGATCGTGGTCGATACTTCACACGGCTTCTCCAAAGGCGTAGTCGAACGCGTGAAACTGACCAAGAGGCAATACCCCGACCTGCAGGTCATCGCTGGCAATATCGTGGCGGCGGACGCGGCGCTGGCGCTGGTCGATGCGGGCGCCGATGCCGTGAAGGTCGGCATCGGACCCGGCTCTATTTGCACGACCCGTGTAGTGGCAGGTGTGGGCGTGCCGCAGATATCGGCGGTCGCGGAAGTTGCCGCCGCGCTCAGGAAGAAGGGCGTTCCGCTGATCTCCGATGGCGGCATCCGCTATTCCGGCGACATAGCCAAGGCGCTGGTCGCCGGCGCGCATTGCGTGATGATCGGCAGCCTGTTTGCCGGGACCGAGGAGTCGCCCGGCGAGGTCGAGCTGTATCAGGGCCGCTCGTACAAACACTATCGGGGGATGGGTTCGGTTGGTGCGATGGGGCAGGACCACGGGTCTTCGGACCGGTATTTCCAGGACGCGACCGAGGAACTCGAAAAACTCGTGCCGGAGGGCATCGAGGGACGGGTCGCGTACAAGGGCGGCATGGTGGCGATCGTTCATCAGCTGATCGGTGGAGTCCGGGCCGCAATGGGTTACACGGGCAGCCGCAACATCGAGGAAATGCGCACCAGGCCGAAATTTGTCCAGATTACCGCCGCCGGCGTGAGAGAAGGTCATGTCCACGACGTGACGATCACCAAGGAAGCGCCGAACTACCGTAGCGGCACCTGAATCCGAAACGATGTCTCAGGCAGTTTCCCGTCCCCGAGACCTGAGCGCCGACATCCATGCGCATCGCGTAATCATCCTGGATTTTGGCGGGCAGTACACGCAGCTAATCGCGCGCAGGGTTCGGGAATGCGGCGTTTACTCGGAAATCCATCCCTGGGACACGGACGAAGACGCGATCCGGGCGTTCGGACCTTCCGGCGTCGTATTGTCCGGCGGGCCCGAGTCGGTCAACGTCGATGATCCACCACGTGTCGCACAGGCGGTCTTCGAGCTCGGCGTACCGGTGCTCGGTATCTGTTACGGCATGCAGGCAATGGCCGCGCAACTCGGCGGCAGCGTAGAGGCATCGAGCCACCGCGAATTCGGCTACGCGGAGATAACGCCGCTGGACTCGGAATTACTCAACGGCCTGAGCGACGCGCCCGAAAGGGCCGAGCCGCTGCTCAGGGTCTGGATGAGCCACGGCGACCGGGTCGAGGCCCTGCCCCCCGGTTTCACCATAAGTGGCAAGAGCGCAAATTCGCCGCTGGCCGCGATGGAAGACCGGCAACGCAGGTACTACGGCGTGCAGTTTCACCCCGAAGTGACGCACACTCCGCAGGGCCTGACGATTATCAATCGGTTCGTGCGCGACATCTGTGGCTGCGCGGGGGACTGGACGCCGGCCAATATCGCCAGCGACGCGATCGCCCATATTCGGGACGAGATCGGCAGCGACAAAGTCCTGCTGGCACTTTCCGGCGGCGTCGATTCATCGGTGGTCGCGGCGCTGCTGCACGAGGCCATCGGTGATCAGCTGACCTGTGTATTCGTCGATCATGGCCTGCTCCGAAAGGGAGAAGCCGATCAGGTGATGGACACCTTCGCCGAGCACCTGGGCGTCAACGTCATTCGAGTCGATGCCGCCGACCGTTTCTTCCACGCACTGGCCGGCATCAGCGATCCTGAGCAAAAACGCAAAATAATCGGCCGCAGATTCATCGACGTATTCGAGGAAGAAGCCGGCAAGCTCCGCGACATTCGATGGCTGGCGCAGGGCACGATATACCCCGATGTCATCGAATCCGCCGGCGCCAGCACCGGCAAGGCCCACGTCATCAAGTCGCACCACAACGTCGGCGGCCTGCCGCAACAGATGCGTCTGCAGCTCATCGAACCGTTGCGCGAGTTGTTTAAGGACGAAGTCCGAAATATCGGGGCGGAATTGGGGCTGCCGGAGGATCTCGTCCTGCGCCATCCGTTTCCGGGGCCCGGCCTCGGTGTTCGCGTGCTGGGTGAAATAAAGCCCGAATACGTCGAGCTCCTGCAACATGCCGACAGCATTTTCATCGACGAGCTCAGAAAAAACGACCTGTACGACAAGACGTCTCAGGCTTTCGCCGTATTCTTGCCGGTCCGCTCAGTCGGTGTGATGGGAGACGGGCGCCGATACGATTACGTCATTGCTTTACGCGCCGTCGAGACCGTCGATTTCATGACGGCGCGATGGGCGCGCCTGCCGTTCGATTTTCTCGAGCACGTCAGTCTGCGAATCATCAACGAGGTCGCCGGCATCTCGCGCGTAACCTACGACATTTCCGGCAAACCGCCTGCCACCATCGAATGGGAATGAGCTGGGCCGACTCCGATATTCAATTCATGCGTGCCGCGATTGCCGGGGCCGAACAGGCGAAGGCGGTCGATGAGGTTCCGGTCGGCGCCGTCGTCGTTGCCGCCGGCGAAATTATCGGCCGCGGTTTCAACCGAACCATTCGGGATTTCGATCCCAGCGCCCATGCCGAGGTCGTCGCCATCCGGGACGCGGCGTCAAAAGCGAGGAATCACAGACTGACCGGTGCGACGGTCTACGTGACGCTCGAGCCCTGCGCGATGTGCATGGGTACGATGATCGAGGCGCGCGTAGGAAGGCTGGTGTTCGGCGCATACGATCCAAAAGCGGGCGCGGTCGGCAGTGTCATGGATCTAAGCGACGTCAAAGCGCTCAAGCACCGCGTCGAGATCAACGGTGGCCTGCTCGAACAGGAGTGCATGGCGATATTGAAAGGATTCTTTGCTACGAAACGTTAGCCTGATTGACGGCCAGTTCGATCGGCTCCTCGGACTCGGCTTGTTCGTCCCCGGGGTTCTCGCTCTGAGTAATCCAGCGGAGAATATTGTAGTAACTGCGAATGTTATTGACGTAAAGAACCGGCTCCCAGCCCCGCGCATAGCCGTAGTTGACTCGCGAATACCACTCGCGCCTGGCGAGAAGGGGGAGCGCTTTACTCAGATCGACCCACTTGTCCGGATCGCCGCCTTCCCATTCGACGATCTGGCGCGCGTCCTTGATGTGGTTGAATCCGACGTTGTAGGCAGCAAGCGCCATCCATGTCCGGTCCGGTTCGTCGACGCTGTCGGGAATCCTTTCGGTCTGCCGGGCGTAGTACCGTGCCCCGCCGAAGATGCTGCTCTCGGGATCCATGCGATCCTCGATATCGAGGTAATCGGCGGTCGCCTCGGTCAGCATCATGATGCCCCTCACGCCGGTCGGCGACACGGCATGTGATCGCCAGTGCGATTCCTGATAACCGATCGCCGCCAGTAGCCGCCAGTCAACAGCATTCAACCTGCCTGCCTCCTCGAACCAGGGCCGGTATCGAGGCAGCCGGCTATCGAAATGCCGGATGAACGACCTGGTGCCGACGTAATCGAATTTCCTGGTGTGGCCGTAGTAGCGGTCGTGCACCTGGGCGAGCAGGCCGGATCGTTCGGTCCTGATCAGGTATTCGTCGGCCCGGGCGAGCAGGCTGTCACCCTCTCCCTTGCGATACGCCCAGGCGATCGGACCGGCGATCTCGAGATCCAGCGCTACCCGAAGATCAGGATAGAAATGCCGCTGAATGTTGAATTGCGTACTGTCAGCGACGGTAAGGTCGATTTCGCCGAGCGCGACCTTCTCCAGGAGGTCGGCAATTTCGACATCCGCGTTCTCGGACCACGTGAGTTGCGGATATACCTGACCCAGCGACGCGAGCATATCGGAGTGGCTGCTGCCGGCTGCGACTTCGATCGACTTGCCGAACGCCTGCTCGATCGATCGGGGTTTGCCGGTCCCGAGCCGATAGATGAGGTGCATGTCTACAGTGTCGTACGGATGACCGAAACTCAGGTACTCACGCCGCGACCGGGTAATGGAAAGGCCGGCTGCCGCCATGTGCGACTCTCCGGATATGAGATGCGGCAGAATTTCGGAGACACTGTCGACGGTGTTGATGACGAGCGCCACGCCGAGGTCCTCGGCGAATCCACGCACCAGATCGAACTCCGGTCCGGCCGGACCATCCGGGCCGACATAATAAGTCGTTGGACTGTTACGCGTGACAACACGTAACTCCCCGAGACCCATCACCTGATCCAGCAATGGAGGCGGTGTCGAGCACGTGCCGACGAGGGCGGCCAGGAATGCGTAGAACGCCAGGCGCAAATCAATTCTCCGGTAATCGATTCGATGCATCCCGCAACGAATCTCTTATTGTTTGACCGAAAACCGCGCGTGCAATTCATTGCATCGGCGGCTGTTCTTACGCTTATAAATCATGAAGTTATAACTTCTATTTTCACAGAAGCGCTAACTCACGACGTGAATAGGCTACCTTAGCCGCAAAGAAATTTCATCGTCCTCGGCACAGTATCGCTACTTTGATCATTGCTCTTATAATGCGACATCGTTCTGTCTCAGGAATCGGCGGGGAGTAGAAATAATGAAAGCAAGAAAACTGTTCGTGTTTCTTACCGCGGTTCTGGTATTCATCACAATGCAGATTGCCGTGGCGGATTACGTGGCGTACTCGGTCGGCGGCAAGAGTAAATCGCCCCTGCCTGAGAGAGTGGATGGAATCGCCACAAAATATCTCCTCAACATCGAGTGGGGAGAATACGAAGGGCGCAGATCCAGGCTTGGCGTACTCGAAGTCGACAACAACAGTTCTTCAACGACGTTCACGGTTTCGAGCGCGATGGGCGATGTCGACTATTCCGCTTCCACGACCGGTGTGCCGGTAAACGGCATAGAGGCAATCGTAATCGACTCCTTGTCGCAAACCGGCCGCTTCCGCCTCGTCGAGCGAACCGAGCTCGGCAGTGTTCTGGGTGAGCAGGACCTTGCGGCATCAGGTCGTATTGCCAAGCCCTCCGGCGCAAAAACGGGCAATGTGTTGGGCGCCGAATATCTGGTCCAGGTCGTGATCACGGACTACGAGTCCAAAACATCGAGCACCGACGGTGCCGTTGGCGGTCTGTTGCGCAGCAAGGTGCCCCTGGTCGGCGGCGTCAAGGCGGGCAGCAGCACCGGACGGGTCGGGATCAATCTTCGTCTCATCGATGCAGAGACCAGCGAGATTACTTTCACCAAACAGATCGAGGCCGTCATCAAGGAAACCAATCTTGACTTTGGCGGAGTCGGCTGGGGCAGTGATCTGGTGCTCGGTGGTTTCATGTCGAAATACTCGAAGACTCCTATCGGCCAGGCGGTGATTGCCGGCATCAATCAGGCCGTTTTCGAGCTCATCAAGCAAATTGGTGCCAAGCCGCCCGAAGGCTCAATCGTCAAGGCCGACCCGACACAAATCTATATCAATCTCGGACAGGATTCCGTGGCCGTGGGAGATCGCCTGCAGGTCGCGAAAAAAGGCGAAGAACTGATCGATCCGGAGACCGGCATATCACTCGGCGGCACCACAACAGTCATCGGCGACATAGAAGTCACGCAGGTACAAGAAAAATTCTCGATTGCAAGACCACTTTCCCTGAGCGGCAGTGCCAGCCGGGGCGACGCAGTGGTGGGCACGACGGTCGCAGCGCCGCTCGAGTTTGCAAGCCAGTGGAGAAAACCGAAGTAACGAGTATGATTCGCGTCCCTGCATGCAGAGGGCTGCCGAGTGAAATCAGGTGTA
>JBHHWI010000017.1:0-38383 GCA_046756445.1 Woeseia sp. | reverse complement strand
GGTCCATCTACGGCAGCGGCTACTCGGGAGACACGAATCGCACGGATGCCAGGCCGGTTCTCGTTCTGCTGCGCCGCAAATTTCGTGAACCGTTTATTCATGGATGAGACGGTCAGATGTTTGGCGCGTCTGTCGATTGGGACTACACTCGCGATACCGCAAAACCGATACCTGGCCATGAAGGACAACGCGATGACTTTTCGACAAGTGCTCAGCATCACTCTATTGGGGACGATTCTTTTCGCTTTCGGCACCGTGCCGGCGCAGGAAGCCGCTGAGGAACCGGCGGCGGACGAGGCTGTTGTACCGGAAGAAACTGACGACTATGTCGCCGTCTGGTCTGTCATCGAAGAGCAATGGGAGGCCGCCCAGCGCGGCGACCGGCGATGGGTCGAGCGGCTACTGTCCGCGGATTTCATCGGCTGGCCGAAAAACTCGCCGGCTCCGCGGGACAAGGCGTCCACGCGGATGTGGAATGACTTCTCGACCGAACAATCCAAGGGCCTCGCGCACGAGCTGTATCCCTTGTCGACCGTGATTCACGGCGATATGGCAATCGCGCATTACATGTATACCAACGCGTCCGAGAACAGCGAGGGCGAGACGGAGGTCACCAACGGCAGATACACCGACGTGCTCGTACGTGACGGCGGCGAGTGGAAATTCATTGCCTGGCACGGTGGGGACGACGACCCGGACGACTGATCACCTGAAACACCGGGAGGGGCGATCCTGCCCCTCCCGACTCATCCGGCAACGCCTTCGCCTTCGTACTCGAATGCAAAACGAATACGTTGCCCGCCAGAACCAGGATAACGCCGAGAACCGTGCCGCTGGTGATCTCCAGACCCTCGAACAAGAACGACAGGGCCAGCGCCACGACCGGAAACATCACCATCGCGTAACCGGCTTTGTGGGCGCCTATGCGCCCGAGCAGGGTCAGGTAGGCACCGAACGCGACGATCGATCCGAACACGCTCAGGTAGATGAGCGACGACACGTAGGCGAAGGACCAGTCAAAGACAAATTCCCTGCCCTGCCCGAAGGCGATCGCACCGGTCAGTATGCTGCCGTAAAGCATGCCCCACGCGTTCGACTGAATAATCGGCAGGCCGTCTCTCTGCGAAGACTGGGACACCATGTTGCCCAGTGAGGCAATCAATGCGCCGATGACGGCGAGGCTCGCACCATAAACCGTTACGTCGGACAGCGATATGGTCTCGACCTGGGGCATGAACAGGACGGTTATGCCGGCAACGCCGAGAATCGCACCGGCAATCACGCGCGCGTCGGCCCGTGTGCCGAAAAATATCCGGGAATTGACGATGTTCATCCACAACATCGTCGAGAATGCAATGGCCGTTAGTGCGGACGTGATGTACAGCTGTGCGTGATACGCCACGATGTAGTTCAGGCAGAAGAGCAACAGCCCCAGGAGGACAAACCGTGAGTGAGCGCGCCAATCGAAACGCAGGTCCAGTCCGCGCGCCAGGCACCAACCGAACAACAGCGCCGCCGCGATCGCGTATCGATAAAAAACCGAAATCTCGGGTGCCACCGTGCCGAGCTGAAACCCGATGGCAAGCCAGGTCGAGCCCCAGACCAGCACGGTGACGACATACAGGAACCAGTTACGCATCCTCGGATCGATCGAGGTCGTCCAGTGCCGAGTGCAGCATGTGGGTGTGCAGGTTACGCAGCTGATGCAGGCGGACCATCGGCGATACCAGTCCGGTAAGCGCATTTCGCCATGCAATTCCATGCCGTGTGACGCCGCGGCCTTTGGACTCGTGGGTGCAGTGGCTATGCCGGGCATTCATCGTCGCCTCCTCTGTCTGTTCGGGTGATCGTTTCGCTTGACTATACGGCTGTATTGGGGCTATAACAGATTCAATTTTGACGAAATGTAAGGTGAACAGATTATGCTGGCCGTCGATAAGCAAAGCAGCGATTATCTTTACCGGCAGGTCATTGATTTGATAACGGATAACATCGAAACAGGGGCGCTGCGACCGGGCGACCGGCTGCCCTCGTTGCGTCGCATGAGTGCCCGGATCGGTGTCAGCGTCCCGACGGTACGGCAGGCGTATATCGAGCTGGAGCGGCAGCGCCGGGTCGAATCGCGGCCGCAGTCGGGCTTCTACGTCCGCGCCATGCCCGGCAATGAGCTGGTCCGGCCGACGCCCCGTTTCCGTCGCTCTGCCAAACCCATCCCCGTGATCGGCCGGAGCCTCATGGACCGCGTCTATGAGGGCCTGCACACGCCCGGCGTCGTGCCCTTCGGGATCGCCAACCCCTGCATGCTGAAGCCGGCCGCCAAGGGGCTGCACCGGACGATGAAGCGGGTGATGGCCCGCGCCGAGGAACGCAGCCTCGCCTACGCCCCTACCCTGGGTGAGCCGGGACTGCGCCGGCAGATCGCCTACCGATACCTCGATACCGTGGGTGGCAAGATCGATCCCGAGAACATCTGTGTCACCAACGGCGGCCAGGAGGCGCTGCTGCTCGCGCTGATAGCCGTGGCCAAGAGAGGTGACGTGATCGCCGTGGAGTCCCCCACCTATCACGGCCTGCTCGAACTGATCGACAGCCTCGGCATGCTCGCCATCGAGGTGGAAACCTGCCCCGAGGAAGGCGTGACGCTCGGCGCGCTGCGCAAGACCCTGGAGGCACACCCGGTCAGGGCCTGCATGTTCTCCACGACCCTGAGCAACCCTCTGGGTGTCAGCATGCCCGAGGAGATGCGTAAGGGTCTGGTAGAAATCGTCGAAGAGAACGATGTGGCGCTCATCGAGGACGACGTGTACGGCGACCTGCTGTTCGATGGGCACCGTCCCAAACCCGCGGAGTTTTTTTCGAGGTCCGGACGCGTGCTCACCTGCGGCTCGTTCTCCAAGACGGCGGCACCGGGGTATCGCATCGGCTGGCTGATCGCCGGGCAGTACATCGGTCGGATTACGCAGCTCAAGCGGTCCTACTCTTGCTCATCCGGCCTGCTCCAGCAGTTGACGTTGAGCGAGTTTCTCGCGACCGGCGACTATGACCGTTATCTGAAAACGCTCAGACCCGAATTGCAGTGCAACGCCGAGCGCATGAGCTCGATGGTTGCCCGGTACTTCCCGCGGGAAACGCGGACATCCAAGCCGGTGGGAGGCGGCGTGCTGTGGCTGGAGCTGCCGGAAAAGGTGGACTCCGAGATGTTGTTCGACCAGGCGATCGAGGCGGGTATCAGCATCGCTCCGGGCCTGATCTTTTCCCCCTGTAACCGATACCGCAATTACATACGCCTGAGCTACGGCCATCCCTGGTCGGATCGAATCGAGCAGAGCATCGAGTGGCTCGGCCGACGGGTGGCGGACATCGCCCGACGCAGGGGATCGCCTTCATCGCCGGGTGCCGGCAAATAATTCCCTGGATTAAGCGCCTGTTCAGCTTGTTCAGGTTAGGGTGTGCCTCAGGATGGCGCATTGCGCGGAGGATTGGCGCGATGCAGGGCCCGGAGACTGATATGAACAGGGAATCGAGGAAAATCCGGTTTGTGTTTCTGGCAATGGCGTGGGCCGGCCTTGCGGCGCTCGGCGCTGCGCCGGTGCTTGCCCAGGTGCCGGTCGATGAGAGCGGCAACCCGATCGCGCCTCTCGAAGGCGGCACCGCCGGTGAAGAGCCGACCATACTCTCGGCGGACGCGCTCGAGGAGCTCGTCGGCCCTGTCGCGCTCTATCCTGACGACCTGCTCGCGATCGTCCTGCCGGCCTCGACCTATCCGTTGCAGGTCGTGCAGGCGGCGCGTTTCCTGGAGAGACTCAAAGACGATCCTTCCCTGAAGCCCGATGAGGAATGGGACGAATCCGTAACGGCGCTGCTCAATTATCCGGAGGTCGTCGAACTCATGAACGACGACATCGAATGGACCTGGAGACTCGGCGAGGCGGTCGTTGCTCAGCAGGCGGATGTGATATCGGCGATCGAGGCGTTTCGCGACCGCGCATATGCCGCCGGCAATTTGAAGAGCGATGAATACCAGACCGTCAGCAATGAAGACGGCGTCATCGAGATCGACACGGCAAAAGACGACGTGATTTACGTTCCCTACTATGAACCGGAGCGCGTGGTCGTCTATCAGCCACGACCGGTCTACTACTATCACCCGCAGCCGTATCCTGTTTACTACTACCCCTACCCGTATGGCTATTCGTTTGCCTCGGACTATTTCTGGGGCGTGACCACGGCCTTCACGATCGGATGGCTGACAGACCACCTGCATGTCTATCACCATAGTTACTGGGGTCATCCCTACTACGGTCATCCCTATCACAATCGCTACTATTACAGACGCCCGAGCCTCGCCTTTTTCAACCGTTATTACGTCTACGGAAGTCACCGGTACTGGAACCATCGCTATCGGGACGGCGATTACTGGCGCCCGCGCCGATACGGCGGGGCCCGGCCCGGCTATGAACGCAGTCGTGCGCACTACTATCGGGATCGCAATCGTGATGACTGGCGTGGCGACCGCAACCGGCACCGCAACGATGTCCAGGCACACGACCGGAGCAACCGCAACGGCACAGCGCGGTGGAGAAGCAACCGTGAGCAAGGCCGGAATCGCGACGACGACAGGGTTGGACGCGCGCGCGAGGACAATGAAGCTCGCCACTCGGGCCGTCGGGCGAGGAATCGGGACGAGACGACAGATCGAAACGCGATTCGCTTTCGGTCACGCGATGAGCGGGCACGGCAGGGCGCCGACCGGCGCAGAACGGCAATATCGGAAGACCGACATCGAAGGGCTCCGACCAGGGCCGGTTTTGCCGCTTCATCGCAAACCCCGCCGGCACCGGCAACGAGGCGCGCTGAGGCGTCCACGCCGCGCCGGCATTCGGGCAGCGCGGCACCCGACCGGATCAGGCAGGCGAGAGCCGATAATTCGAGGCGCCACGAACCGCCGTCGCGGCCCCGTCGATCCGCTGAACCGAGAACGACGACGCCAAGGACTCACGTGCAACGCGCCGCTCCTCCCCCGAGCGCCCCATCCCGAAGGGATGCGCGGCCGAGTCCACAGCGACACACCGCAGCGCCGGCTGCGCAAGCCGAACGGCGCTCATCTTCAAAACGGGGCTCGCGGGCTTCGAAGAAGCGGGGCGAGAATCGCTCCAGAAGACACTGAGCGACCCAAATCTCTGTCCGCCGTGCCGGACGGATTCATGAATCGGGCAGGTCTTCCGGCTCTTTGGATTCGCCCGATTCTCCATTGCTGCGCTTGAGCGGTTTACCCGAGGTCAGATCCCAGGCGATATAAGCAATACAGACCGAGACCATGATTGCAAACAAGACGATGAGTATCATCAGGAGGTTCACGGCATCACGGATGATACCATTGCGCTTCAATCGTGACTTCAGCGCGCTTTCGGCAATCTGCCGGCTTTTCGGAGCGACTCCCGCAAAACGAATTCAATCTGCGCATTGAGACTGCGCAGGTCGTCATTCGCCCATCGGTGCATGGCAGCGAGTGTTTTTTCGTCGACACGAAGCGCGAACGCCTTGCGTGTACTCATCGCCCGGACACCGTAACCCGATTCGCTCAGGTGTAGAGCGACCCTGTATTGACTACCGGTTGCGTACTGTCCTCGCTACACAGGACGACGAGCAGGTTGCTGATCATCGCGGCTTTGCGTTCCTCGTCCAGATCGACGACTTTCTCCTCGCTCAGTTTGTCGAGCGCCATCCGCACCATGCTCACGGCGCCGGAGACTATCTGGCTGCGGGCTGCAATAATGGCCGAGGCCTGTTGTCTCCTGAGCATCGCGTGGGCAATCTCGGGCGCATAGGCGAGGTGACTTATTCGGGCCTCGATGACGCTGACGCCCGCCTCCTCCAGGCGCTCCTGGATCTCCTCGCGCAATGCGTTCGCGATATCCACGGGATGACTGCGCAACGAAATGGACTCGCCTTTATGCGGCTCGTAAGGATACGTCGTTGACAGATTTCTCAGCGCCGATTCGCTCTGAATGTGTACGAACTCCTCGTAATCGTCGACTTCGAACACGGCTTCGGCCGTATCGAACACCTTCCACACGACTACCGCGGCGATCTCGATCGGACTGCCGCGTGAATCGTTGACCTTGAGCTTGCCGCTCTCGAAGTTGCGAACGCGGGTCGAGATCCTGGTTTTCCAATACAGGGGGTTTGCCCAGCGCAGGCCCGGCTCCCGCACGGTGCCGACATACTTGCCGAACAGCTGCATCACCTTGGCTTCGTTCGGATTCACCATGAACAGGCCGGCCCAGAGAAAGAGCACGAACAGAATGGCAAGCACCGCCCCGATGGACCCCCACGGCGATTGCGCCCGGATGGCGAGAAAGAACGCGTACCCGGTCAGGACCTGCAGCACCAGCAGCAACGCGATCATCGGGTAACCGGACGCAACCTTTCTGACTCGTTCTCTGATCATGACGGCCTCCAGGGAGATATCACTTAGCTATCATTATGATATCACATTGCCGAGACGTCAAGCAGCACTACCGGCTTATGTCAAATAACCCGGGGTCTAGGATCGCGGGAAGGACACCCGGAACATGAGCGAATACAACACCGGCACGACCAGCAGGGTCAGGGCCGTTGCGAACGCCAGCCCGAACATGATGGTGATCGCCATGGGGACGAACATGGCGGTACCACCCCAGAGGAGCGGCATCATGCCCAGAACCGTGGTTGCCGTCGTCAGCAGGATGGGCCTCAGGCGCCGCTGTGCCGCTTCGACGATCGCTTCCGCCGGTTTGCGATGGAATTCGGAGATCTCGATGGCGATGCGGTCCAGCAGCACGATCGCGTTGTTGATGATGATTCCGGACAGCGAAATCAGTCCGAGGATGGTAAAAAACCCGAACGAGGAGTTTGCCACCAGCAGGCCGAAGGTCACCCCGATCAGGCCCAGCGGTATGGTCATCAGAATAATGACCGGCCGGCGAAGTGAGTTGAACTGGCCGACCAGCAGCAGGACTATGATCATGCCTGCCATCGGCAGTTCTGCGGCAATCGATGCGTTTGCGTCACCGGACTCTTCCGTTTCGCCGCCGATCGCAAACCTGTGCCCGGCCGGCCAGTCGACCTGCGCCCGTTCCAGCCAGGGCACCAGGGTCCTGACGACTTCGGCCGCGGTGGCGCCCGAGGCGAGCTGAACATTCAAAGACAGGGTGCGTTCCCGGTCGCGACGCTCGATCACGCCCGGTTCGAACGTCAACTCGACATCGGCCACCTGCTTGAGCGGCACATGGCGGCCGGCGGCCTGAGAATAGACGCTGAGACCGTCGAGCTTGCTGAAGTCCTGACGATCGGCCGCGATCGTGCGCAATGTGACCGGTATCAGTTCGTCGCCCTCGCGATACTGCGTCAGATCGATGCCGGTTAATCCCGCCTTGAGTGAATAGGCAACGTCCTCGCTGGTTACGCCCGAGCGCCTGGCGAGTTCCTGATTCACATGGACCAGCAACTTCTTGGTCTGCAACCCCCAGGTATTCTTGACGTCGGATACGGCGGAATCCTCATATAGAAAAGCCGTTACCTCATCGGCCATCGAGTACAGCGTGTCGATATCATGGCCCGATAATCGGACGATGATGGGGTAGTCGACAGGCGGCCCGTTCTCGAGGCGTTTGACCTGCGCGGCGAGATCCGGATGTTTCTCGCGAACGTATGCCTCGATGCCGGCGATGACTTCGCCGACCCTGCCGCCGGAGGTCGTGTTGGCGATCAGAAACGTATTCGCCGGATTCGGATTCGGTGGGTTGAGGCTGAGTTTGAACCGTGGCCCGCCCTCTCCTATGAAGGTGAGCCAGTTGCGTATTGCCGGATCACCGGAGGCCGAGGCGTAGTAGGTGTCATGAACGAAGCGGTCGATATCGTCCATGACATGTTGACTGCTTTCGATCGACGTGCCGAGCGGCATCTCCAGCTTGGCGGTGAACACCGGGTCCTCCGATGGGGCGATGAATTCCTGCCTGACGAAGCCCATGCCGACGATTGCCGTGGCGAATGCCAGGACAATGACGCCGATAAATCGAAAGGGGCAACGCAGTGATGCGATCAGGAGCCTCCTGTACCTGTCGTACCAGCCGCCGTCGAACGACTGATCGGCCGGTTCCGGTGCCGGGCTGCAATGCAACGCGACCGTCGTCAGCATCGGGATGAACGTCATCGCGAGCACCCAGGAGATCAACAGCGCCAGGCCCACGACGTAGAATATGTCCGACGTGTACTCGCCAACGGCCGATTTGGCCATGGCGATGGGCATGAATGCCGCCGCGGTGGTCAGCGACGAGATCAGCAGCGGCGCCTTCAGCTCGCTGCCTGCCTCGACGGCCGCCTCGACCGGTCCGACGCCGTGCTCCCGTTTGACCAGAATGGATTCGACCATGACGATCGCGTTATCCACCAGCAGTCCGAGCGAGATGATCAGCGCCGTCAGCGAGATCTGATTCACCGTGATGTCGAACACCTGCATGGCGAAAAAGGTGGATATCATGGTTATGGGGATCAGCGCCCCGACCACCAGGCCGGTCCGCACACCCATGAAGCCAATCATTACAACGATAACAATTACAATTGCTTGTACGAGACTTCTAGAAAAGCTATCAACATTGGCCTCGACCAGGTCCGCCTGGTACCAGACCGTGTCGAGCTTTATCCCCCAGGGATATCGGGCGATCAGCTCCGGCATCAGGATTCTGAGCCGTTCCCCCAGCTTCAGGATATCGCCGCCTTCGCGCATCGATACCGCCAGCGCCAGGGTCGGCTGTCCGTTGATTCGGGCAATGCTCCTCGGCGGATCGGTATACCCGCGATAGACGTCGACGATGTCTTCGAGGTATACCAGCGCCCCGCCGGGCAGTTCGATGACGCTGCGCCTCAGGTCCTCGATTGTCTCGTAGTTGCCGGTCGGTTCCAGGGTTATTCGTTCCCGGCCGCTGATGATGTTGCCCCCGGACGAGACGATGTTGACGCTGGCCAGTGACGCGGACAGTTGCTGCGGCGACAGCCCGAGTTCCGACAACCTCGCATTGTTGTACTCGACAAAAATGACTTCCTGCTGCGCGCCGTGTATGTCTACCTTCGCGATATCGGGTTCCTTCAAGAGCACATCGCGCAACTCGTCCGCAACGGTCTTGAGCTCGGCGTAAGTGAAGCCGTCGCCGGTCAGTGTGTACACCACGCCGAAGACGTCGCCGAATTCGTCGTTGATCTCCGGCGGAAAACTCCCCTGTGGCAAATCCGATACGATCGTGTCGATCTTCCGGCGCAGGTCGTCGAAGATCGGCCGCATGATCTTGTAGCTTTCCTTGAAGTTGACGTAGACGATCGAGATCCCCGTCCTCGACTCACTGACGATGTTGTCGATCTCGGGCATTTCCTGTGCCTTCTTCTCGATCTTATCGGTGACGAGGTTTTCTACCCGTTCAGGACTGGCGCCCGGAAAGCGGGTGGTTATGACAGCCGTGCGAATCGTAAATCCGGGGTCCTGCGCCTTGGGCATGGACTGAAACGCGAATATCCCCGCGATGATCATCAACACCACGACCGTGATGGTGATCCGGTTCTTGTCGATTGCCGCCCGCGTTAAGTCCATTGCATCAGGGAATCAGGACACGCTGGCCATCGCGAATCACCGACAGGCCCGCCGTCACGACCCGATCGCCGGTCCGCAACCCGTCAAGCACCTCGATGCCGGACTGTGTGAGCTCGCCGAGCGTTACCGGTCTGCGGCCGACGATCGCCTGCCCCGGCACTTCGGTAGGTTCCGCCACGAAGACGAATGTGCCGTCGGGATCTCTGATTACGGCTGCGACCGGCAGCACGACGCTTCCGGTGGCGGCCATCGTATCGAATTCGAAAACGACGTCTGCTGCCAGGCCGGAACGCAGCGACGCATGTGCCTCGACGATCTTCACAACGACTGGAAACGCCGCCGCGCTGCCGACCGTGGCAACCGCCACCTCGGTGACTTCGCCGGTGAAATCGACGTCCGGTATCGCACCGAAAGAGATATGTACGGGCGTATATTCATCGATAGAGGCAATCAGGCTTTCCGGAACGTCGATCACGACTTCGTATTCATCGCCGCAGCTGACAACAGCCACCTGGTGACCGGCGGTGACATTCTCGTTTACTTCCACATCAATCGATGCGATCGAACACTCCGTATCCGCCCTCAGCTGCGTGTAGGACTCGTTGAGCCTCGCAATTTCGAGCGCTTTCGTTGCCGATCTGACCTGTGCCTTCGCCGATTCCGACTGCGCCCTCGCCGCGTCGAGATCATTCAATGACGCATTATTGTTTGCGTAAAGGCCCCTCGTCCGATCGTAGTTCAATGACGCGTTCCGCTCGTTGGCTTGCGCCTCGACGAGGCTTGCCTGCGCCTGTTGAACCTGAAGCGAAAAACTGGCAGCGTCCAGACGGGCGATCAGTTGGCCGGCTTCGAGTCGTTGTCCGATCTGCACGGGGACTTCCGTTACCGTGCCGGAAACCTTGAAACTCAACCGGGACTCGCGGATTGACTTCGATGTGCCGGAAAAACTCCGATCGCGCGCACCGCTGTCGTCGCTGACAAGCATGAACCGCACCGGCCGAAGCCGCGGTTCGTCGGGCGCGGCCGCCCGGTCGCACGAACAGAGCATCAACAACGGTACAGCGATGAGCAATACTCTGATTCTGCTCACGTCAGTTCTGCCCATTAGACAGGTACCTTCTTATTTCGTTGGCGACCGCTTGGCGCTCGCTGGCCGGCAGGAGAAAGTCGAATTCGCCGACGGCACGCTGTACCGCTATTATCGTGATCAGGAAATTGTAAAGCGAGTCGGAGGATGCGGCGTTTGCGGACAGGCTGGCATCCTGCGCGTCCAGCAGGTCGATAACCGAAACGGCGCCTCGTGCATAAGCATCGGCAACGAGGTCGAAGTTCTTGCCCGACGCCTCCGCGGCCTCAGCCGAAAGCTCGATCCGGGCATAGGCGGCCTGGGCGAGGTGCATCTGACGGCGAATCTCCTCCTCGATGCGTTCGGTGATCGACGAGCGCAGTGCCTCCAGTTGCATCAGTTCCAGATTTGCCCGCGACAGGTTGGCGCGCCGGATGCCGCCTGTAAACAGCGGTAATGTGGCCTGCACGCCCACGTTCCAGTCGCTCGAATCCTCGCCGGCGATCGGGCCGGCACCCGTGCCCGATTGTGAAACATTTGTGCGGTAGGTGCCCTGAAGACTGAATTCCGGCAGCCAGTACGTCCGCCGCTGGGTCAACACGTCACGGCGCTTCGCCGCGATCTGCGCATCGAGTTCCAGGAGCTCCGGGGCCAGCCGAAATCCGCGATCGATCAGGAACCGGGTGAAGCGATCATAATCGGCAGGACTGTTGATCAGGTCATCTATTTCCTGTTGCGTGAACAGGAACGGGTCTTCGAAGCTTGCAGGACGCAGTGCGATCGGCCGGCCCTGTGGTCTGTGCAACAACCGGTTCAGCGAATCCCATGACTGGTCGACGCTCGCACGGGCATCCATTACCAGGATCTGGGCGCGCGCCACCTCCGCCTCCCATCGATAGACGTCGGCCATCGTGGAAGTCCCGAGGCGTTGTCTGTCCTTCGCCAGATCGAGGTTGGATTTACTGACATGCAGATTGTTGTCCTGCACTGTCAGCTGCGATCGTGCCCCGAGAACGTTGTAATAGGCCGAAGCCGCCGCCCGGATGATGTCCATACGTAACTGGCGCAGACTCTGCTCGCGTGCGATTTGCAGGTTCTTCTGGATCCGGAGATTAGCGCTGGCTGAATCCGAAAAAATGAGTTGGCTCAGATTGAAAGAAGTATCCGTGCTGCGCTCGGCGAACAGTCCCGCCGCCACGGCCGGCGAATCCTTGCGCGACGTGTAGGCGGCACCGCCGTTCAACTGCGGCATCAGATTCGAACGTGCCCGGGCGATCTCCTCGGCGCTCGCCTTTACGCCGTAGTCCTCGGCCAGAAGATCCTGGTTTTTGGCAACCGCTTCGCGGGCTATCTCAGCGAGTCCCAGCATTCTGCCTTCAGGTGCGACTTCCCGGTTCAGGAGCGTGGCAGGACCCAGTACATCAAAGCTCGGAGATAACCGAATCTGCCGCGCCGTGGCCATATTGATCGTGAGTTGTTTCTTGTCGGCAAACGTGATCGGCTGGTCCTCGGTGCGCTCGCCAATCATCACCGCCTGCATGTTCAACGCATTCAGTCGCGCAACCTTGGGCAGGTTGCTGCGCGCCGAATTGGTGACGAGGACGCCGCGCTGCACATCCTGGACGCCGACGAACGAATAGCTGGGAATTCCGGCGGCATTGATTGCCGCGACGAGCTTGTCGAAGTCCGCTTGTGGCATCCTCGGCAGGCCGCTGATGAAGACCGCATCCGTTTCGGGCGGCACCCGGGCCATCAGATTGTGGTCGAGGCCGTCGTGCCCCACCAGGGTCAGTTCTATACCGCGCTCGGTGCAAATCGCATTCGCCTGATCACGCAGGTTCGGGATGACCGATGAGAGTTGTTCGCCCATCAGCAGTACGAGGTTCTTGAAGCCGACCAGACTGCTCATCGTGTCCAGGTCTTCACCGAAATCGGTATACAGCGTCAGGTAATTGAGGTTCCTGATGCCCGACTTTCCGTCGACGGCCGGTGATGCAAGAACGCCGAGGTCAAGCAAAACGGGCAGAAACGTCGGCTTCGGAAAGTCGCTGCGTCCGGCTGCAACCTGGTTGCCTGTGAAACCCGTTACCAGCACCATGTCGATTTCCGGGTCGGCGTACGCCTGCTCCAACGCATTGCCGATACCGGCGACGCTCCACTCACCGGAGAACCCGCGAATGCGAACATCGAACTCGCTACCGGTGAGTGCAAGGAGTTCGTCGACGTATTGCTGATTTCGGTCCTCCAGGCGATCGGGGGAGCCGTCGATCACCAGCGCCACATCGAATCTCTCCTGGGCAGCAAGGGCGCAGGGCGTCAATGCGAAACAGATGGCCGTAATTAGTCTGATCGTTCGAACCTGCAGCAGCACGGGCGTCACCGATTTGTCTGATTGATATGAGTCCGCAACTATACCGCCAACGCCGAACTTGACGCTGCCCGAGTGTTTACCAGCCGGTCAGGAACTCGTCTGAGCTTCGGCACGCTCCTGGTTGCTGTCACTGTTTTCGCTGCGCTGCAAGACATCGTAGGCCAGACGGCCCTGCAGGAGGTCGACCGCCGCATGCAGGACCATCGGCAGCCAGAGAGACCCGGACAGCACATAAAGCCCTGCGAGCACGGCGCCGACCGCGGCAACCCGAGGAATCTGAGCCCGGCCCTGGTATCCGTGCGCGATACCGAATCCGACGGCGCTCATCAACGCGGCCACCCAGAGGGGCATGGATTGGGCCAGATACCAGATCAGAAACCCGCGCCACAGAGTCTCCTCGACGATGCCCGCGGTAACCGACAGGACATTGAACCGAGCCAGCTCGCCCCTGTTGCGGGGAACGATCAGGAGCAGGCAGCCGAATTCGGCGTTCACCCTGTCCAGGTCTTTCTGCCCGGCACGCCCGATCCGGCGTAACTGGGCCACGAGAAATGCCATGCCGGCAACGGTCAGCACGGCGCCGATCAGGAACCGGGAATTCAGGTCAAGACCGAAACCCAGTAATACCCATGAGCGGCCGGAATGCCCCCAGACGATCAGACCAGCCGCGAATATGATCCAGTGCCAGGACGTCGTGCTGACATACAGGCGGTTTCGATCGAATGGTTGCCCGGCTTCGATCTTTGCGCGCAGGCGGCGAAACCCGATAAAGCCGGCAATCGGATAGACGACGGCGAAGACAAATACGAACAGGCTGTCCAAGAATGCCATGGCCTCATTCTATAGGACGACACGCGAAACATAATCGCCTCGCGTCGCTCTAAGGAACATGCTGCATCCGTGCCGCTTGTAGGTGATAATCGCGCCCATGACCTCATTCGTATCGGAACTCAAGCGCCGCAACGTGTTGCGCGTCGCCGCCGCCTATTCGGTCGTCGCCTGGATCATCATCGAGGCGGGCTCGGTGCTGCTGCCGACCTTCGGCGCATCGGATTCCGCGTTTCAGGTCTATGTCCTTATCGTAATTGCCGGTTTTCTGGCATCGCTGGTCTTTGCCTGGATATTCGAAGTCACCCCGGAGGGCGTCAAGCTCGAGAAGAACGTGGACCGATCGGAGTCGGTTACCCCGCAAACGGGACGCAGGCTCGATTTCACCATCATCGGACTGTTGATCGTTGCCCTCGGCATATCCGTCACGCTGAACGTAACCGGAATACGGGATTCGACCGAAGCGCCTGCGGCGAGCGCCAATCGACTGTCCATCGCAGTGTTGCCGTTCGAGAGCCGGAGCACGGATCCCGATAATCAACTATTCGCTGACGGCATCCACGATGATCTGCTGACCCGGCTTGCGAATATCGCTGCACTGAAAGTCATCTCGCGAACGTCGGTGATGGAGTATCGCAATTCCACGAAGAACCTGCGGGAAATCGCCCAAGAGCTCGGCGTCGGGACTATCCTTGAAGGCGCCGTGCAGCGGGTCGGCGACAACGTGAGAATCCATGCGCAGCTGATCGATGCGACCAGCGACGAGCACATTTGGGCGAAGTCCTATGACCGGCAGCTCAGTCTCGTCAACCTGTTCACGATCCAGAGCGAGATCTCGGGGGAGATCACTCGTGCCCTCAAAGCCACGCTGACCGTCAGAGAACAGACTCGTCTGGCCAGCATCCCGACAGACAACATGGCTGCGTACAGCCTGTCCATGCAGGGACGCGCCAATCTGTACAAGCGGCGCCTCGAGACCTTGTTGCAGGCGCGCCAGCAGTTCGAACAGGCGACCGAGCTCGATCCCGACTATGCGGAAGCCTACGCGGGACTCGCCGACAGCGTTCTGCTGCTGTTGAACAACCATCAGGCGATTCCGCTCGATGAAGCTGTCCGTGTCGCCGAGACCGCGCTCGACAAGGCGCTCTCCCTGGATCCGGATCTCGCGGACGCGCACGCCTCGCTCGGACTGTTACGCCACAAGCTGTGGGAAGAGACGCGTAGCGGGCCCGGCCTGGAACAAGCCGAACAAGCGTTCGTAAGGGCGCTGGACCTCAATCCGAATCATGCCCGCGCCTACATGTGGTTCGCTTCGTTGCGGGCAATCCAGCAGAGATTCGACGAGTCGATCGAGCTCTATCATCAGTCGCTTCGCGTGGATCCGCTCGGGAGGATTCCGTACGCGAATCTCCCGGGTCTGTACGCGTTGCTGGGGCGCAACGGCGAGGCGCTCGATCTGCTTGTCAAGGCAGTACGGATGCATCCCGAATGGCCGACCGCCTATCAGAATCTGGCGCAACACCTGAACGGTCTCGGCCGGCTGGACGAGGCCGTCGCATGGGGGCGAAAAGGCCAGGAGCTCAGCACCGACCCGCTAGGTGGCGCGTCCATGGTCGGCGCATACATCGAATTCGGTGATTACCAGAAAATCCTGGACATCTTTTCCGATGTTTCGCCCGACCATCCGATGTACGAGTACGGACTCGGAATGGAGAGGGCGTTCCACGGGGATTTCGCCGGCGCGGCCGAAATCGTCGAGAACACCATCAAGGACGTCGAGAACCCGCGGCGGTTCGTCTTTTCGATGGTCGCCGCCTTTGACGTACTCGCAGGCGATTTCGACAAGGCGCGCGAGTACGCCGAGCTTCGCAATCCCGAGTTTGCGGCGGACGCGGTCCCGGAGATCGATGCCTTCAACGTCGCCAACGCAGTCCGCTACGCCTTGATTCTGCAAAAGCACGGCGAGAATCAGCGTGCCGACACGCTGCTCGCCGCGGCCTTGACGGTCGTGCGATCGCTGCCGCGTATTGGCCTGGCCGGGCACGGCATCCGGGATGTACAGATCCTGGCATTGCAGGGCAGAACATTCGAGGCGCTCGCAGCGTTGCGTGAGGCGATCGACGAGGGATTCCGGGGCACCGTCGCCGCCAACGGCTGGCCGCTGGCGCTCGATCCCTATCTCGAGTCAATACGGGACGAACCCGAATTTCAGGCAATGTCGCACGAAATCGAGGACGCGGTGGTCGTCATGCAGGAGCGCGTCGTCCGGGCCGAGGAAAGCGACAACTGGGACGAGCTCATGGCTCTTGCGGAGAGCAGCTAGCTGCTACGGATAGACGCGATACTCGTACCGCGGCACGTACACTTCGTAGTGCGGCTGCAGGAACATCACGATATCGATGAGCTCTTGCACGGTCATGAAGCCGTTGTAGACCGGCATCCTGGACTCTCCCTCGACCGAGATTTCCTCGACCGGGTAGCCCCGGGCCAGCTTGTGTGACGGGTTGATGATCGCCGTTACCAGCTCCCCGTAGGTCTTGACTTTCGTCACCGTGCCGCCGAGTTTGACGTAGGGCGGCTCGGCCAGCTCCAGGACCGGCAGGTCGACGCCTTCGATCGTGTGGCACTCATGACAGTGCATGTAGAGGAATGCCTCCCTGCCCCGGTCGACGTCACCCTCCGGAAGGCTGAAGCCCTTCTCTGACATGCGGTCTGCGCCACACCCGGCCAATACCAGGACGCTTGTCCCCAGCAGCGTGATCACCGTCCGCTTCATCATGGCGCAACACCCGTCGGCGAGCGACCGTCGCCCTCGGATTACTGATAACATGGCGGGGACCGGGTGAGGATAAGGGAATTACCGTACAAGAGCGCGGCGATACCGTAGTGTGCAAGAACAGATTCCTGGGTCTCCTCGCGCTTCTGCCGATCGTCCCCTATTCCGGCTGTGAAGGGCCGGCGGACTCCGGCGCAGACCGGGTATTCGTCAACGCCGCAGTCTATACGGTCGACGACGACCGATCCTGGGCCGAGGCCGTTGCCGTGACCGACGGCGAAATCGTGTTCGTCGGCTCGACGGACGATGCGGCCGCGTTCATCGGAGACGGTTCCGCAGTCACGGACCTCGATGGCAAGATGCTGATGCCCGGATTTCACGATGCGCACGCGCATGTCCGGTTCGGCGGTCTGTCCGAGTCGGAATGCGATCTTCAGTATGCCGCCGATATCGGCAGGATCCGGGAACTACTGATCGAATGCCGGGAAGCTTACGACTACCAGGCGGACGAATGGGTGCTCGGCGGCGGCTGGTCCCTGGCCGCATTTCCGGACGCAGACCCATCCAAGGACATGCTGGACGAGGTATTCGGCTCCCGACCGGTTCTGTTCGGTGACGCCTTTGGCCACAACGTCTGGGTGAGTTCCCGGGCCCTCGAGATCGCGGGAATCGACTCGTCGACACCGGACCCGCCCCAGGGGGTCATCGTGCGCGATCCCGAGACCGGCGAACCGACGGGGACGCTGCGCGACTCGGCAATGGGCCTGGTCGGACAGTACGTACCCGACGCGACAGCGGAACAACGCTACCAGGGCCTGATGGCCGGTCTCAGACGAGCCAGGCAATTCGGCATCACGGCCTACATCGAGCCCGGCTCGAACGAAGACGGTATCGCGCCCTATGTTCGGGCCGACCGGCGCGGTGATTTGACGGCTCGCGTTCTGGTCTCCCTGTCTCCGATCGGCGCGCTGTCCGGCAAATTCGGCCCGGAGATCTTCGAGCTCCTGGCGAAGCGAGACGAGTTCCGGGGAACCTACCTCAGCCCTGACTCGGTCAAGGTATACATTGACGGCGTCATCGAGACCAGGACGTCGTATATGCTGGAGCCCTACCTGAACGGCGAGAACTTTCCGCCGTATTACCAACAGGATGCGCTCAATGAGCTGTATCGCAAGCTCGATGAGACCGGCGTTCAGATACATACGCATGCGATAGGCGACGCGGCGATCCGGTCGGCGCTCGATGCCTACGAGCACGCATTGCTCCAAAACGGCCCCAGCGACAATCGCCACCAGATCGTTCATCTGCAGCTGATCGATGCGCAGGACATCCCGCGATTCGCCGAACTGAACGTCGCCGCCGACTTTCAATGCCTGTGGTGCTATCCGGATGTCTATATTCCCTACGCCGCCGGTGTGGTGGGCGACGAAAGGGTGCAGCGTTTTTATCCCGTGCGCAGCGTCCTCGACAGCGGCGGTCTGGTGGTCGGTGGCAGCGACTGGAACGTGTCGTCTCTCAACCCGCTGGACGCGATCGAGACCGCGATAACCCGCCAGAACCCGTTCGAAAACGCCGGATCGGTACTCGGCAAGAACCAGCAAATCGACCTCAAGGCCGCGCTCGACATGTATACGCGAAACGCCGCCCACGTCATGCGCCTCGATGACAGGACCGGCACGATAGAGGTCGGCAAACGGGCCGATCTGATCGTCCTGGACCGCAACCTGTTCGAGATTCCGGTGTACGAGATCAACGAGGCCCGGGTGCTGATGACGATGATGGACGGCAGGACCGTTCATTCGTCAGCCGAACAATAGTATTAATATACTTTAATACCTCATGATAAATATATGAATAACAACCTTTTCTATACAAGCCTGTGTGCCCTGATCGTTGCCGCTTGCACGCCCCCGGATCGACAGGAGCCGGAACCTCGGGCGGCTGATCTCGTCTTTCAGGGCGGCCGGATCTACACGCTGGACGCTAGACGCTCCTGGGCACAGGCCGTCGCGATAAGGGGCAAGGAAATCGCATTTGTCGGCGCCGATGAAGGTGCCATTGAATATATCGGGCCCGATACAAGAGTCGTCGATCTGGGCGGCCGTATGATGCTGCCCGCCTTTCAGGACATCCACATACACCCGGTGACCAGCGGAATGGACGCGCTGGCAGTCGATCTCGTCGACTACGAGGCGGTCGAGGAATACGTCGCAGCCATAAGATCCTACGCGGACGAGAACCCGGATGAATCCTGGATTCTCGGCAGTGGCTGGTCGATGGCCGCTTTCGGACCGGGTGCAGTCACGGACCGGAAACTCATCGATGCGGTCGTATCCGACAGGCCCGTATACGTGAGATCGGCGGACGGCCACACCGGCTGGGCCAACAGCAAGGCCCTGGAGCTGGCCGGAATCACGAGTGACACGCCGGACCCGCCCAACGGCATCATCGACCGGGATCCCGACACCGGTGAGCCTGTCGGCAGTCTGCAAGAGGGCGCGATGGAACTGCTCACCGCACATATTCCTCCGGCGAGTCCGGAAGCCCTCACGGCCGGCATGCGGTATTCGATCGACCTGCTCAATTCCTACGGCATCACATCCATCCAGTCGGCCTTCGTACACGAACCGCATCTCAATGCCTATCGTGCCCTGGATGATCGTAAGGAATTGACACTACGCGTGGTCACCGCACTGATTTGGGACGACAACCGTGGCGAGGAACAGATCGAGGATCTGGAGAGACTGCGGACAGAGTACACAAAGGGCCGGGTGCGCGCGACCAGCGTCAAGTTCTGGCAGGACGGCGTCATGGAGAATTACACCGCCGCACTCCTCGAACCCTACATCGGCAAAGGCGATGCACGGGGCATCGCAATGGTCGAGCCCGAGGCATTGAAGGGCGCCGTAGCGAAACTCGACGCGCTGGGCTTCCAGGTGCACTTCCATGCCATCGGGGATGCTGCCATCCGTCAGTGTCTGGACGCCGTCGAGGAAGCGCGAAATCAGAACGGCGATCTCGGCAATCGCCACCACATATCACACCTTCAGCTGATTCATCCCGACGATATTCCCAGGTTTCGGGAGCTCGGCGTCATTGCCAATTTTCAACCGCTGTGGGCCCTTGCCGACGATTACCAGGTCGAGCTGACCATGCCCTACCTGGGCCCCGAACGCAGCCGCTGGCAGTATCCGATCCGCAGTGTGCAAAATGCCGGCGGCATGATCGCATTTGGCAGCGACTGGTCGGTCTCCACGGCCAACCCGTTTCCCCAGATAGAGACTGCCGTGACGCGCCTGGGCGCCTTCGGTGAAACGGACCAGCCGTTTTATCCCGAGGAGCGCATCGACCTTCCGTCCGCGATTGCAGCGTTCACGATCAACGCGGCGTACGTCAACAACATAGACGATGTCACCGGGTCGGTCGAGGTCGGTAAGCTCGCCGACCTGATCGTCCTCGACCAGAACCTGTTCGAAGTCGAACAAGCCGATATCTCGGATACCCGCGTGCTGCTGACGCTGATGGAGGGAATGCCCGTTTACGGCGATCCGTCTCAGCTTTGAGTCGACGCTAGTCGCCGACCGGCACCATGACGTGCGCGTAAGGCGTGTCCCGCCACATCACGTAGGGACCGCCGTTCTCGGGATCCGTCGGCAGCCCGGCGAGCATTGCATTATCCGGCACGATAATCATCAGGTGAGGCCCCTCCACGACCCATTCGTTGTCGTCGGTGGGTCCTTCCGCAAACGGATCGACATTACTTGCCCCTCCGTCGCCGGCAAGCATGTAGGAGATGCCGATCCCATCGATCGCGAGTTCCCGCCTGTTCATCCAGGCATCGCCCCATGTCTGCCACGGTCCGTCGAAGCACATCGGTGCGCGGCCGGTCAATTGCGGCGGCGTCGGCATGCAGGCGTACGGGCCCGTGCCTTCTTTCAACACATTGCCTTCCCAGTCGATGACGGTGGCATCGGCCGCCATCTCCGCGTTTGCGGCGGAAAGCGCGTCATCGATCGGGTTATCCGCATCGCCGATCTCCGCGAGATCGACCGGGACCATTACGTGCGCGTACGGCGTGCCCCGCCACATCACATACGGTCCTCCGTTCCCCGGGTCCGTCGGCAGCGCCTCGAGCAATGCCGTGTCGGGCGTGATGATCATCAGGTGCGGGCCTTCCACAACCCATTCGTTGTCTTGTGTTTCACCGGTCGCATAGGGATCGATATTGCTGGCCCCTCCGTCGCCGGCAAGCATGTACGAGATTCCGATGCCCTCGGGCGTAAATTCCGTCTTGTTCGACCAGGCGTCCGCCCACCCCATCCAGGCCGCATCCATGCACATCGGGCTCGTGCCGGCGGGCATCTGTGCCGGCGTCGGCAGGCAGGTATAGGCGCCCGAGCCTTCCCTGAGCACATTGCCCTCCCAGTCGACCACCGATGCCGCGGCAGCCAGAGAAGCCGGCGCCGCCGACAGAGCGTCGGCAGTCATTGCCTCCTTTGCGTGCGCATCTGTTGCCTCCGGCGGAACTTCATCCGCGTCCGGAGCCTCCGGTTCTTGCTGGGTGCATGCGACGATGAATATCGCCATTGCGAGCCAGGTCTTGTTCATTCTTATCCCCCCGATCGTTTGCCGTGCCTCCCGGTCACATGACTTTATTATAGCCGGCATTACCGATACTCTGTCGCCTGGCGTTTCCGGGAGCAGGAATGACCATCCGACAACTTTGGGCCGCTACGGGTGTCCTGCTGCTCTGCGCCTGCGGCCCGTCCGACAAGACGGAACTGCCCGCCGATCCGGCGCAGCGGGCGCTCGAGCTGGCCCGGATGTCCATCATTGTGGACGGTCATATCGACGTGCCGTATCGCCTGAACAAGGAATGGGTCAACGTGTCCGTGTCCACTGAAGACGGTGACTTCGATTACCCACGCGCGGTCGCCGGCGGGCTCAATGCGCCATTCATGTCCATCTATATTCCGGCGGACAAGCAAACAGAGGATGCGAGGGAACTTGCGGATGGCCTGATCGGGTATGTCAATCGCATCGTCGATGATGCTCCCGACAAGTTCGCGATCCCGTTTTCCGTGGCCGATGTAAGACGGCACTTCGCGGCGGGGGTCGTCTCGCTGCCAATGGGCCTGGAGAATGGCTCACCGATCGGCAATGACCTCCGAATGATCGAGTACTACTACGACCGCGGCATCCGGTACGTAACGCTGACTCACAGTGAATCGAATCAGATTTCGGACTCGTCCTATGACGACGACAAACAATGGGACGGTCTCAGTGACTTCGGCCTCGAAGTCGTCAGGGAAATGAACCGTGTCGGCATTATGGTCGACGTCAGCCATGTATCCGACGCCGCATTCTGGGACATCATGGAGATCGCGCAGGCACCGGTGATCGCGTCGCACTCCTCGGCCAGGACGTTTACCACGGACTGGGAGCGCAACATGAGTGACGACATGATCCGGCGGGTCGCGGAGAATGGCGGCGTGGTCATGATCAATTTCGGCTCGGCGTTCATAGCGAAGCCGGCAAACGAATACTCGCGGGCGCGAAGCGATGCCTATGACGCCTACATCGAGGAAAACGGACTGGTGAAGAACGACGAGATCGAAGACGAGTTCATCGATCTCTACGGCCGGGAGAACGGTCCCTACCCGTACGCCACACTCGAACAGGTGCTCGTACATTTTGATCACGTCGTGTCCCTGGCCGGCATCGACCATGTTGGAATAGGTTCCGATTACGACGGCGTTGGAGACTCCCTGCCGGTCGGTCTGAAGGACGTATCGAGTTACCCGAAGCTGATCGAAGGCTTTCTCGCACGCGGCTACAGCGATGCGGATATCCGGAAAATCCTCGGCGAAAACCTCTTGCGGGTCTGGGCCGAGGTCGAGGCGCGCGCTCAGGGTGGATAAGGTAAGCGCACTGCTGGTCTGTGTTGCAGTTCTCGCGGCCGGCGCGTGCGGCCCTGGTCCGCCCGCCTATGACGTCATCGTCCGGGGTGGCACCGTTTATGACGGCCTGGGCGGCAAACCGTATGTCGGCGACGTCGCCATCTCCGGCGACAGGATCGCCGCCGTCGGCAAGCTCGGCGCTGCGGGCGCGGCGCAAGAGATCGATGCTTCCGGCAAGGCCGTATCCCCCGGATTCATCAACATGTTGTCCTGGGCCACGGCGTCCCTGATCGAGGATGGCCGGGCAATGAGCGATATCAAGCAGGGCGTCACACTCGAAGTCATGGGCGAAGGCTGGTCAATGGGGCCGTGGAACGACCGCCTGAAGGCGGACGCACTGGCCCGGCAGGGAGACATCAAATACGACATCGAGTGGACCACGCTGGGTGAATACCTGGAATACCTCTCGGCGAAAGGCATCTCCCCCAATGTCGCGTCCTATGTCGGCGCATCCACCGTGCGCATACATGAAGTCGGCTACGATAACCGCAGGGCCAACTCGGAAGAATTGTCCCGCATGCAGGACCTGGTTCGCGCGGCGATGCGCGAGGGAGCACTCGGCGTCGGTTCGTCTTTGATCTATGCGCCTGCAAACTTCGCGGATACCGACGAACTCGTTGCGCTGGTCAGCGCCGCGGCGGAATTCGGGGGCGCATACATCTCGCACATCCGATCCGAGGGAAACAGGCTGGAAGAGGGAGTCCGGGAGCTGATCGAAATCGCCCGGACAAGCGGTGTGCCGGCGGAGATCTATCACCTGAAAGCATCAGGCCGGCCCAACTGGCACAAACTCGAGCGGGTATTCGACATGATCGAGGACGCTCGCGCCGAGGGGCTGCGGATCACTGCGGACATGTACACTTATCCGGCGAGCGCGACCGGACTGAATGCGTCGATGCCGCTGTGGGTCCAGGAAGGCGGACACGATGCCTGGGTAGCCCGCCTCAAAGACCCGGATATTCGCGCACGCGTCGTTCATGAGATGACCAGTCCCGAGGTCGAATGGGAAAACCGCTACCTTCAGGCCGGTCCTGAAAACATACTGTTGCTGGGATTCAAAACCGATGCCTTAAAGCCACTGATCGGCAAAACGCTCAAGCAGGTTGCCGGCGAAAGGGGTACGGATCCGGCGGAGACGGCGATCGACCTCGTCATCGAGGACGACAGCCGGGTCGATGTCAGCTATTTCATGATGTCCGAGGACAACGTCAGAAAAAAAGTGGCCCGGCCATGGGTCAGTTTCGGTTCAGACGAGGAAGCGCCGGCAACGGAGGGCGTATTCCTGTTGTCGAACAATCACCCGAGGGCGTTCGGTACGTTTGCGCGTGTATTGGGCAGGTATTCACGCGACGAAGGCATCATCCCGCTCGAAGAGGCCATTCGCCGATTGACTTCCTTTCCGGCCGAGAACATTCAAATACGCGGTCGCGGCAGAATCGAACAGGGATATTATGCAGACATTGTGGTCTTTGATCCGGCCGCGATTACAGACCACGCCACCTTCCCTGACCCGCACCGGTACGCCAGCGGCGTCGAGCACGTCTTCGTCAATGGCGCAGCGGTGTTGAAGGACGGCGAACATACGGGTGCGATGCCCGGGCGAATCGTGCGCGGCCCCGGCTGGGCCGGTTGGTCGGATTGACGGAGAAGCAGGACTAGACGTCGATCTTGCCCATCGCGATTAACAGCAATGTCAGCGAGATGAGCGTGACGGCTGCAAAGCCGCCGATGCTGCAAACTATAAATATGGTATCCACGGCAATCTTCCGGCTATGAGTCTGACGCCCTTTTTAGGGAATCCCGGGTCGGAGGAAAATTGGTAGAAATACCTACCGGAAGATCGGTATTACATTGTGAATATCGCGGCGAAAGTCACGATGCCGTCGAAGAAATGGCCGATCCTCACGTTTTCGTTCGGGCTGTGCTGGTTGTTGTCGAAATTTACGGTCGGCACACCGATGGCCGGCAGGCCCAGCGCTTCGATGAACGGTGCAATCGGTACCGTCCCGCCGCTGGTCCGTTTTCGCACGATCGGCCCGCCCCACACGGCCTCGATTGCAGCCACGGCCCGCCTTGCGATGGCATTGTCGATGTCGGTTCGATACGCGTTCGTGCTGCTTCGATGTATGACTTTCACGATTCGTCCATGCTCCGCCCTCGCCACATCGTCGGGATCTTCGGTGACGATGTGAAACCCCTGGTCCTCGATGTGCGCCTGCAGTTTTCCGTACAGGTCATCGGCGCGCGTTTCCTTGACGAGGCGAATATCGATTGCGGCGACAGCGCGATCGGGAATGATCGTCCTGGCCCCGGCGCCGACCCAGGCGCTTTGCATGCCCCGGACGTTCAATGACGGGTACTGAATCGCATCCTGCAGCGAGTCGCCGACCTTGTCCGGCCGGGAGAAACCCAGCATGGCCGAGAGCTCCTCGAGCTTGTCGGGGACCTGATCCAGTACCAGCCGATCTTCCGGTGTGAGCCGGATGCCGTCGTAGAAGCCCTCGATCAAGACGCGGCCGTCGGCATCCTTCATCGATGCCAGCAATTGGGCGAGTTGCATGGCGGGATTCGGCGCCCAGTTGCCGTAATGGCCGCTGTGTAACGGCTCTCTCGGTCCGAACACGGTCAGATCGACGGTCATGATCCCCCTGGCGCCGAAAACCACTGTGGGTCGACCTGACTGATGCAACGGGCCGTCGAAGATCAGCAACAGGTCGGCGGCGAGCCTGTCGTGGTAACGCTCGATCGCAGACACCAGGTTCGGGGATCCGGCCTCCTCCTCGCCGTCCAGTATGACTTTGATGTTCGAGCTCAGCGGGATGCCGCCGGCCTGGAGCGCATCCAGCGCCGCGAGCAGGCCGACGATGGGAGCCGTATCGTCGGACGCTGAGCGCGCGTAGATGCGCCAGTCTCTCTCGACTGACCCGACCGACCCGAAATCCACGGGTGAGGAGCCCTGCGTGAGCCCGCCGTCCAGCAACACGGGCCGAAAGGGATCCGGCTGCCGCCATTTCGAGGGATCGACCGGCTGGCCGTCGTAGTGGCAATAGAGCAGCAAGGTCCGGGTCGCATTGGGAACAGTTAAACTTCCAAAAACCAATGGGTTACCGTCTGTTTCCAGAATCTCACTGAAAAATCTCCTGGCCGCCAGGCGGTGGCGGAGAAAGTCGGCCTTACGGCGGATATTGGCAGTATCGGCGGCAACCGCGGGGAATTCCAGCGCGGACATGAGTTCCGACACGATCTCCTTGCCATGCCCGTCGACATAGCCTTCCACCGCTTGCCGCAGCCCCTGCGCCGGCGCGCTCGACCATGCGAACACCGCGATGGTGAGCAATGCACGCTTAATCGGACTCAATCCTCTGCGCCTCGAAAATAACGTAGTCGCGAATCGCGTCGGCCTGCTCGACGCTCAAATCGAACGCTGGCATGCCCTGCGGCGTTCGCGCCCCGCCGATGACGATCGCATGCCAGCTCTCGAACACATTCAAAGCCGAATAGCGAAGATCCGGCACTGTGCCGCCGTATCGGGCCGTGGCGTCTTTGCCGTGGCAACCGAGACATTCCTCCGCGTACAACTCGGCGCCGAGTTTCAAGTCGCTTTTCTCTGCCGAGATTTCCGGCAATTCCGCGACCTTGCGGTCGATTCTTTCCACTTCAGGCATGTCGGCGGCGCCGTCGATCTTGAACGCAAGCAGACGGGTTGGACCCCGCACATCCTCGCCGGCATGTATCTTCGGGTAGAAAAACTGCATCACGCCGCCAAGACCGGCAGGGATCAGAATAAACTGATCGCCTTCCAGCCGGTAACTGACCGGCGCGGCGCTGATCGCCGTGCCGGTATTCACGGACCAGAGTGGCTTGCCGGTTTGCGCGTCGAAAGCGTTGAACTCGCCCTCGCCATTGCCCTGGAATACCAGGTTACCGGCTGTCGCCAGCACGCCACCGCTAACCGCCAGACCATGATCGACGGACCATCGTCTGTCTTGCGATACCGGGTCCCAGGCAAGCAACTTGCCAGGACTGTGAGGTCTGCCGTCTACCTCGTGAATCGCTTCCATCGTATCGATGTAATCTCCGTCACGAAGGTTTGTCACAATCTGCGGGGTGTCAATGACCGGAATGTAGACGAGTCCGTGACCGGGGTGATAAGCCATCGGTTGACAACTGTGGGCTCCCCACATATTGGGCCAAATGGCGGTCGTCGCGCCTTCGGGTAACTTCCAGAACATGCCCTCGGGATCGAGTTCCGGACGGCCGGTCTCCAGATTGACGTGCGTCGCCCAGTTAACCTTCGCGTACTTCTCGGCGGAGATGAGTTCTCCCGTCAGTCGGTCCAGCACATAGAAGAAACCGTTTTTCGGGGCAATCATCGCGACGTTTCGTTCTGTCCCGTCGATGCTCAAATCCGCGAGCACTATGTTCATCGTGGCGTTGTAATCCCAGCTGTCCTGCGGGACCGTCTGGTAGTGCCACACATACTCCCCGGTATCGGCATTTACGGCCACAACCGATGACGTAAAAAGGTTATCTCCTCCCTGCGGATTCCTCAGTTCGTACACGTAGGGAAGCGCTCCGGCCGTGCCGAAGAACAACAGGCCCGACCCCGGGTCGTAGGTCATCTCGTTCCAGGGGCTGCCGCCACCACCGTACTGTTGCAGGGCATCGCCGGACCAGCTGCCGGCCGCCAATTTCATCGCCGGAGACCTGTTCTGTTCGGGATCATCGCTCGGGACCGTGAAAAAGCGCCACAGGAATGCCCCGTCGTCCCCGTCATAGGCGGTCACGTAGCCGCGATTCTTTTGACCCGATTCGGAGCCCGCATTGCCGACAAAGACCTTGCCACCGCCGACCCGTGGCGCATCGCTGATGCCGTACCCCAGTTCCGGATCGCAGGTAAGCTGTGACCAGATTTCGCGACCAGTGCCGGCGTCGAGCGCAATCAGTCGGCAGTCCGCCGTGCCGACGAAAACCTTGCCGGCCCAGACTGCGACGCCACGGTTGACCCGGCTGCGCCAGGACAGATAGGGTTTCTGCGCAAACTGCTTGTGAAGTTCCGGATCGAAAGTCCAGCGTATCTGCCCGCTTGCCGCATCGATCGCGAATACGACTGATCGCGGAGCAGACAGATAGACCGTCCCATCAACGACGATCGGCGTCGCAGCAATACCGTCCGGAGCCGGCAGATCCCGCGACCAGGCGAGCCCGAGATCCTGAACATTTCGGTCGTTGATTTGCGCCAGCGGACTGAAGTGTTCGCCGCGGAAATTTCCGCCATTCAGAAACCAGTTTTCACCTTGAGCAGCTTCGGCAAGCACCCTCTGCTGAGTCACATCTCCCGGCGATCCCGCGAACGCTGACGTGGCGAGAAGGAATAAGCAGGTGGCCGCGATCGACTGTTTGTCCATACTTGATGTCCTGGTGCCGTTCCTTATCCTTTGCTACCAGTTGCCCAGAAGACAGGAAGGCCGCAGTCTACAACATGCCGGTAACAGTAATGCAACGAGCCGAATTCGCATTTTTCTTCCTGGCGACAACATCATTGGCCGGCAGCGATACGCTCGCGGCGGACGACAAGCTCGTGCCGGCAAAGCTCGGCACCGGTGAACAAAGCCTGCAGCAGCTCATTAAGTTTCCAAGCTGGCGGGGAGATGCCACGATCTCGATACTCTGCGGGGCGCGCCTGGCGGCCGACGGTGAGTTTGTCGACACCTACTGCTGGGGCTTCGATAACCGGAAGTTCTACTATATTCGGGAAATCCAAAAGGCGGCCGACGATGCAAGAGCCACGCCCGCAACACTCAACGGCAAAAACAAGGCAGTCTGGCTGCAGTACTCGGTGGATTTCAGGAAGGTCGGCGATGACCGGTCCGTCAAGGTCTATCCGAACTGGGGTTTCAATCGGGAGACACACGGAACGGATTACATCTCGCCCCAACTCTATGATGCGCCGAAGCGCTCGATGCGTTGCCGGAAGGACATGTCATTCACCGTGTCGATGCACATAGATGAGGCGGGCGCCATTCACGATCCGGAAATCGTCAGCGGCAAGGCCAATGACAGGTGCCGGGAGAAGTTCTCGGAATTCGTCAAGCAGGCGAAATACATTCCAGCCAGCCTGGACGGCAAACCGGTTCCGGTGAAATACGTCGACTTCTGGTTTCAGTCCACCGACCGGTGGGCGGACAGAGGCAAATAGCGCCTCCGGTCAGAACGAAAACGGCTTCTTGTCCGGTTCCTGATTCGGCAGGTACTTCTTCTTTAATCGCTGCTGCTTCAGGGGCGGATATTCCTCGTGTATGACCCGGCGGACGTGATTCTCGGCGATCAGAACCCTGTCGTTCGCGATCTTCGCAAGTGATCTCGCATCCTCCAGCGCCTCGTTCGCTTCCTGTACCTGCCTGGGCTTGACCCGCTCGGCCTTCCCGTGCAGCCGATTCGCGAGTCGCTCGGCTTTTGCGACCGCGCGCAGTGCGTGTGCTTCCTCCCGCCGAGCCTTCGACAGGTCCCGGAGCGTGTCACGAAGCTGCCCCCAGGCTGATCGTCGGGTCAGCCGGGACAGCACGATGATTATTATGATCAGACCTATTGCGCCCGCCGCCAGGAGCGCCCAGTTGCTTCTCAACGGCTCAAGGTCCATGCAGCGCAGCCATGCCGATGTGCGTGATTCTACAGTTCGATGACAATTGGTCGTTTGCGTTTCAGGCGGATATCAGTGCGGCGCTATCGGCATTTTTCTTCGCGCGGCCGACGATTTCAGGCATGGTTTGATTGTGCGCGCCCGTAACGTCGTTCGCCTGTGCGTCAGAACACCGGCAGCTCACCCTGCAAAAACTCGCCGGGCGCTCGTTGTCAGTCGCCGGGCGCCCCTGTCGGCCAATCGGCATGGAACGGAAACGGCTTGTCGTCGGTATTGAATGACAGAAAGCGCATGATCTGGTAGGTATAGGTCGCCAGTGACTGGCCCAGCCCCGTCAACTGCCTGTTCGTCTCCGCGGTAAAAAGCACCCACAAAAACTGGAAAACGACCACTGCGCCGAAAACGATCCTGGTAATTGCATAGATCGCCACAAATACAATCATGAAAATCAGTCGCAGCCAGGTCGAGCGCCGTTTCAGGTTATCCTCGATCTGCCGGGTATCGCGTTGCTCTTCGTGACTGGCGTCTTCCGGCAGCTCGTCCGGCGTGGCTTCGTTCTGGCCCATCGTGTCTCCCCGGTTGCTCGGTTCCCTAACGGAATGATACTCCTTTTGCCGCGGCTCAGCCGCTCAGGAAGAATACATACACCAGTATCGCAATCAGGATAGCGATCAATATGGCAATCATGCCACCAGCCCCACCCTCTTCCCTCATCTCGGGAGGCGGGACGTGCCCAGGATCGTGCTGCCCGGATAGCGCATCCGCCAGATCCTTGGCCTCACGCAGCCCGAGCCCGGTCTCCTCGCGGATCAGCTTGATCGCCTCGATCTTGCGACCGGATGCCAGAAGCTGATAGATCTCCGGCGATAACTCTTCTTCTTCAGATGTCATGCTGTCGAATCACGGATTGCGCACCCGGACGATTTTACCCGATTGGCACGGTTTTACTCACCCCGGCGGTTGCGCTTCGCCGTCACCACGGCCTGCGACTACTGTTTCATTGCGATGAACGCAGGTTCGTAACGCAACGAGACAAGTTGAGGATTCGGACCGCCCACGACAACCAGTGCCGTAAACTGCGGGACCACCCACACACAAATCGTGCAGGCGACGGCGCTATGAAACATGTGCCGGTATCGCAATTCCTGCAATAAGTCCTGATGCCTGCTCATTGGGCCCGCAGTGGCCGGATTCTGAGCTCCCAGTCAGCATGATCGTCCGGGCCTGTCGGCCCGATCCGACCTTCCGCCGATTTCAGAAGCGCCTCGGATTCGTATATCCGGCCGGATTTGATGACGAGCCGCACGTTGCGAGCGGCTCTTATGTCTGCCAGTGGATTGCCGTTTACAACGTACAGATCGGCCAGCTTGCCGGTCTCGATCGAGCCCAGCCTGTCTGCGACGCCCAGTGCCCTGGCGCCGTTGATCGTGGCGGCCTTCAGGACGGATTCCGGCGGCAAGCCCGCGTAAGTCATCGCCAGGAGTTCGCGGTGATAGGCGAATCCGGGTAGCAGTGACGTATACACGGGCTCGTCGGTGCCGACGACGAGAAGATCTTCGCCGCCCATGTCGAAGAATCTTCTTAATTCCAGCACGCGCCGGGCGAAATCGGCCTCGTCGGACTCCGGTGGTGGTGGGCCACGTTTCTCGAGCAATGCTCGAGCGTACGGCGTGAAGAATCTCGACTCGTTGGTCCAGACCATGTCGGGATCGAGTGCCTTACGCAGGTCAATACCACCGTACATCTGCAGATTGGCGTCGAAATACACCCGATGCCTGAGAAGCAGGTCGATCATTTGCTCCAGCTCCGCACCCTCGCGCCCGCCGCTGGCCAGGGTGATCCAATGCTCGACCCTGTCCAGGCCCATCAGGATCGCATCTCTCGGGTGAATGTCGTATTCACCGTGGTAGTTGGCCAGGTGTCCCGCCGTCGTCATCCCGCGTTTGTGGGCCTGTTCTATCAGGATCTTGGCCTCGCCTGGTGTAGCCTGCTTTATCTTGATGCTCATGACACCCTGATCCGCCCACTTGTCGACTTCTCCGCGGATTTCCTCTTCGGTGATGTCATTTGGCCATGAGACACAGTCGTCGGCAGCCGTCTCGACGCTGTATTCGCATCTGAATCCCCCGAAATACGGCCCTGACGCAAACAGGCGGGGCCCGGTGCTTTCTCCCGAGTCGATCAGATCACGTTGCGCGATCACGCGCTCCGGGAAATATTCGCCGGCCGACCAGGTCGACGTCACGCCGTTGGCCAGGAAAACGATGCCGTTGTAGACGACTTCTTCGGCGCGACCACTGTCTACGAGATCCAGGTTATAGTGTGCGTGCAGATCGAACATGCCGGGGAGGATCGTTTCCTGTTCGCTCAAATCGATGACGGCGGCGGCTGTCAGAACCCGTTCCTGCAAATCGGCGTCGACGGCAACGAACTTGCCCTCGCGAATCACGATCCCGGTATTCTGCCGGCGTTTATCGCCGATTCCATCGAAAAGCCAGCCGCCGCGAATGATGACTTCCTTCGATGCCGGAATGGACCACTGCGCATTCGCCGTGGTGACGGTCAACAGACAGACGGCCATTGCAACCTTGAACGACAGAGCGATGGAACGACTCATGGCGGCGTCATGACAGGTAATACGAGTCGGGAAGGATATCGTCTCGTATGATAGATCGACTGCTCGGCGATCTCGACGCGGTCGCTCGTGCCGAACGGTTCGCCGTTATTCAGGTTGCGGGCGAATCGCGGGAAATTGCTCGATGATATTTCCACGCGAATCCTGTGTCCCGCAGGTACGGTGTAGCTGGTCGCCCAGAGGTCGATCATGAAGGTGTAGACCCGGCCAGGCTCGATCGGCGACGGATCCGGGTCCCTGTCCCGGAAACTGGCCCGAAGAATTCCCTCCTGTATGAGCAGGCTGTACCCATCGGGATAGACATCCACCAGCGCCGCCGTGAAATCCGTATCGGTCGCGGAAGAAGACGCATAAAGTTCGACGGCGATCGGCCCGGTAATGTCCAGGTCATTGCGCAACGGGCCCGTCACGTAGGTCAACACGTCATCGCGAGCCAGCAAGACCGAGCGGTCCGGCAAGTTGGACGCGCGATTCCATACGTCGGAGTCTTCGGTAATCGAAACCGGGTCGCGCGGATCATAGGTGTAGGAATCGAACGGTTCATCGCTCGGCGGCACGAAATCGAGGAATCCATCGTCGGCCGCGGCGGCGTCTCCCTCACTGTGAAAATACAACGAGCGCAGTCTCGATCGTTCCGGGGGCCACTGCTCGCTGTACCGCCAGTCGTTGTCTCCGATGTTGAAGTATTGCAGGCGCGGCAGGTCGATAAACCCGTTGTCCTCACGCTTCAGGAAATAGGTGAAAAACTCGAGCAGGGTATCACCGTACACCGATACGAATTCCCCGCCAATATCACGGCGGCCGACCGTCATCGGCGCTGACTCACCTGCCAAATGTATCGACATGGCGTCGTGATCCCAGGGACCCATCACGAGCCATTGCATCTCGCTGGCATCCACGTCGCCGCCATAGAGCCTGACGCCCTCCCAGATGGCGATCGAACCACGCGTGAAGGTGTCGTACCAGCCGCCGAAGTGCAGGGCGGGTACGCGGATCTTTCCGTAGTCTTCCAGCGCCTTGTCCCGCTTGGCTCCGGGATCGTCCAGATAGCCGGACACGCGTTCGCGCCACAACTCATCGCGCAGTCCGTAGGCTTCGCCCATCGTGATCAATGGCAGGTGATACAGGTCGATCTGTTCCGTGTCCCGGTACTGACCGTCGTCCGCGTCATCCATGTCCAGGGTCCAGAGGCCGCTTGCCTGTAGCGGGAACGCGCCATCGAGCACCTGTTTCTCGCGAGCCAGCGTGATATTGGCGGGCGATATGGCTTTGATTGCCGAATGTCCGCTTGCCGCGGCCGCGAGCGCCGTGTACCCGTAGTACGACTCGCCCATGACGCCGACGATACCGTTACTCCATTCCTGCGAGATTATCCAGTCGATCGTGTCGTACGCGTCGTTGATCTCGTCATCGCTCGTGTAGGCCGTGAACTCGCCCTCCGAACCGAATCGGCCGCGCACGTTCTGGGTGATGTAGCCGAACCCGTTGTCCGCAAAGAACCGCCCCACGGCCGGCTGAAATATGTAGTCGGTCCGCGTTCCGTACGGCACTCGTGAAATGATCACCGGAAACGGGCCGCGGCCTGGCGGCAAATAGATGTCCGTCATCAGACGGATACCGTCCCGCATCTCGATCGGCACGTCTTCGGCGACCCGGACGCCGCAGCCGCTGAAGGCGACCATCAGCAACGCGGTGATCAACGGTCCTGTTCGTCGAATGATCACTTGCCGCATGCCTCATCCATGCCTCGTGGTTTGGTGACGCCATGATTGTAATGGAAGATCGCCCGCAGACCATGCGCCTACCGGATACGATAGAGTCGTCCGCATTCCGCTGGGACCGTAAACGGCGCAAGACACTAACAAGGTCTGCGACCGGGCCCTCGGTCAGGAATTCTCCTCCCGGCACTTTTCCAGCAAAGCCTCCATCCTGCGTTGAAAATCGGCGCCGGTGCCCATTTCCTTTGTCTCGTACTCGAGTTCGACTTTCATGCACCAGGCAACGTGGTAATCCTCTCCCGCAAGCATCAGGCCGTAATACGCGCCCTGTGCGAATCCCCGGTAGTAATCCTCGTGCACATCCAGGCCGTTGTCTTCGGCCGTGGCTGGCACCGTCAGCACGGCCGAGGCCACTGCCAAGCGCAAGATTTGCCGTAGTCTGAGCATGATTTATTCCTTTATTTCATATATTTATAGACATATTCCAAGGTAACTTCTGCATGATGAAAGCCGCCGCGACGTACAGCCCGAGCGCCGACAGAATGACCATTGCAAATCCGAACTCGATGGCCAGCAGGGTTGCCAGCGAGGTGCTTGCCACGGATGCGTATCCGTTGAGTCCCCACGCCCAGGGAACGAAGTCTGCCGCCTCCTCAGCGACTCTGCCGAGTCCGATCGGAAAAGGCATACCCATGAAGAAAGCCAGGGGAGCAATAATGATGAGTGACAGACCGATTTTGAATACATCCGGTAGTCCGACAAGACGACCAAGCAGCTCCGGGAGGAGTAACAGATATACGAGTGCGATCCCGGTAACCGCGGCGATGACAACCGTGATCGGTGCATATTTTCCGTTTCCCATCCGTTGTTGCAGCCATTTCGAGCAGCCGCTGCCGATCCCGGCAAACATCAAGAAGCCGCTCAGCACGACCGCGACCGAATACAGGGGATGACTGAGAAACAGAATCAGTTTCTGAATGAATGCCATCTCGATGAACATGAATGCAAGCCCGATGAGAAAAAAGTAGGCACCCATGCGCGTACCTGCGCCTCGTGACCAGAGGCGCCTGCTCAGCAGCAGCGGCAGGAGGATCAACAGGGCTCCGATCACGAGAGCCTGCACAAGCGTTCCGACCAGAATCAGATAACCCCACTCGATCAGTCCCGCGCCGCCACGATGCCGCAGTGCGAGTGTCTCCGGTAATGAGCTCCACTTGAAAAAATGAAAGAAGTACGGCCGGTCATCCGTCGCCGGCATGATTTCGAATTTGTAGCGGTCCACGAAATCGGCTGCAACATCTCCCAACAGCGATGTCGCGCCGTCGAACAGGTAGGGTGCGGCGACGACATTAAACCGGTTCGCCTCGCCGGCCGGCATGCCAGGATAGAAAGCGGTATCGAACGAACGACGGCGCGAGAACTCGCGAATCAACGCAATATCATCGTCCGCAAAAACGCCATTTCTGACCAGAAGCGTGCTGGTGTTCCAGCTTCGAACCACAGCCAGTTGCCGACCGGGCGCATCGGAGCCTGCCCGCCGCAATGCTTCGACAGCCGTTGCGAAGAGTTTCAGGCTGTCGCGCGGCGGCATGCGCAGCCAGCGCGTGATGGCAAGGATGCCGCCGGGCTCCAGGTGTCCCAGATACTCCTCAACCGCTTCAACCGTGTAGAGATAACTTTCGTTGAGCGACTGGACCCCCGATCCCGATGCGGAAAACGAATCCAGCAATGCCACCTGTATAAGATCGTATCGCCGGGCTTGTCTCGCGACGAATCCTCGTGCTTCTCCCTCGTGAACGGCGACCCGCTCGTCCGCGTAGATATCGCCTGCAAAATCCGCATGGGTCTCGCCGACCAGTCTTATCATCACCGGATTGAGTTCGACGACGTCAACTTCACGAGCGCCCTGGCGAAGCGCCATCAGTACGTCGGAACCGCCACCACCGCCCAGAATGAGGACCATCGGCTCGTCCAGGAGCCGATACGGCAGCGCGGTCGTCAAGTCGTCCATATAGGCCAGCGATTCCGGATCGCCGTCGTATCGCGTAATCACGCTCATCGCATCGCCGTCGGTGAATACCGCCAGCTGTTCCGGCGGCTCCGAGCGGGTATTCAGGCTCAGGCCGGGCGCGTCCCGAAAAGGAATCGTCGGACTGTCGACGACAGTCACGAGGCCGAGCGGGTTTGAATACTGCGCCAGCACCCGGGTATCGACGACCTGCAGCGCCTGACTGAGGCCTTTGAAGGGAGACATCCGGAGATCGAGCCAGCTCTGGGGCAGGCCGACCAGTAAAACGGCCGCGACGATACCCTGTACGAGCATCAAACGCCTGCCGCTTGTCGATGTCGCCAGTGCCGAGGCCGCGAGCGCCAATAGAGCCAGCAGCTTCAGCGCATTCTGCGGTGTCATCAGGAACAGCGCGCCGATGATCGAGGCAGCACCGGTCCCGGCACCGAGTAAATCGAATAGATAGATGCGGCTGATCTGGAAACGGAGGCAAGTCAGCGCGAGTCCGATGCAACTCGCTGCAAAGAAAAATGGAACGAAGAAAACCAGGTATATTCCGGCAAGGTAGAAAAGTTGTCGTGGATTCCACACGATTGCCAGCGCGTTGAATGGCAGGCGTTGCCCGAGCACGAAACACGCGACCATTGCCACGCCGAATAGCAGGGCGCTGGTCGCGAAGGCCGACGCGAATCGGGCTTCGAGATACCGCCTGGCAATAGCGATCAGTGTTCCACTGGCGCCGTAACCCAGCAGAGCCAGGCTGATGATCATGTAGGCGAAGTGATGCCACTGTACGATGGACAGCAGTCGCATCAGGAGGATTTCGTAGCCGATCGCGGCCGATGAGATAAGTAGCGTCGCGGGAAGTACGAAGCGCGGCAACGTCACTAATGCTTGCCCGTCAACGGAACGAACCTGACCGCTGCAATCTGAAATGTCTTGACCTCGCCTTGCTCGGTTTTCTCGATCAATAGCAGTTGCTGCGTCATGAAGCGTCCGCCGACCGGAATCACCATGCGTCCTCCGGGACGAAGTTGTTCGATCAGCGGCGGCGGCACGTGGCTGGCGGCGGCCGTCACGATAATCGAATCGAATGGTGCATGTTCCTCCCAGCCGTAGTAGCCGTCGCCGAGACGTGTCGTGATATTGTCGTAGCCGAGTCGGTCCAGTCGGGCTTGTGCCTGCCTCGCGAGCGGCGGAATGATCTCGATCGTATAGACCGCCTCGACGAGACCGGACAGAATCGCAGCCTGATAGCCCGAGCCGGTGCCGACCTCCAGTACGACATGGTCCTTCTCAGGCGTGATCAGATCCGTCATCAAGGCCACTATATAAGGCTGCGAGATTGTCTGGCCATGCCCGATCGGCAGGGGGCGATTCTCGTAGGCAAATCGCTTCTGTCTGTCGGGAACGAACTCGTGGCGCTCCACGGTACCAAGGGACCAGAGAACGTTTTCGGATATCGATAAAACATCTCCGGCCAGGCGCGCATACAGCTCGACTTGGGCAACCATGGCGGATCTCGGGGCAGCATAATCGGAATCTTCCGCAAGGCTCACGGCGAAAAATGTCAGCAGCATTGCCGTCACGACGCTGCAGGTTGTCCGGCGGATTTTAGAGCGTGAATTCAAATATTCCCTTCCTGTCCAAACCGTGCGCCCGTCGATGGCGCCCTGCGACGACCCGTGTATTCTGGCCGAATGCCACACATTGACTATAGTTGACGATTCTTGTTTATTCCGGTCAAGCCAGACTTCCCGCTGCCCAGGTTTCCAGTCCTCACGGTCCTGACCTGCGTTCTGTGTCTGGCGGTATTCGTGCACCAGATCAACACCTGGGACGAGTATCAGGAAGCGTTCGTGTCTTTCTGCGGAGATGCCAAGGGCCGCCTGACGGAGATCGTACTGGCCAGGATCGCCGGTCCGGAATCGGACGTGCCCTGCGTCGATGTGCTGTTGGATATCGACACTTCGCCGGATCCGGCCGAGACCATTCAGAAAATGACGGACGACATGCAACCGCTTGCCGGCCTGAGCGTCGACGATTCCCGCGCGTACGTTCACGACAAGCTGAACGAGCAATACCGGCTCTACCAGATAAGGGTACCGACCTACCCCGACAACGAATTCGCCTATTACACGGGGTCCTGGGACCCGGTCGCGATGGTCACATCGACTTTTACCCATGGAAGCTGGCCACACATCATATTCAATCTGGTTTTCTTCTTTGCCTTCGCGACGACGATTGAAGTGCTGATCGGCAGCTACTCCTTCGTCGCCCTGATCGTTGCGATATCCATATTCAGCGCCACCTTTTCGTCACTGGCGGCTGGATTGCTGGGAAGCCATTACTCGACGCTGGGGCTGTCCGGGGTCGTGATGGGTATGATCGGCCTGTTTGCCTATCTGTTGCCGTCGGGCCGGATTCGTTGCTATTACTGGTTCGTCGTCTTCTTCGGTTCCATCGCCGTGCCTGCCTGGGCACTGGCCCTGTGGTACATCGGGTGGGACGTCTATAACCTGTTCGCGAATGTCGACACGGGCATGGTCGATGTCATGGCGCACGTGACCGGCGGTGCCGCCGGATACCTCTTTGGCGTCACGTTTCTGAGAAGCACGCGCCGCAGGGTACAGGCGCTACGGCTCGTCAAACCGCTGGGCCAGCCGCCGGTCATGTAACCCGAGTGCTCCACGGCTGTGAGGCGCTAGCCTGAATATTGCGCGAGAGTCCGGGATTGTGGGCGCGAGATCGTCGCGGCT
>JBHHWI010000016.1:0-39739 GCA_046756445.1 Woeseia sp. | reverse complement strand
GAAGATCCACCGATCCTCGGTAACAATACCGGATCGACATCGTTCAATTCGGGTAATACCTTCCCGAGCTTGTACGACACCCTGGGACGGACTTATGCGGTCAACGTCAAGGTCACGTTCTGAGTATCGAAGTTGTTCTTGAAACGAATACGGCGGCCTTCGGGCCGCCGTTTTTTTGCCCGGGTTTGATCTTTTCCGCGCGGAAGCGGCGACGAGACAGCGAAGCCGCCGTCCAACCGAGGCGAGCTTCGCGAGCCGACAGACGCACGAAGTGCGCCCCGAAAGGCTGAAGGAGTGAAGCGACTGAATCAATCTCTCCTGAGCCGCTCCCGGCCCTGAATGTCTTCCACGGCACTTGTGCATACTGTAAATCGTCGGCCAATAAACCGAAAAACCCCTGTTGTGGGGCATTTGACCTTGTCTAGAATTGCTACAATCGACGGCAAGTTCTGTTTTGCGACGAAAACAAGAGGCGTGGGATGTATGCCGGAGAAAAGAACCGCGGTTTGATCCACACCGTGATCAGCTGGGCGACGTTGCTCGTGTTCGGAGGCGCAGCAATGCTTGCTCCCGGCCGGGCTGCTCAGGGCCGAACCAGTCTGGAGTTGCCGTCGCTCAACCAACCATCGAAATCGGCCGATTCGCCCATGCCGGAGACGCTGCGCTCTTCCGTCGACAAGCTTGTCGTGATGGCGGGCCTGAGTCCGGCCAACCAGGCCATCAGCGGAAGTTATGACAAGGAAACGCCGGGCCTGGTCGGTGGAATGCAGGCCGGTTCGAGAATCGGAAACATTCCGACAGAGATCGGCGGTGTCAATGTGAATTTCCCGATACCGATATTGACCATTCCCGGTGCCATATTCGGTGGTTTATCGGGGGCGGCCAAGCGGGAGATTCAGGAGTTTCGGGACGGGCTGACTGAGGAGCTCGCCAGGGGGGAACGCCGGCAGTTGACGAACGACGGACTGGCGTTGGACGTCTACCGGGGGCTTCAACGATTACCGACTCCCGATTCAAAGTTGTTTGCGCCCACAACACCCGTTCCCGAGGACACCGACGCCATCCTGTATGTGAGTTTCGATGGCGTCGCGATCGACGTCCAGGGAAAGGACGCCATCATAACCACCTCGGCAAAGGCGACGCTGCATCGCCCGAGTGACGGCGACGACATATACGAGCGGGTTGTTCACTACCAAGACCGGGATACGCTAAGCAACTGGACCGACAACGGCAATGCGCTATGGCGGGACTACGTCAACTTCGCGCGACATTTTCTCGGGCGTGAGATCTCGGCCGAGGTCTTCGACCGGGTCGAGCTTGCCCGCGAGTTGCGAGCGAAGGAAACGGACACGGCAAGCCAGGACAGGAAAAACGATCGGCAACTCGTCAGCCGATCACTGACCCCGACCCTTGCATGGGAACTGACCCTGCACGGTGACGATTCCCATGGTGCCTGGGCCGAGACGATCAGCGAATCAGACATATTTTACGATGTAGAGATCTATGATCTTCACCGGCTGGTCTACTCCGAGAAACAGGTTCCGCAACCCCGTCACACCATTGCCATGGAACTCGATGCCTGCCAGACATACAGATGGTCGGTGCGGCCGTCTTATCACGTCGGCAGTGAAGTCAAGTTTGGCGAGTGGATGAGATTCGACCCGGACACCGATACCGACACCGATACCGACACTGATACCGGAGCCGGGATCATCGGCAGGAAAGCCTCAGAAGCGCCTGCCTACATCCAGGATTTTGCGTTGCTCAAAATCAAGTGTGGTCGTCGGTAAGGACGGCATGAGCGGGGCTTGCAGCGAGCAGCCTCAGGAAAAACTGACTCGCCAGTTCTGCGGGAGTTTTGCGTGATCAGTTTATGCGGCGCGATGCGCGGTGAGGCAGTTCATGCTACGGGCGCCCCAATCGAATAAGCAGGTCCTTGTGTGCGGTCCACTATTGTGAACAGTGCCCCGGTTGTCGTCGTATGGCGACGCTATATGGGCTTTTTTATCAATATTGACGGGGGCAGAATAGCGGATACCGCTTGGTGAGGGATTCAAAATGCCTGGGTCGGTCGATCGCTGGTGGATAATCGCAACCGCTGTCCTGACAACATCCTGCGTGTCAATACCCGGGCCGGCACCCGAGGATCCGGTGGTCCTGAAGGGCGAGGATATATTCTTCAAGCAAACGTTTGCGGGGAACGGCCGTACTTGCGGGAGCTGTCACCGCGCCGAGGACAATTTCGGCATCTCGCCGGCGTTTGTAGCAACGCTGGACGACAACGATCCGCTGTTCGTTGCGGAATCGAATTCGATGCTTGCCGAGAATTTCGAAAATCCGGCTCTGATGCGCAAGTTCGCCATGATCCTGGAAAATCAGGATGGATTCGACGATTTGGAAAACAACTTCAACATGCGCGGCGTGCCGCATACTCTGGCTTTGCGTACGTCTGTGGACAGCCGGCAAGGGCCGCGAACGGGCTGGTCGGGTGACGGCGCACCCGGGGACGGTTCGCTCCGTTCGTTCGCGGTGGGCGCAGTCATTCAGCATTTCCCCAAGACCCTGAACCGGATTGCCGGCGTCGATTTCCGTCTGCCGACTGACGAGGAGCTCGACGCGCTGGAAGCTTTCCAGCTATCACTCGGCCGACAGGAGGATCTGGAATTGCCGTTGAATCTGCGCGGCGAGGTGGCTTCCCGGGGTCAGGCCATCTTTCGCGACAACGCGTTGGGCAAGTGCAATGCCTGTCATTTCAATGCAGGCGCGAACGGCGACCCGGCAATTTTCGGTCCGGGCGTCGGTAATCTGAATTTCGATACCGGTGTCGAATTGTTGCCGGATCAGCCGGCCGATCTGACCGGCGAGAAGAACCCGCCTGACGACGGCTTCGGCAACCCCGGTAATGGTGAATTCAATACGCCGCCGCTGGTGGAGGCGGCTGATACGGGGCCGTTTTTTCACAACAATTCGGTCGAAACCATCGAAGGCGCCGTGGCCTTCTACAACGGCGATGCCTTCAACAGTTCTCCGGCAGGACAACTGCTGACCAATGCCACCGGCAGCGGCATCAACCTGGATGCGACCCAGGTGGTCGCGGTTGCGGCATTCCTGCGCGTAATCAATGCCCTGGAGAACCTGCGCGCCGCTAACGCGTTACTGGATACGGCGCTGGCGTATGATGGAGGCAATGAGCGGCAGGAGACGCTGATCGAACGCGCGACCTTCGAGTTACGGGACGCCGTCGATGTCATCCGCGGTGGCGGCCTGCATCCGAAGGCTGCAATCGATATCGAGGATGCACTGGACGCGCTTGACTCGGCGTTGCGACGGCGGAACCGTTCGGGTTACGTACGCGTTGCCCTGGACGCGATGCACTCCGCGAGAAGCCGAATGGAGAACTGATATGCGCGCGACTGCGACAACAGTTATAGCTGTGCTGGGCTCGGTCCTGTGGTCACCGGCATTCACGCACCCGGCAACCGAGCGCTATATACCGATCGGCAAATCGCCCGGCGTCTCGAACGTCAAATCATATATTGGCGCGATCCGTTCGGTGCGAAGGTCCGAACGCGGCTTCGTAATGGTGGTCGAGGACACCGGCAGGCGCATTGAAGTTACCGAGGACACAAAGATTTATCTGGACAAAGGCCCGGGTCATGCAAATACGACCGGCACTGAAGAGGACTGTCAAGCCGGCCGGACGGTTGAAGTCTATCTGCGCGAGGACGGCACGGCCTATTGGGTCAAGATAAGAGTGCGCTAGGAACCACCGGATAAAACAAGAATATCCTTGTCTAAGGTCCTGAACGGATGATGCGCGGGGCAGACTCCCGGATCATCGTATGTGCGAGTAAGATTTGTTTCCGATACGTGATGACAATCCGCAGGTCCTGATCCCGTACGCAACGATCGGGATCATCGTCCTGAATGTGGCGGCCTGGATCTTCCTGCAAGGCCTGGGGACCGAGCCGAGTCTGTCCGGCTCGGTATGCCGTCTCGGCATGATTCCGGGCGAATTGTTGCAGACCGTGGATGCCGGTACCCGGTTGCAGATCGGCCCGGGCACTTTCTGCGTACTCGGTGATGCGTCAGCCTGGTATACGGCGGTCACATCGATGTTCATGCACGGCGGCTGGTTCCACATCATCGGCAATATGTGGTTCCTCTGGATCTTCGGCAACAATGTCGAGGACGCTATGGGCCATGTACGATTCATCGTGTTCTACCTGCTGTGCGGCCTGGCAGCCGGCGCGTTTCAGATCGCGGCAAATCCGGTGTCGGCCATACCCATGGTAGGGGCCTCCGGCGCCATCGGAGGAGTCATGGGCGCCTATGTCCTTCTCTACCCGCGCGTGCACGTACACATGCTGATTTTTCTCGGCTTCTTTGTCACGACGGTCGCCGTGCCCGCGGTATTCATGCTCGGGTACTGGTTCGTCATACAGTTGATCAGCGGCTTGGGCACGATAGGCGCACAGGGCGGCGGCGTGGCATTCTGGGCCCACATCGGCGGCTTCGCGGCCGGTGCGGCGCTGATCCTGCTGTTTCGCAATCCGCGCCTGCTGAAAAGGCACCCGTACTACGGTTGGCGAAAGCAAAGCACGCCTACGGAGAGTTGGCACAAGGTGCGGCGATGACGCGCGCGTCTCGTGCCCCGGTCAGATGCGTTTATGTGTGGCTTGCCGATTTCGGCTCGGTGGCCCGGACCGGCGCAAGCCGTCCATTGGCCGATGAATGGTATCTACGGGCCGACCAGCGGAATCGGCCCGACGAGCGGTAGAGATTCCCGGACCGGCAACCTTACGGTGCGGACGCCGTTATCGTAACATCGGGTCATGGGAACGGAAGAATACATCGATACAGACGTGCTCCCGGAAGGGCCGCAGGTACCTGATACCTCCGCAAAGAAATCGGACAGAACCGGTCAGAGTGTGCCGCGCATAAAAGACGTCCGATTGACACGGGTGGGCAAGCTCGAAGTCGATGCGCTGTCCATCGACGATGGCCCGGACTCAGGCGGCGATCCCTATAACAGAACCGGCAAACACTGCCGCCTGAAGCCGCGCAAAGACTAGCAATCCCCATTTCAATCGGCCTCTGCGCACGCCGCGGATGCTATGCTCTTATGCTTCCAACCGTGCCGGATCGCATCGCATGGGGGTTGTGGATCAGATACAGACTGCCAGGGCAGCCGGATATCGCATGCCGGCGGAATGGGAGCCGCACGAGCGTTGCTGGATGCAATGGCCGGACAGGAGTGCATTCATCTGGGCCGATATCGATGAGACACAGCAGGCGTACGCGCGGGTGGCGCAGGCGGTTCGGCGATTTGAGCCCCTGACGATGATCGTATCTCCGGAATCGATGGACGATGCGCAGGCGAAATGCGGAGATTCGATCGATTACCTGGTAATGGAGCTGGACGACTCCTGGGCGCGGGACTCGGGGCCGAACTTCGTCAAGCGGGGCGATGAACTCGCGGCCTCGATCTATCACTTCGCGGCCTGGGGCGGCAAATACCCGCACATTCGAAATGACGCGGCAGTCGGACACCGCGTAGCCGAGCACCTGGGCATTCCCACCTTTACGTCGAATGTGGTCATGGAAGGTGGCGGCATCAATGTCGATGGCGAGGGCACGATCCTCACGAGCGAAAGTTGCATACTGAACGACAACCGCAACCCCGGGCTGACAAAGTCAGAAGCGGAGCAGATACTTTGCGATTCCCTGGGCGGCGAAAAGGTCATCTGGGTTCCCGGCGATCCCGACGATTCAGAAACCGACGGCCACATTGACGGTATTGCCTGCTTCGTGAGGCCGGGCATGGTCATGTGCGAGGTGGGAGCGCCGGATGATTCCGGGCGCTGCAGGGACCTGCGGGAAAACCTGACCGCGCTGGAGAAAGCAACCGACGCAGCCGGGCGCAAACTGGAGATCGTCACCATCGCGGAGGCCGCCGATGCCGATGCACAAAGCGACCGGTTCTGCCGGTCGTACATCAATTTCTACATCGCTAATGGCGGGATCGTTTTTCCGTCCTATGACACGGCCTATGACGCGACGGCCGTCGGGATCGTGCAGTCAGCGTTCCCGGATCGGGAAATAGTAACCGTGGACATCAGCCGTATCGCGGAAGGCGGCGGCGGGATTCACTGCATTACCCAACAGCAACCGCGATAGGCGCATCAGGTCATCTCGACCGCCTGAGTATAGGTCTCGTCAAGTCCTGTTGTCGGTCTCTTGAAATGCGTATGGCCAAAGACCGAATAGAATGCAAAAAGCATCAACCGCGAATCGTCTGACTGATTCGACGACGAGTCGTGCACTCATTGTCTGAAAATCCAGAACAACAGGGTCAGCAGTGCACTGACGATTATCATCGTGACGATCGGTATGTATATTTTGACGTTCGGCTTGTCGATCAAGATATCGCCGGGCAGGCGGCCCAGGGGAAGCTGACTCAGCCATGGCCACGCCAGGCCTGCGAGGATGATCAGGACGCCGATGACAATCAGAACGCGCTGCATGATCCTAGGCCCTCTTGAAATGGTCCTCCAGCACCTGCGCGACACAGCAGGTGAGTCGCTTGCCCGTGGTGATATGCAGGAACTCGTTTGGTCCGTGCGCATTCGAATTCGGTCCGAGCAGGCCGGTCACGAGGAATTGCGCCCGGGGAAACTTCTCGCCCAGCATACCCATGAACGGAATCGTGCCGCCGGTGCCCATGTACATCGAGGGTCTGTCGAAGAAATTCCGGGAGGCCTTTTGCATCGAAGCTTCCAACCATCCTGCGACCGGCGGGGCGCTCCATCCTCCCATGGTCGATTCCACCTCGAAACGGACCTCCGACAAGGGCGGCGTATCTGCCTCGAGGGTATTCTTGACTGATTCCGCCGCTCTGTCCGCATCGCAGGTAGGCGGCAATCGGAACGACAGTTTCAATGTCGTACCTGGCAGCAGGACGTTGCCAGCGTTGACGAGCGCGGGCAGACCGTCAGCGCCGGTGACGGTCAATGCGGGCCGCCAGGTATTATTCAGCAGGAGGTCGTACGGCGACTCGGCAGGTAGAGGGTCGGCGACCGCCCAGGGATACTTGAGATAGACCGATTCATCGAGCACCTCGGCCGCCAGTTTCGCCTGCTCGGTACGTTGTTCCGGGATCTCGGCATACAGATCGTTGAGCAGGATTTTTCCGTTCGACTCGTCTTCGATGCGGCTGAGTAACTGGCGCAATACCCTGAAGCTGGAGGGCACGACGCCACCGGCGCCACCGGAATGAACACCTTCGGTCAAAACATCGGCGTGCAGGTTGCCGGTGAGGTTGCCGCGCAGCGAAGTCGTGCACCAGAACTGATCATAATTGCCGCATTCCGCGTCGAGACAGACGACCAGGCCGGGTGCGCCGATGCGATGCTCCAGCTTCTCGATGTAGCAGGGCAGATCGAAACTGCCGCTTTCCTCGCAGCCCTCGATGAGCACAACGCAATGCGCGTGTTCGATTCCCTGCTCCTGTAGCGCTCGAATCGCCGTCAGCGATCCGAATACGGCATAGCCGTCATCGGCGCCGCCTCGACCGTACAATTTTCCATCCCTGATGACCGGTATCCAGGGATCCAGTTCGTCATCCCAGCCCGTGAACTCCGGTTGCTTGTCGTAATGGCCGTACAGCAACACGACGTCGTCGGATGCGCCCGGAATGTCGATGAAGAGCAGGGGCGTGCGGCCGTCGATCCGGACGACCTCGATTTGCATGCCCTCGATCGGCTGTTGTCTGCACCACTCTTCAAGCATGGTCACCGCCCGTTCCATGTAGCCATGTTTCTCCCAGTCGGGATCGAAGGCCGGCGACTTGTTGGGAATCTTGATGTACTCGCAGAGCTCGGGAATGATCGATTCGTCCCAGACCTTATCGACGAAGTCCAATGTCTTTTCGGTATTCATTGTCAGTCTTTTTGTCAGTAATTCAGTTGCGGCGTTTTTTCGGGGTGCCGGCCGGATCGCGTCATGTCGAGAAGCCCCCATACGGGCCATACGATATCGACATGGCGCGGGTGTTTGCCCTCCATCGGCGTCCAGAGCAGTTCCGATGACCAGAAGTGACGAATGCGATCGCCTTGTCTTTCAAACGCGTTTATGACGGGCATCAGAGATTGCGCGTCGCCTGGTTGCGCAAGATAGTCCTTCGCATAGTCGTTGTGCTGGCACGACAGCAGCCTCAGGTCCTGCCAGTTGCGTTCCCCGGCGATCTCGTACAGTTGCGCCGGCGTTGCCGTGCCGATAACCGCGAGTTCGACCTGCTGCCGGACATGACGGCTGGCAGCGTTGATGGCGTCGATGACCGATGTGCAGGACGGACAGGGATGACCCCAGTCCGGTCCGTACATATAGCTGTAAACGAGGAGATCGGCCTTGTCGCCTAACAGCTCCGAGAACCGGATCGGGCGCGTTCCGCCGTCCGAGAGACCGATTTCCTCGAACTCATAGTCCTCCTTGAGTTCGCCGCCCGGTGGAAGATCGCGGCGCAGTGCCGCCACGCGCTCTATGCTCTCCCTGAGCGCCTGTTCTTCGGCAAGCAGTTTGTTCCTGGCTGTACGATACTCCGGCGACTCATTAGGCAATTGCTTTTCATGCAGATAGGTCGTTGCCACAATCAGTTCCTTGTTGTTCGTCGAGTGAGGATAGCAGAGCGGCCGCGCGTTTGCGGACAACCCTGTGACCTGGGGAGGCACCCTGCTAGGGCGGGTAGGTGTAACTCGCCTGCAGACCCAGCGGCAGTCCCGTCAGCCAGTACAACAACAGGAATATCGTCCACACGACCAGAAACGTGATCGAGTACGGCAGCATCATCGCCGTGACCGTGCCGATGCCGGTGCTCTTGACGTAGCGCTGGCAAAAAACCACTACCAGCGGAAAGTACGGCATCAGCGGCGTAATGATGTTGGTGCTCGAATCGCCTACACGGTAAGCGGCCTGTGTAAAGTCCGGCGAAATCCCGAGCTGCATCAGCATCGGTACGAAAATCGGTGCAATCAGCGCCCATTTCGCGGATGCGGAGCCCACGAACAGGTTGATGAAGCCGGTGAGAATGATGATCCCCGTTACGGTTATCGCGGCCGGCATGGCCATTGCCTTGAGTGCCGCGGCGCCCTCGAGCGCCAGCAATACGCCGAGATTCGACTGCCCGAATGCGTATATGAACTGGGCGATGAAGAACATGATCACCAGGTAGTACCCCATGCTCTCCATGGATTTTTTCATACCAGCAATCATGTCACGCGAGCTTTTCATAGTGCCCGCTGCAATGCCGTAAACGATACCCGGCAGCAGGAACAGCAAGAAGATCAGCGGCACGATGGACGCCATCAACGGAGCGCCTCTCGAAGTCAATCCCCCATCACTCGCTCGCCATACCGAGGTGTCCGGCCAGGCGGTCAAAACGAGCACAAGGATACCGATCACCATTGAGACGAGAGCCCATCGCAGGCCCCTTCGCTCGGCGTCCTGAATCGGCTCCATTGCCGGCAACCCGTCGGGGTCCCCGTCCACCTCACTGGCCTGCAACCTCGGTTCGACGACTTTGTCCGTCAGATACCAGCCAAACCCGATGATCAGGACCGATGAGGCAGTGGTAAAGAAATAGTTGTTCAGGGGATTGAGTACGATATCCGCATCGAGAATCTGTGCGCCTGCCTGGGAGATGCCCTGCAACATCGGGTCCAGTACGGATGGCACGAAGTTGGCCGAGAATCCCCCGGACACGCCGGCGAAAGCCGCGGCTATCCCGGCAAGCGGATGACGTCCAGCGAGGTAGAAAATTACGCCGCCCAGTGGAATCACCAGGACGTAACCGGCGTCAACGGCCGAATGGCTGACAATACCAACAAGAACGACTGTCGGCGATAACAGCCATCGGGCAGTCTTTTCCATTATGACCTTGAGCGCCGCACTGATGAAACCCGTGTATTCCGCGACCCCGATGCCGAGCATTGCGACCAAAACCACGCCGACGGGAGGAAGCTGCATGAAGTTACTGACCATCGAGGAGAGGAAGGTAGTAATCGCAGTTCCCGTCAATTGGTTTTCGATGACGAGCGCTTGCCCGCTTCGCGGATCGATGACGTCAAAGCTGGTGCCCGACAGCATCCAGGACAGGACCCATACGATGATGAGCAGGGCGATAAACAGCACGGCCGGATCGGGTAGTCTGTTGCCTACGCGTTCGACCGCCGCCAGCGCGCGTTCGAGGCGGCCGGGCTTCGGGCTTTCGGATTCAGCCATGTCGGAGTCCTTGTCTGTCAGTTGTTTTCGGTCAGGGAGCGATAGAGCGTCTGGGTCATTCTTTCGGTGGTGATGAAGTCCCAGTTCCAGTCATCGTGATAGGACCCCAGTGGGTTCTCGGCGAGGATCTCGGCCTGCGATTTTCCTGCATCGACCAGCTTGCCTACCCGTGCCAGGGCATCGGCCAGCATGTCGTGGGCGGCCTGAAGATCCGCCTCGCTGGCAAGCGGGCCGTGGCCCGGAATGATCTTCGTGTCTGAATCCGCCAACTCCAGGATCTCTTCCTGACCGGCCAGATAGCCGGCGACGCTGCCGCCCCGATCGAGATCGATGAACGGAAACATACCGTTGAAGTGCAGATCGCCCGTGTGGACGACGTTGACGTCCGGAAAATGAATGACCGCGTCGCCGTCCGTATGGGCGTTTGCGACATGGAAGACGAATGCCCGTTGGCCGTTGAGATGGAACGTGACGGCATCGGAAAAGGTGATGATCGGCAGAGCGTCTTCGGCCACATCTTCCTCGAGCATGCGATGGCGAATATTGTCGTGCGTGACGATCAGCGCGCCGGACTCGTGCAGCGCTGCGTTTCCGCCGATATGGTCGCCGTGCACATGGGTATTGATCACGAAATCGACCGGCCGGCCGGCATGATCCTCCACGGCCCTGATCACCGTCTCCGCCAGCGGTTCGAGCGCGTCGTCGATCAGGATCACGCCGTCACTGCCTGTCAAAAGGCCCAGATTGCCCCCGGCGAAGCCGCCCTGGCCCTCCAGCATGGTCAGGCCCTCGGCCACGTCGGTAGACCTGAACGTTATCGCAGCCTGCTGGGCCGGCAACCAGCCGGTCGAACCGATGAGAAGGATCGCCCCAACGACAAATCGCCTGATCATGTTGTCCCCCTGGTTCCGGAAAGCTTGTTGTCTTTATGGGTGCAGGTTTTACATCACCGGCGCCGTGTTTGCCAATGCCGGCGGGGAATGATGCGGTGCGGGATGCCGCCCCGAGCGGGGCGGACCCAGGTCACAGATTCGGCAGTCGACTGCGCCGATACGGTTGCGGTGAGAGTCCGGTCACAGTCTGCCGGAAGAAGGTCAGCTATTTAACTTATCCCATGGCTCCCGATTCCGGCAACGTGATTCCATTCCCGCTGGGGCGCCGCATGAGTGTGCGCGGCTGTCCACATTGCGGCAAGCAGACCAATGTATGGCCGATCGGACGCATTCTCTGGGGTTACTGCAGTACCCATGAGGTACGCTGGGTCGTGGCCGACTACAAGAACGTGGTGCCGGAAACGGTCGACCGCTACAGGCTGCGCAAGGGACTCGAGTTTCTCTCCTCGTTTGCGGAAGTCTCTCGCTGAGGCATGATATAAGTTCGATGTATCTGTCCAGTGCGGGGGAGAATCCGTGCGCACAATCGTTCTGATATCGCTGCTGGTCGTGGCAGCGGCCGGCTGCGGCGGCGGTGGGGGAGCCGCCGTGGTCATGCCGCCGCCGCCGCCCGGTCCGGTCATGACGCCGATTCACGACGTGCAGGGCAGCGGGCGCAGCTCTCCGGTAAACGGCCGGGCGGTCCGCGTGCGCGGCATCGTCACGGGCGATTTCCAGGGCGGCGACGCGGATGCGCAGAACGACCTCGGCGGCTTTTACGTTCAGGAAGAGACCCCTGACGCCGATCCCGCCACCTCCGACGGCGTGTTCGTGTCTGACGGCGCCTCACCGGCGGTCGACGTCAACGTCGGCGACAGAGTCACGGTCGAGGGAACCGTCAGCGAGTTCTCCGGCGAGACGCGGGTCGAGGCGACCAGCGTGCGGGTCGACGCCGTGGCGGCCGCCGTCATCCCGGAAACGGACGTCAACCTGCCCGCAGCAGGCACGGTAAGCAATGCCGACGGGGAGCTGATCGCGGACCTGGAGCGGTTCGAGGGCATGCTGGTCAGATTTCCGCAGACCCTGACCGTCACGGCGCTTTTCGATCTGGAGCGATACGGCGAGGTCCTGCTGTCGCAGGGCGGCCGGCTCGCGCAGTTCACCAACGGCAACGCACCGGATGTGGCGGGGTACGCCGCGCATCGGGACCAGGCGGCGGCGCGCAGCGTGATGCTGGACGACGGGCTGATGATCATGAATGCGGCCCCGGTCCGCTACCTGGACCCGGCGGTCTCGACGACGCCCGGGTATTCGATTCGCACCGGTGACAGCGTCACGGGCGTCACCGGCAATGTCCGTTTCTCCCGGGGCAGCGGCGTCAACGGGACCGAGACCTACCGGCTGGTGCCGACGGCCGGCCCGCAATTCGTGCCGTCGAACCCGCGGCCCGCCGCGGCGCCGGCTGTCGGCGGCACGCTGAGGGTCGCCAGCTTCAACGTATTGAACTATTTCACCACCCTGGACACGGGCCAGAATATCTGCGGACCGTCGGGGGACAGGGGCTGCCGGGGCGCCGACAGCCAGCAGGAGTTCGATCGCCAGCACACCAAGATCGTCACTGCGCTGATAGCGCTGGATGCGGACATCGTCGGCCTGATGGAGCTCGAGAACAATGCCACGGCCGCGCTGCAGAGCCTGGTCGACGGCCTGAATGCCGCAGCGGGCGCCGGCAGCTATGCGTTCGTCGACACCGGCACCATCGGCTCCGACGCCATTCGGGTAGGGCTGCTGTACAGGCCGGCGAGCGTCGCGACGGCGGGCGCATTCGCCATCCTGGATTCGACGGTGGACCCGCGCTTCGACGATGCCCGCAATCGCCCCGTTCTGGCGCAGAGTTTCACCAGGGTCTCGAACGGCGCGATCCTCACGGTGGCCGTCAATCACCTGAAATCCAAGGGCTCGAGTTGCAGCAGCGTCGGCGATCCGGACCTGAACGACGGTCAGGCCAACTGCAACGCAACGCGAACCGGCGCGGCGGTCGCGCTGGCCGACTGGCTGGCCGGCGACCCGACCGCCAGCGGGGACCCGGACGTACTGATCATCGGTGACCTGAACGCCTACCTGCAGGAAGACCCGGTCACCACGCTCGAGGCCGCCGGCTACGACAACCTGCTCGAGAACTTCGTCGGGCCGGGCAGCTATTCGTTCGTGTTTGCCGGCCAGGCCGGGGCGCTCGATCACGCGCTCGCATCCGCGAGCCTGGTCGCACAGGTCTCCGACGTCGCGGAGTGGCACGTCAATGCCGATGAGCCGGCGGTGCTCGACTACAACCTGGAATTCGGCCGCGACCCGGCAGTTTTTGACGGCGCCACCCCGTACCGGGCATCGGACCACGATCCGATCGTCGTGGGCCTGAATCCGAGCCCGTAGCAGTGCCTCAGGGCCCCACCCGGGCGCACCGGAAACACCCCGTCACAGGCCGGGCCAGGCAGGTACTCGAAGACCTGTACGGTTTCGACGCCGAGCTGACACCGCTTTACGGAGAGCTCGACGACAACTTTCTCGCGGTTTCGGCGACCGGGGAGAAGCGTATTCTGAAACTGATGCACGAGGGCGCGAGCGCGCAGCGCGTCGATCTGCAGTGTTGCGCCCTGGCGCATCTCGCCGAGCTTGCCGGCGATCCGAGGCTGCCGGTCGTGATTCCGACGCGGGCGGGCGAGCGGTTCGCGAGCGCCTCGATCGGAGCCGCCGAGAGAATCGTCTGGTCACTCACGTTTTGCCCGGGGACGCCGCTCTCCGAATTCGCGCCGCAGTCGCGCGCGCTGCTGCGGACATTCGGGCGCAGCCTCGGGCGCATCGACAGGGCGCTCGAGTCGTTTACGCATCCCGCCATGCACCAGGATCACCAGTGGCAGCTCACGCGCGCCGGCGAAGCGCGCAGGCACCTCGGGCATATGAGCGACGATGCGGCGGGGCAGCTCGCCGCGGTGCTCGGCAGGTTCGACGATGCCGTTGCCGGACAACTCACCGGTCTCCCGCATGGCGTCATCCACAATGACGCCAACGACGACAACGCCCTGGTCAACGTATCGGATGACGGTGAGGCGCGCGTCGACGGTCTGATCGATTTCGGCGACATCAGCTACCAGCCGAGGATATGCGAAGTCGCGATCGCGCTCGCCTACGTGGTCCTGCGCAAGAATGAGCCCCTGGAGGCCTGTGCGGCGTTCCTCCAGGGCTATAACGCCGTCGTGCCGGTCGGTGATGCGGAGCTGGCGGTGCTTCTGGATCTGATCCGGACGCGCCTCGCGGTCAGTATCGCCATCGCCGCCGCCCGCAGGATCGAGGGGCCGGCATGCGGCTTCGACAGCTTCGACCGGAGGCCTGCCGAAAGCGCGCTGACACGGCTGGCAGCGATCCCGCCGCGAGACGCCGAGCGCTCGTTTCGCCGGGCCTGTGCCGGCAGCTGATCCCGCCGGGGACCTCCGGGGGCACCCGACCCTGCCGCGGAAATGATTGCAGCCTGTACCGAGACTCCGGACAATGCAGACGGTCGATCAGACGGAGCACATTGTTGATCCAGACGGACGTAGTCATCGTCGGCGCAGGCCCCTGCGGGCTGTTCCAGGTCTTCGAGCTGGGACTGCTCGGGCTCAGGGCCGAGGTCGTCGACTCCATCCGGCAGCCCGGCGGGCAGTGCAGCGAGCTCTACCCCGACAAGCCGATCTACGACATCCCCGCCATCCCGGTGTGCTCCGGCGAGGAGCTCACCGATGCCCTGCTCAGGCAGATCGAACCGTTCGATTACGGCATGCACCTCGGCGAGGAGGTCACCGTCGTCACGAGGAATGCCGACGACACGTTTCACGTCGAGACCAGCGCCAAGACGCAGTTTCAGGCCAGCGCCGTGGTGATCGCCGGCGGTGTGGGCTCGTTTCAGCCCCGTGAGCTCAGGGTGCCGGATGCCGATAAATTCGCCGGCAAGACGCTGCACTATCGGGTCCGGGACCCGAAGCAATTCGCCGGAAAAAAGCTGGCTATTCTGGGCGGCGGCGACTCGGCGCTCGACTGGGTGCTGGAACTGATCACGACCGCCGGCCACATCACCCTGGTGCACCGGCGCGACGAGTACCGGGCGGTGCCGGCTTCGGTGGACAGGATGCGCAAGCTGGTTGCCGCCGGAAAGATGGACGTCATGGAAAACGCCAAGGCGAGCGCGATCCACGGCAGTGACGGCAACATCACATCCGTCACGATCCAGCCCAAGGACGGAGATGCCGTCGACATACCGGTCGATCACGTGCTGGTGTTCTTCGGCCTGGCCCCGAAACTCGGCCCGATCGCGGACTGGGGGCTGGATATCAATCGCAAGACCGTCAACGTCGACACCGAGAAATTCGAGACCTCGGAGCCGGGCATCCATGCGATCGGCGACATCAGCTTCTATCCCGGCAAGAAGAAACTGATCCTGTGCGGTTTCCACGAAGCGGCGCTGGCGGCATTTGCGATCAAGCAGAGAATCGAGCCCGACAAGAAAGTCCACCTGCAGTACACCACCACCAGCCCGATCATGCACAAGCGACTGGGTCTCACGGACTGAGGGGGGCGCACGGCAATGAGAACGATCGTGACAGCACTTTGTATTCTCGCTTTTGTCCTCGGCGACCCGGCGCGATCCGCCGACAGACCGAGAGCGCGGGATATCGGGCTCGCCGTCGGCATCTTTCCGACCGGGCCCCTGAATGCGATCACGGATGTCGCCGGCGTCCGGGTCGGCCACAGCACGATCATCGAGGGCGACGACATCCGGACCGGCGTCACCGCGATCATTCCCGCCCCGGGGAACCTGTATACCCATCCGGTGCCGGCGTGGGTCCACGTCGGCAACGGTTATGGCAAGCTCATCGGCGAGACGCAGGTGCGCGAGTTCGGGGAAATCGAGACACCGATACTGCTCACCTGCACGCTGTGCGTCTGGAGCGCGGCAAACGCCCTGAAAGCGTGGGTGTACGAGCAGCCGGGCATGGGCGAACACACGGTGAACCCGGTTGTGGGCGAGACCAATGATGCTCACGTGAACGACATGTGGGCCGACCCCATCAGGCGTGAACACGTATACGAGGCGCTGAACAATGCCACCAATGGGCCGGTCGCCGAGGGCAGCGTCGGCGCCGGCACCGGCACTCAGGCATTCGGCTGGAAAGGCGGCATCGGCACGAGTTCCCGGGTGCTGCCCGGGTCACTGGGCGGCTACACCATCGGTGTGCTGGTACAAACCAATTACGGTGGCGTCCTGACCATCAACGGCGCGCCGGTAGGGCGGGAACTGAACGATTACCCGTACCGGGATGACCTCGAATCCGCCGGTGACGGTAAAGACGGCGAAGACGGCTCGATCATGATCGTCGTCGCGACCGATGCGCCACTGAATGCACGCTCTCTGGATCGGCTGGCCATGCGGGCGATCATGGGCCTGGCGCGCACGGGTTCGTACGCCAGCAACGGCTCGGGCGACTATGTCATCGCCTTCTCGACCGATGAGACCGTCAGGCGGCCGAGGACGAGCAAGAGCCCGGTCGAAAGCCTGTCGCTGGTGAACGACTCGATGTCGCCGCTGTTTGCCGCCACCGCCGAGGCCACCGAGGAGGCGATCTATAACGCCGTATTCACGGCCACGACCGTCAAAAGCTCCCGCGGCGCGCGGCAGGCGATACCCATCGACGAGGTTCGTGCGATTCTCGAGAAATACAATGCGCTGAACTGGGACAGGACCCTGCCACCGGGAAGGGAAAAGTGACGAGACCCCGTCTCGGGCACATCCCCTGCAATTCGGCCTGACGACGGCATCGACCGGGAGGACCCCGTGAAAATTGCGCTGCTCGCATTTCTCACCCTGGTACTGGCCTGGTTGCTTGTTCGCGCCATGCGGCACAAGTCACTCTATCCGTTTCTGTCACTGAGACATAATTTCGGCAAGCGGCGCGACAGCTTCAGAAAGACGCTGGAGCTGCTGTCAGAACGTCAGGCAGCCGTGCTGGTCGAGACCGGCACGGCACGAATCGGATTGCGCGGGGCCAAGAGCAACGGCGCCTCGACCATCGTCTTCGGAAGCTGGGCAAAGCAGAACGATGCACTGCTGCACTCCGTCGACATCGCCGAGGAATCCATCAATGAAGCCAAGGCCGAGGTCTCGCGGCAGGGTCTGGACGATTTCGTCAGATGGCACCTTCAGGACTCCCTGGCCTTCCTGGCGGCGTTCGACCAACCGGTCGATTTCCTGTATCTGGACAGCTATGACTACGACAAAGACGACACGTCGATCCAGAGAGCCAGCCAGCAGCATCACCTCGCCGAATTCAAGGCGATCGAGGGGCGCCTGCACGAGAATACGCTGGTGCTGATCGATGACTGCAGATTACCGAATGGCGGCAAGGGCAAGCTGGCAATCGAATACATGCTCGGCCGCGGCTGGCGGATTCTGATGGATGAATATCAGGTCTTGCTGGCTCAGCAGTAGCAGCGCTTACGTCTCGAAGTCGTTTGTGCGCAGCCACGCTTCGATCTTCCGCATCACCGACTCCGGGTCCATCTTGCGATAAAGCTGCGCCGATCTGGCTACCAACTGCCGCGGCGTGAGGTCCCTGGTCTCCTCGGGCAACAGGTCGCTGACGTCCACTGAGTCGTTGCTCTTCAGGTCATCCAGGATGCCCCAGGTGTGCCTGGCGACAAACGGTGCACAAATCGTGAAGGTCGGGACATTCATCGACTTCGCGATGTGGGTGTGCCCGGAGTCGTTGCCGATGTATAGCGTGACATGCGACAAAACGGCGGCGAGGTTGCGCAGGTCGTGGCTGACGAGATCCGGAAACACGTTCTGCCGATTGGTCATCGACTGATAGAAGCGCCTGGCGTCGGCCGCCTGTTCCGGGAAATAGTTCAGCATGATCTGCGCCTTGAACCGGCCCTGAAACCAGTCCATCAGAGTCAACATGTAATCTTCCGGATAGGTCTTGTCGCTGACACTGCCGAAGATGCCGAAGACGGCAATGGGTTTCTGCGGATTGATTCCCTGTGCTTCAAGCAGTCGTTTTCCATGCCCGATTTCGTCCTCTGACAGAAAGATCCTGTGCTTCGGATCCAGATGGACCTCCTCGCCGAGCAATGGTCTCAGAAGGTTGAGACGGTCGGTCAACACCGTTCCACAGGCATCGGGAGGATATTCCTTGTGTGGAACGGTAACGTTGTATATACCGCCGCGTGAGCGGAACGAGATTCTGGTCTTAGCGCCGGACAGCATCGTGAAAAACCGCGACTCCGGTTTCGTGTACGGGTCTATGACGACATCATAGGCACTGCGACGAATCTTCAGGGCAAACCTGAGCATGTTGAACGGTGTCCGGTCACTGTCCTCGAATAGCACGATCTCGTCGATGTTCGGATTGCCGGTGACCACTTCTTCGGTAAAGCTGAAGACGAGGTAATGTATCTCGGCGCCGGGCATATATTGTCGCAGGTTGTTGCACAACGCCGTGGAGACGAGGACATCACCGATGCGTTTTTGTTGTATGACGAGAATCTTCATGGAAGCGATGCAAGCGCCTGCTGCACAGGGTCAGGCTGCCGGATGATCCCCGAGTCAGTGCTCTGACTGCACCAGCAACACCCGTTTCAGCCACCGCACCGGCTTCAGGTAGCGAAGCGGGAACGGTCGGTGGTTGGTAAAGGAGAAATGCTCGGTCGCGTCAACGTTGAACGGTGGCAGGCGAATGTCCAGGTAGCGGTACCCGCCATCTTCGATGTCGATATTCTCCGTCTCGCCCCGGGGGTCCACGCAGTTGGTGATCAGGCTGTAGCGATAGCGCTTCAGCACCGGCAGAAAGGTCCTGACGGACTCGTTCGACCAGTGCTGCAGGACATCCTTGGCGAGCAGCAAATCGCCCTCGGGCAGGTCGTCGAAATCGCCGGAGAACAGGCGAAACTCGATGTTGGGTCCGGCATAGCGTTCCCTGTTTCGATCTATGACCGAGCGCACGAGGTCCAGGCCGTAATATCGAACGCCGCCCCAGTCGATGAAGCGCGAGAACTGCCAGTCGCCGCATCCCAGGTCCACGACGGTCCCGACATCGTGGCCCCTGATGAAGTCCTGCAACATGCCGACATAGCCGCGCGTATGTCGCGGCAGTGAGCCGGCCCCCGAGCCGTGTCCCCATTTATTGTGATCGTAGATGTCCTCGAAGACTTCTCGCATGGCTGTCTCGTGGTCGGCTCGTCGAGTCGGGCGAATGATAGGGAATATCCCTGCGGGATTGAAGTGCCTTCATTCATTCGGTCATACTCTGCGCAGTCGCAAAGTCGCCAGCGAGGACGGCTACGTGAGACGTTTCAGGCCGATCCGGATCGTGCGGTGAGTTACTCCCGCAAGCTCCTCGGCGGCATGCGCCGCCTGATCCGCTGGTACCAGTCCGGGGCGCTGATCATTGTCAATACCGTCGTCCTGTTTCTGCTGCTCAACGTCTTTCTGCTGGCCTTTTTCCACGTCAAGGACCGCCTGAGCGGCGACAGCCCGGTGGCGGAAAAATACGGCTTCGATCTGCTGATGCGGGGATACCCTCACCGCAGCGAGCGGGAGGTCCGGGCGCTGCTCGCGGAAACCTGGTCGCGCAAGTTCGTCTACGAGCCGTTCACGCAGTTCACGGAGTCCCCCTATCGCGGTGAGTACGTCAATGTGCACGAAGTCGGCTTTCGCTTCAGCGCGAATCAGGCCCCGTGGCCTCCGCAACCGGACCCCATCAACGTGTTCGTCTTCGGCGGCTCCACGGCCTTCGGATACGGCGTGGCGGACAACGAGACGATCGCGTCGTATCTGCAAGAGCGCCTCGCATCACAGCTCGATGCTAACGTGCGCGTCTACAACTTCGGCCGCGGGCACTACTACTCGACTCAGGAGCGCGTCCTGTTCACGCAGCTCGTGGCGAACGGTCACGCCCCGGACCTGGCCGTGTTCATCGATGGCCTGAACGATTTCTACTACGCCAGGGCCGATGAACCGCTGTACACGCGCCGGCTCAGGCGAGTGACCCAGGACCCGGGGAGCAGGGCGCTGGAATTGCTGTCACAGTCGCCCTTGGCCCGCGTCATAGGCAGACAGGCTGTGGCCGAGACCGTCGACTACGAGGATCCCGTCATCATCCAGCGCGCCATCGACCGATACCTGTCCAACAAAGGCATCATCGAGGCCGTTGCGGCGTCGCATGCGGTCCAGTCCGTGTTCGTGTGGCAGCCGGTGCCGACCTTCGCATACGACCAGAGAAGGCATCCATTCAGTCTCGACAGCATTCCGCGTCACCTTTACTCGAGGCAGGGCTACCGGTCGGTTCAGTCTCTCATCGAGCAGGATCTCCTGGGCGACAACTTCCTGTGGTGTGCGGAGATTCAGGATGACGATGCGGGGCCGGTGTACGTGGACGTCGTACACTACTCGGCCCAGTTCTCCGAGCGGGTCGCGGCCTGCATCTCGGATCAGATAACCGAGCGCGCCCTGCTGGATGCATCAATCCGTCCCGGGCGAGAACCGTAAGTTTTGGGACGGTGTCCTGGCAAAAGCCGCGGTAATAGGATATTGATTGAAACACGGATTATCGGGTCCGCCCTGGTTAGGGGGCTTCGTTTTTGCGCCAGGAGCGGCGACATCACATGAACATCCTCGGCATCTCCGCTTTTTATCACGACAGCGCCGCGGCGATCCTGAGCGACGGCGATCTGGTTGCCGCGGCACAGGAAGAACGGTTCTCCCGAAAGAAGCACGATGCCCGTTTTCCGGGTGGCGCCATTGCCTACTGTCTGGCGGAGACGGATCTGAGCCTGACCGACCTCGACTACATCGTTTTCTACGACAAGCCGCTGATCAAGTTCGAGCGCCTGCTGGAGACCTATCTTGCCTATGCGCCCGTCGGTTTTCGCTCTTTCGCGATGGCCATGCCCGTCTGGCTGAAGGAAAAGCTGTTTTTGAAAGACCAGTTAAGGAAATCCCTGGCGGATCTCGGTGGCTGTGGCCGCGACGAATTGCCCAAGTTGCTGTTTACCGAACATCATCAGGCGCACGCCGCCTCGGCGTTTTTTGCAAGCCCCTTCGAGCGCGCCGGCGTGTTATGCATGGACGGCGTCGGAGAGTGGGCGACGACCAGCGTCTGGCTGGGCGAGGGCGAGACGCTGACGGCGCAATGGGAGATCGATTTTCCCCATTCCCTCGGCTTGCTCTACTCCGCGTTCACTTACTTTACCGGCTTCAGGGTCAACTCCGGCGAATACAAGCTGATGGGCCTGGCGCCCTACGGGGAGCCGGTATATACGGACCTGATTCTGGACAAGCTGGTGACGCTGAAGCAAGACGGCAGCTTTCGGCTGAACATGGCCTACTTCAATTACGCGACCGGCCTGACGATGACCAATGCCGGATTCGCGGAACTGTTCGGGGGGCCGCCGAGACGGCCGGAGTCGCCGCTAACGGCACGGGAAATGAATATCGCGGCGTCAATCCAGGAGGTAATCGAGGACGCCGTAATGCGGCTCGCGCGGACGGTGCACGCGGAACTGGCGGTCGAGAATCTTTGCCTTGCCGGCGGGGTTGCGCTGAATTGCGTGGCGAACGGCCGGATACATCGCGAAGGGCCGTTCGAGAACATCTGGGTGCAGCCGGCTGCGGGAGATGCCGGCGGAGCACCCGGCGCGGCGTTGTCGGTCTGGCATGAATACCTGGGCAAGCCACGCAGGCAAAACGGCGCCGACGCCATGAGCGGGTCGTTTCTGGGACCTCGGTTCACCGAGAATGAGATCACGAGCTACCTGGAATCCGTCGGCGCGGTTTACGATCGCATGGATGATGCCGCGCTGCTGCCGCACCTGGCGGAGCTGCTCGATCGGGACAACGTGGTCGGCTGGTTCCAGGGGCGAATGGAATTCGGCCCGCGCGCGCTGGGCGCCCGCTCGATTCTCGGAGACCCGCGCAGCAAAACCATGCAATCCGTAATGAACCTCAAAATCAAATACCGGGAATCGTTTCGTCCGTTTGCGCCGGCGGTGCTGGCGGAGCGCGTGTCGGACTGGTTCGAGTTCGAAAGGGAGAGCCCGTACATGCTGATGGTCGCGGACGTCGTTGAGGACAAACGCATCGCGATGACGCCGGAGCAACAGGCCCTGTTCGGCATCGAGAAACTCAATGTGCCCAGATCGGAGATTCCCGCCGTGACACACGTCAACTATTCGGCGCGGCTTCAGACGGTTCACCGCGAGACCAATGAGCGATTCCATAAGCTGGTGGAGGCTTTCCACGCCAGAACCGGCTGCGCGGTCCTGGTGAATACGTCATTCAACGTGCGCGGCGAACCGATCGTCTGCACGCCGGAGGATGCCTATCGCTGCTTCATGCGCACCGAGATGGATTACCTGGTGCTGGAAAACATCATCCTGGACAAGCGCGACCAGCCTGAAACCCAAGCAGACGAGTCCTGGAAGGAGGAGTTCGCACTTGACTGATGCACACGACACAACGCTGATCCCCGAACTGGACGCCGGCGGGCTGCGCAGGTTCGGCATCACCACCGGTGCGATCGTCGCAGGGTTGTTCGGGCTGATCCTGCCATTCGTATTCGATCTGCGATATCCTCGCTGGCCGTGGGTCGTGGCGATGGTCTTAATCGTCTGGGCCCTGCTTGCACCTGCCAGCCTGCGCGGCGTCTACCGCGGCTGGATGCGTCTGGGCCTGCTATTGAACCGGGTCGTTTCCCCGGTCGTTCTGGGAATCGTTTATTTCCTGATCGTGACGCCGCTGGGATTGATCATGCGCCTGGCCGGACGCGATCCGATGGCGACCAGGAGCGGGGAAGATGCGAAGACATGCCGCATGCCGAGTGAGGCAAGGGATTCGAAACACATGGAACATCCGTACTGATGCTGGAACTACTCAAGGACCTCTGGGGTTTCATGCGCGAGCGCAAGAAATTCTGGCTTGCGCCCATCATGATCGTGCTGCTCTTGATCGGCGCACTGCTGGTATTCGCGCAGGGCTCGGCGGTTGCGCCGTTCATCTACACGATCTTTTGAATGCCGTGCGCTTATGACTCACGGACAGCGCAGTACAGCATGCTGGTCCGGGTTCGCCTGACGGACCCGTGTCGTCTGACATCGATCAGCCGGGCGCCGCTATCTCTGATGATCTCTTCGACAAGCGACTGATTTATATAGTGAATCTCGACGCACGGCAGTCCGCGCAGGCGCTTCCAGATCCGCCGCAGCGGCCCTCTCCGGATCGAATAGACTCTGGCGCCGAACGATCCGGGCTCGTGCCGCGGCCCGCTCGGTATCTGGAACAGCGCGATGCCGCCGGGGCGCAGGACTCGAAAGAACTCAGCGATATATCGTGACGATGCTTCGGGCGGGCTGTGTTGCAGCGACAGGTTGCTGTAGACCAAAATCGAAACTTTCGCTGTCCAGCAGATTCAGGTCATCGGTCGTGTTGACCCGGTAAAAGCAGCGGTTGCCGAAGCGGTTGTATTGCTCCGCGCGCTCGATCATCGAGCAGGAGATATCGACGCCCACGGCTTCGTCGAACTGCTCGCAGAGCGCCTGGGTCAGGCGCCCGACGCCGCAACCGAAATCCATCGCCCTGCCCCTGTTGACGGCAATGCCGACCCCTGCCAGATCATTCAACGCCTTGGCGATTTCCTTTTTTCCGGATGCGAAGAACTCGTTCACATCCCACCGGTTGCCTTTCGCGTCCCTGCGGCTGAGGGCCGCATAGAAAGGGTCTTTCCTGCCGTAGTCTTCGTAGGTGATCTGGACGTCTTTGAGCGCCAAGACTGATACCTGCAGCTATGCGCGTGGCGTGACGATCATTTCCCTGGCGCCGGACTCGTGATCGATGTCCTGCATGTCATAGTCCCACTCGTTGAGCAGGGCGCGGCACTCGGCGTCGATCTCATCACCGTGGGTCGCAAGAATCATGCGCGGTCTGTGCTTTTCGATGACCTTCCTGGCACCACGCAACACGGCCATCTCGCCGCCCTCGACATCGATCTTGAGGAATGTCGGCGGGGGCAGGGTGCCGGATGCCACGAGCTCGTCGATGCTCGTGATCTCGACGTCTTCGTCGCCCGTTTCCGAAATATAGCCCGTACCCGAGCCTGTCCGGGTTTCGAGTTTTGCATGACCCGAATGATCGCCCAGGGCCTTCGATACGATCTCGATGTTGCCGCAGTGATTGACGGACACGTGCCGTTGGAGATAACCGAGGTTCAGGCCCCTGGGTTCGAAAGCGACGACCTTGCCGCCGGGGCCCACGATGTCGCCCATCAACACCGAGAAGTAGCCGACATGCGCGCCTACGTCGTAGGCGACGTCGTCGGGCTTTACGGTTTTCTGAATCGCCGCGACGTTTCCCGGTTCATACGTTCCCTTGATGAATCGGATGCCGCTCGAGGCTTTCCACTTTCTTCCTTCGAGCGGCCCACCACGAATTTTCAGCATGATCGGCGACAGCAGCCACTTGGTCGCATGCCGGAACTTCACCGACTTCCTACTCATCTATCGATTAAAGGCCACCCGGTCCGCAGTCGTGCCTGAGATAGTCAATCATCGAGTCGTAGAGTTTCTTCTGGTGCCTGAAAAACAGCGTATTCGAAAAATGATCGGCACCCTCGAGTACAACGTACTTATGGTCCTTGTTGTATCGCTCGAGCTCTTTTATGTACTTTCTGGCATGTTTGAAGGGCACACGCTGGTCGACGTCTCCATGAACGACCAGAATGGGGATATTGACTTTCTCCACCTCTTTGATCGGAGAGATACTGTCGTCCCACATATCCGTCCATGAGATCTTGTCCGCGCCACGCAGATTGTCCCGAATATAGTTGATTTGCATCAGGCGATCGGCCACGGCGGCACCTGCTATGGTGCACTGATAAAGTTGTGGCGTGCGTGATGCGGCGATGAGTGCCGCATATCCGCCGTACGACCAGCCGAACATGGCAAGCCTGTCCGGATCCGCGAGCCCCTTCTTGACCAGGTACAGGGCACCGTCGTCCTTGTCGTCCTGCATTTTGTAGCCGCCCTGACCGCCGTTGATGAAAGCACCTTCCCAGAACTCGAGCCCGTAGCCCAGCGAGCCGCGATACTGTGGCTGCAAGACGAGATACCCGTTATTGGCAAGCATCTGGCTCCACTCGTCATAAATCACGGTCTCAGTCACATAGGGGCCGCCATGCGGCAGGATGATCGTCGGAAAAGGCGGTTCGCCTTCGGGAATGGTCAGGAACCCCGGGATTTCCCAGCCGTCGCGGGCCGGATAGCTGATGTACTTCACGTCGGCGAGCCGCTCGCTTTCCACCAGCGGTTGCTTGCTGCCGATCGCCTGCAGCCTGCCGTCCTTGAGCAGGTAATAGGTGCCGGGATCGTGTGGCCCGATGTTGTAGACGGTCAGGTCCTGACCTTCTCGGGAGCGGCTCGTGATTCGCAGGTAATAGGCATAGGGGATGATGGCCTCGAGCTGTTTGAAGGTTGCGCCCTCGATCTCATCCAAGTACTCGATGTGGATCTTGTCCTTGCGGTAGGCGACACCGACGACGGTATCCGGGTTGGTCCATTTATTGCTGTGAAAACGCACGCCCGAGACATCGACATCGGAGCGGCGGTAAACCAGCTCGTCGAAGGCCCTCGAATTGACGTTGAACGCCCAGAGCCCGCGCTTGTCATGGCCATTCTGCGCGGTTACAAAAACGCTATCGGCCTTCGTTTCATCGATACCCTCAACGACGAAGTCCTCGAAACTGTCCTCACTCAGGCGGAAGATCTCGTCCCATCGTTTTTGGCCCCTCGGCCGGACATACCAGATGTATTCGCGTTTGGCGCGATCGAATCCTCGCGCCGCCCAGGGATTGCCGTCGCCGTCGAAGTCGATCTGGCTTAGCGAGAATTTGCCCTGTAGCAGGAGTTTCTTGGATCCGCGTCTGAGATCGAATTCGTAGAAACTTCGCGGCCGGAACTGCTCGCTTATCTTCGAGTCTTTGCCGAGATCGGGAAAGAACGACAATATCACCTTGTTCGGTTCGTTGGGCAACAGGTTCCAGACGCTCGCGCCCAACTCGTCGAAGGACTTTATCTTTTCTCTCTGCACGTCGACCAGCGCGATACGGGTTTCATACACGCCCTGGTTGTATCCCTCGATCTTGTCCCTGACTTTTTGCCGCAGAGACATGACCAGGTTGGTGTCGCTGACCCAGTCGAAACTGGTGATCTCCATCGGATCGGCATTGACCCGAAACGGCTCCCGCGTCAGATTCGAGGCATTGTAGACCTCGATGATCGGATTGCCGTCCTTGTTCGGAATCTTCATGAGCCCGAGATAGTGGCCATCGGGTGAGATCCGGACGTTGCTGATCACGTCTCGGAGCGCGAAATACTCGAGGGGATACGGCGTGGCGCTCGCCGGGACCGCTGCCAGCCCGGCAACCGCACACATCGCGGCAAATGCTAAGGTAATGATTCTGTTCATATTCATTGGTCACTCTACCCGTTGTGAAAGCGCACAACAATGCGGTATTTATACAAAAAAACAGCCCGCGGGGAAATACCGCGGGCTGCTATTTTCATCGGAATTGACGGACTACCGGCCTATTGGAAATTGGCCCCGATGTTCAGGAAGTAAGTCCGCCCGTTCAGGTCATAACCCACGCCGCGTGGCCTGTTCCTGACGGCAAAGACCTCGCTGCTGTCGACCAGAGGTGGATCGTCGTTGAAGACGTTCCGAACGCCGCCGCCGATGGTCCACACGTCGCCGTAGTAATAGAACGACACAGCGTGGTTATAGTACTTGTCGGCGAAACCGACGTCGCGGCACAGCACGTCGCCACGGGACGGGCCGCCGCAGGTATCGGCGATACCGTCGATGTCGTCGAAATCATCGATCGTATCCACGTCCTGCTCCACAGCGCTGATGTAGCGGGTCTGCCACGTGATCCGGTAGTCGCTCCAGTCAATGCGAAGCGCGGCCTGCCCTCTCCAGTCGGCAAATCCGAATTCCTCCTGGAAGAAATCGGTGGTCGGATCGCCGTTGTCGTCCAGGAACGTCGAGGAGACTTCCTTCGGATGATTCAGCGCGAGATCGAATGCCACATCGAAGGGACGCTGGAACAGCGTGATCGTCTGATCGTAGCCGATGTTGATGTCGACTCCCGATGCAAACAACTGGTCGCGGTTAATGAACCCGGCACTGATGAAGTCGAGGGTATTGGCCGCGTCACGCGTGATACGCGAGCAGAACACGCTCGGCTGATCGATCGGCGAGGTGTAGCAATCGTTGACGATGAACTGACCGCTGGGCTCGACAATCGAATTCGAGATATCGATCTCGTAGTAGGTCCAGCCGACGGTCAGGTCGAAGGACTCGAAGAACGGCTGGTCCCAGACAAAGCCGTACGAGACCGAGTCGGAGGTCTCCTCGACGATGTCGGTGGCGCCGCCCGCTGAAATCTCCACGCTGTATGCGCTGAAACCGCCCAGAAACAGCGCCGTCGGATCGACGCCGTTGGCCGCACAGTTGGCGAGCACTTCCGGCTCCCGTGTCTCGTTTGCCGGGATATAGCTGTTGGTGATCGTGTCCCATGCAACGTCCGGAACCACGCAGGGATCGAACAGCGTACCGAATCCCGTCGTTCCGAGCAGGAAGTTCTCACGCAGATTCGGCGCCCTGAACGAGGTACCGGTCGTCGCCCTGAGCAACAGGGAATCGATGGGCCGCCAGCCCAGCTTCACCGAATAGGTCGAATCGGATCCGTAGAACTCGTCGGTCGTATGGCGTCCCGACAGGTTAAAGTCGAGTTCCTTGGCCGCTGCAACGTTGGCGAGCAGCGGGAACTCGAGTTCCGCATAGTACTCGCGCGTGAATTTCTCGCCGACCGCGCCGAGGTCGGAGAAGAAGCCGAAGAACAGGCCGTCGCGGGCAATGTCGTCCGGGATGGACGTGATCTTGTCGTCGCGATACTCGAAGCCGACCACGCCGAGTACGGCTCCGGCCGGCATCTGGAACACGGTGCCGGTGGCGAAGGCGGACCAGATCATCTGCTCGTAATCGGTGCCGAAATCACGGAAATCGAACAGCCAGTCGCGCTCGGCCTGTGTGGCCACGTCACCGACCGGATTGCCCGGGCCGGTGCCGTAGAGCGACGGCGCAAACATGTCGAAGGGCACGCAGCCGTCGGTGCCGTCGGGCACGCCGTCGCCGTCCGCGTCCTCGCCGCAGAGGTAGGTGCCCGGATTCGCCGGGTCCTCGATGAAGGCGCCGGTCCAGCCTACCGCCAGGTCATAGCGGTCGTCGCGTATGCCGTAGCGGCTGGATGTGCCCTTGGACTTGGCGGCGATCAGAGACAACTCGAAGGACCAGTCCTCCAGCGGTCCCGGCGAAAAGTCCGGCAGGTCGCCCTTGAGGCCGGCGACCAGACGCGTCTGATAGACCTCGGTATCGGTCGTGTTGCGATCGTCCCGGATGCGCCAGACCAGCCGCGACACGGCGGGTCCGATCGGACCGCCCAGCCCGAGCCCGAAGGCCTGCGGGGGCGCGCCGAATACCGGTATGAAGGCATCGATGACGCTCTGCTGGTTCCACATCGCATCGGTCGCCAGGCCGCAGTCGACGCCGCGGATGCCGTTCGGGTTGCAGATGTTGAACGGGTTGTCTGCCGGCACGAACGGGAAGAACTGTGCCGTCTGGCCGCTGTCAAGATACACGTCGCGCCGGTTGAACTGCAGCTCGAAGAACGGCGTGAGGTTCATGTCGCCCTCCAGCGTGTATTCGCCATAGGCCATCACGCTGAGGCTCTGGAAATCCGGATACAGGTGCGTCGAATCGCCGCCGATGTCGCTGCCGGAGTAGTCGGCCGTGTGGCGCACGTCGGTTATGCCGTCGCCGTCGCCGTCCATGCCGGCATTGAAGAAAATCATGCTCTCCTGGCTGAAGTCCGGCACGCCGCTGTTGGAGAAACCGGGCGTATACCAGATGCTGCCGGCGCCGCCGAAAACACCGGGCATGATGAACCGGCCGGCGGCGCGGCCGCCCTTGCAGTTCCATGGCTTGTAGCCCCGATTGACCTCACCCCACAGGTCGTTGGTACGGATGACCCCGTTCTCGTCGATCTCGACATGCTTGTTGCAATCTTGCGTCCACTCGCGTTGCGCTAAAGTGACGGGATCGGCGTCTTCGAATTCAACGCCCACGCCGATGAAGCCGCGGTCGAAGTTCTTGCCCCAGGCGATGCTGATAGTGTTCGTCAGGCCACCGCTCTCGTCAGGTGAGCTCGTGAAGCCCTCGACCTCGAGCCCGTCGAAATCCTTGCGCAAAATGACGTTGGTGACGCCCGCAACGGCATCCGAGCCGTAGATCGACGACGCACCGTCCAGCAATACGTCGTACTGCTGCACCAGGGATGCGGGAATCAGGCCTAAATCGACCGCAAACGGCGCGCCTTCAACGCCGGCCGGCGCGGCGCGGCGACCGTCGACCAGCACCAGCGTCCTGCCGATACCCAGTCCCCTGAGGTCGATGTTGGTTGCACCGGGGCCATTGTCGAGCACGAATCCCTGGAATGTCAGGTCGATCTGGAGTCCGGACGCCGAAGACGATTCCTGAAGAATCGTGGCCGGATCGATCAGGCCGACTTCGCGGGACATCTGGCCCGTGATGACCTGCAGCGGCGCGATACTGCTGTAGGTGTCTCGTTTTACCCTCGAGCCGGTGACGGTAATCTCCTCGACGGCTCGCGTTTCTGCTTCATCCTCGTCATCGGCGTCGTCGCCGTCCTGGGCCAGGCCCAGAAGAGGAACGCTCAACAGCACCAGCGTGCCGATGAACAGCTTCTTAAAGTCAACAATACTCACAATGAGTCTCCCTTATGCGGTTTTCGTCGGTCGCTGTTAATCATTCTTGTGCGACCAGCGAATTCGATGGTTGTATTGATTGGTGGCTGTGACTGAATTGTGTTGTCGGTAGTGTCCCCCTGATATGCGATTAGTCATCTCTGTCGTAGCGGTAAACCCGCCGGGTCGCGGAAATACCCGGGTCCCGATCAGGGTGGTCGCCACAAGGACGAGGTGTCAAGCGCTTTGTTGTTATTCGGCTGTGCGCGCGGCTGACTACTGAATTCCCGCCCACATTGTTGTCCCTGAGCGACATTTCGTGCCCATCAGTTTATCAGCTACCCCAAATACTGTCCATAATGACGGGGGCCACAGTTGCAAACATACAACAGATATGCAAAAAAGTTATAAACCATACGGCTCAGTACAGATCGCGACGTATCGAAGTCTCAGTTATGTGATACCACGTTCATTCAAATCAGCAACTTAAAGTCACGCCGGGTTCAGCGCTGCTCCGATTTCGGCAGCGCCTTGAGCTTCTTGTCGAAGACGATAATCGAGTCGTAAAACGCGATGCCGCTTAAGTGTGCGGCCAGATATGACAGCGTCAGTTCGGATACGGCCTCGGGATGCTCGTGGCGGAAGTGGATTTCCTTTCTGCCCAGATACGGCTCATGCAGCATGTCCACCATCTGTTTCGAGACCTCGATGAACGATTGCGGCGTATCGACGTGGCTGGTCCAGTAGTTCGTGTGCATGTCCTCGACCAGGTAGCAACCGCCGTCTTTCAATGCGTTGCGGAACAGGGAGGTGAAGCTGACTAGCTGGTGGTAGGTCTTGTGGCTGCCGTCGTCGAGGATGATGTCGAACGGGCCGAATTCCCTGTTCACGGCGGCAAGGAAATCCGGGTCGGCCTGGCTGCCGATTCGCACATACACGTCCTGATCGGCGATTTCGTGCTGCCGGCAGTTCTTGTCGATGTCGATGCCGACGATGACCGAATCGGGATGGAAGTATTTCTTCCACATGCGCAGCGAGCCGCCGCGGAATACGCCGATCTCGAGCATCCTGACCGGCCCCGACCGGTACGCCTCGAAGTGCCGCGCATAGATGTCGAAGTAGTGGTGCCACTTGTGAACATCGGTATCGGTCGCGAACATGTGGAACAACTCGTCGTCCGGTGTCTCGGTCGCTTCGCCGATCCTGACTTTCTCGGTAAGTTCGGCAGGCAGCATTTCCTGGGAGTCGACGGACTGCTCTGACAGAATGCGCGGCGCTTTGGTGATCAGATAACCGAACTTCAAGAGCAGCTTGTTGAATAATTTTCTCATTGTCAGGACAAGTCGTACAACGCCTCGAAAAACAGATCCTGTACTTTACATTCCCGCGTGTAGATTTGCCGCCAGTTCTCGTTGACGGGATAGTCCGACCGGCGAATGACGACGTTCTCGTAGGGAATCTTCGTTTCCTTCCACTGCTTCGTATAGAAGTATTTGCGTGTCAGCTTCTCCATCATGCTGAAGTAATACCTGATCTGGTCCATTCGCATTTCATGCAGAGAGGAAATATTGATAAAGAGATCAACTGAACCCTGGGGAAGCAGCTCCAGTTGGTTGGGCATCAGGAAGATAATGTCTGCGGCTTCGTACTCCTGTCTGATTTGCTCGTAACGGTCGAACGGCCGGAACGGAAATATCTTCCTGCCGCTGAAAAGGCCCGAAAGATACTTCTCGCAGACATACAGAGCCGGTGGAATGTCCACCAGTATGTATCGACATTCCGGCTTCAGTGTCAGATAAACGTAAGCCGTTCTGCCGTAGCCAGACCCCAGTTCCATGATGGTGGCAATCTCGCCTTGGTCCACGTCTGCGTCCACGACCGACTGATATTCTAGAAAGGAATTGGCGAGGTCCTGCGATATCAATCGGCCTCTCTCGTATACACGTGGAGGATTGCCTTCGAGCGGCTCGTTCAGACCGTCGAGCAGTTGCTTCGGGTCGTTGTGTTCGACGTACGCCCACAAGAGCTTCGTGAGCAGGTTGTAATAAATGGATTGATACCACTTGAAGAGTTCGTGGCGTGGTGCAAAAAAGGCGCTCGAGAATATGCGCAAGGCCCGGCCGAACGGCAGTGAGCGCATCAGAAAACGTATCTGTCGATTCCACGGCGTAACGATGAACGTGAAATAATTCCTGGCAACCGTGCGTTTGAAATTTTCGTAGCTGCTGTCAGAGATCTGTTTGAGGTTTTTCCTGTTCAGTTCCTCCCAGTACTTCGATGGCAGGATTTCCTCCCGGAACTTGGGCAACTCGTCGAGCATCTCGCACAGGCGCGAATCCAGATTTTCGGCCTTCGTCTGAGTCATTTGGCAGGAATCGATCCGGGGACGAGCAAGCGAATTTTCCTTTTATAATCAGGAACACACGCTGGTGTATTCCTTTAGACAGCCCGCATTTTGGACTGTACCATACGCTCAAGTCCCTTTGAGCGCCACGGAGACGGATTTGCGCATAATGCTGACGGGCGGTTCCGGCCTCTTGGGGTCTCAATTGCAGGAACTCGCGCCGGACATGGTTGCTCCATCCCGCGCAGAACTCGATATCACGGATCGCTACGCCGTATCGGCCTATGTCGCGAGCCACCATCCGGATTTGATCATCCACGCGGCCGCGGTGACGGACAATCGTGCAATCGAAGACGATCCGACCGAAGCGATCGAAGTCAATATCAAGGGCACGGCCAACATCGCACTGGCCTGCCTAAAGTACAGGACGCGCCTCGTCTACGTGTCGACCGACTACGTATACGCGGGCGACAAGGGCGACTATTCGGAAGACGATGAGATCAGGCCCTTTAATCTCTATGCGTTGACCAAACTCGGCGGCGAGTCTGCCGTCACGACAGTGCCCAACCACCTGATCATCAGGACGAGTTTCGGGGCCGGGCGCATTCCGTACGAAGCCGCGTTCACCGACAAATGGACGTCCAAGGACTACGTGGACCTGATAGCACCGCAGGTTCTCGAAGCGGCCATGAGCCCCCTCACCGGCATCCTGAACATCGGCTCGGAGCGCCGCTCCATGTACGACTATGCGAAGCTTCGCAATCCGGACGTGAAAGCCGTCAAGCGCGGCGAGTCGGCTCACGAGTCACCGGCCGACACGTCGTTGAACCTGGGTCGCTGGAAGGACTACAGGGAAGGGCGGGCTGATGCCCGAAGCCACGCGGCATGCCGGGTTTGCGGCAATACCGAACTCAGGAAATATCTCGATCTGGGGATGATGCCGCTGGCGAACAATCTCGCGCCCGATGCCCGGGCTGCAAGATCGATGGACCGGTATCCGTTGCAGGTTTGTTTCTGCCCCGAGTGTTCGCTGTCGCAGACGTCTGTCATCGTCAGCCCCCGCAAACTCTTCTCCCACTACAGCTACCGGTCGTCGATCAACAGGGGTTACGTCAGTCATTGCCGGGAGATGGCCCGCACGATTGGGCAGAAACTGGGATTACAGGACGCCGACCTGGTCGTCGACATCGCCGGCAACGACGGCACACTGCTCGGTGAGTTCACGGAAGAACTGGGCGTCCGTGTCATCAATGTCGATCCGGCCGAGAATATCGCTTCGATCGCCGAATCACGTGGCATAACGACGATCAACGACTTCTGGTCGCTGGACGTCGCAGATCGGATACTGAAAGAGCACGGCCCGGCAAAACTGATCACGGCCACCAACGTCTTCGCACACGTGGACGACATCGGCGGATTCCTTCGGGCCGCAAAGCATTGCCTGCATGACCACGGTGCGCTGGTTCTGGAATTTCCCTACGTCGCCGACTTTATCGAGAAGCATGAGTTCGACACCGTCTATTTCGAACACCTGAGTTTCTTCGGTATCAAGCCGGTTGTTGTGCTCGCGACGAATGAAGGGATGCAGGTCTTCGATGTCGAGAAGCAGGAGATACACGGTGGAAGCCTTCGCGTCTTCGTCGCGAAGCAGGGAACCCGGCCGGTGGCCGAATCCGTCGACAAGCTCGTGACCATCGAGAACCGGGGTGGATACCACGAATTCGCCCGATATGAGTCCTGGTCCGGGGAAGTGGATGATCTGGTACGAGATCTCCGCTTCCGTCTGGGGCATCTCAGGGAGGACGGCGCCGGTATCGCCGCATTCGGCGCCTCGGCGAAGGGCAATACGCTCCTCAATGCCTGCCGCCTGAATGCAGGCATGATCGATTATATCGTCGATGATACGCCCGAGAAGATCGGCAGGTTTTCCCCAGGGACCGGCATTCCGATTGTCGATCGTGCAGCGTTGGCGGCAAACGCGCCCGACTATCTCGTGATTCTCGCGTGGAATTTTGCGACGGAGATTATCGACAGCGCGGCCGACTACCGGCGAGGCGGCGGGAAGTTCGTCATACCGGTCCCTGCTTTTGAAATCGTCGTATGATAGGTCCCTTATGAAGGATGAAACACGCAGGGGAATCATCCTGGCGGGCGGGACGGGTTCGCGACTGCATCCGTTGACCCTGTCGGTCAGCAAACAGCTCATGCCGGTATATGACAAGCCGATGATCTATTATCCGCTGTCCACCCTGATGATGGCCGGCATGCGCGAGATACTGATCATCACCACGCCGGAGGACCAGGCGGCCTTTCAAAACCTGCTTGGCGACGGCGGGCAGTGGGGCATCTCGCTGAGTTACGCCGTGCAACCGTCGCCCGACGGCCTGGCGCAGGCCTTTCTCATCGGCGAGGATTTTCTCGACGGTCGATCCGCAGCGCTGATTCTGGGCGACAATATTTTCTACGGTCAGGGTTTCGGCGAACAGCTCAGAGGCGCCGTCGGCAAGCACGATGGCGCGACCGTGTTCGCCTATCACGTAAACGATCCCGAGCGCTACGGCGTCGTACAGTTCGACGCAAACGGCAACGCCCTCGGCGTAGAGGAAAAACCGGCGGAGCCTAAATCGAGATACGCGGTAACCGGTTTGTACTTTTACGATGACAGGGTCGCGGATTTCGCCAGGTCGCTAAAGCCCTCGGCCCGCGGCGAACTCGAGATCACCGATCTCAATCGAATATATCTCGGAAACAAGGAGCTCCGGGTCGAGGTCATGGGGCGCGGCACGGCCTGGCTGGACACAGGTACGCATGAATCCCTTCTCGAAGCGGCGCAGTTCGTGGAGATCATCGAGCGCCGCCAGGGACTGAAGATTTGCTGTCCCGAGGAGATCGCCTACAAGAACGGCTTTATAGACGCCCCTCAGGTGCGGGAGCTGGCCAAAGCGCTGGGCAGGAACGGCTATGGCGATTACCTGTTGTCGGTTCTGGAGGACAGGCTGTTCTGATGGAGTTCGTGCCGACCCGGCTGCCCGACGTGATCGTCATCAAACCCGAGGTATTCGAGGACACGCGCGGCTTCTTCATGGAAACCTGGCACAGGCGATTGTTCGAACGGGCCGGCATCGAGGCGACATTCGTGCAGGACAGCGTGAGCGGCTCGAGCCGTGGCACGATCCGCGGCCTGCACTATCAGATCAGGCAGGCACAGGGAAAACTGATCCGGGTCGTGAGGGGCGAGGCGTTTGATGTGGCCGTCGATCTCAGGAAGTCCTCGCCGGACTTCGGCCAGTGGGCAAGCGAGTTGCTGTCCGCGGACAACCGGAAACAGGTCTGGATTCCGCCGGGTTTCGCGCACGGTTTCCTGGTCCTGAGCGATACCGCCGAATTCGAATACAAGTGCACGGATTATTATGCGCCGGAGCACGAGCGGACGCTGCAATGGGACGATCCTGATATCGCGATCGACTGGCCGTTGCTGGACGGGGAGCAGCCGACAGTCTCCCCGAAAGACGGGGCCGGCCTGCCGTTGAAAGAAGCCGAAGTCTATGACTAATCTGCTGGTTACCGGTGGCGCCGGCTTCATCGGCGCAAACTTCGTGCACTACTGGATACGGAATTATCCGGACGACAAAATCGTCGTTCTGGACGCGCTGACCTATGCGGGCAACCAAGCGAGCCTGGAACCGGTTGCACAACAACCCGGATTTCGCTTCGTTCACGGCGATATCAGAGACCGGGACCTCGTTACGAGATTACTGACCGATGAAAAACTGGACACGGTCGTCCACTTCGCGGCCGAGTCGCATGTGGACCGATCGATACACGAGCCGGATGCTTTCATCGCGACCAATGTGATGGGCACATACGAGCTGCTTGAGGCGGCCCGTAGCGTTTGGCTCGATCGCGAAAATGCGCCGTCAATGCATCGATTTCATCACGTCTCCACCGACGAGGTGTACGGGACGCTCGGTCCCGACGATGACGCCTTCACCGAGGAGACGCCTTACGCGCCGAATTCGCCATATGCCGCGAGCAAGGCGGCGTCGGATCATCTAGTTCGTTCGTATCATCATACCTATGGCCTGCAGGTAACGACGAGTAACTGCTCGAACAATTACGGGCCCTACCACTTCCCGGAAAAACTCGTCCCGCTGATGATCGTCAACGCATTGACGGGAAAAGCGCTGCCCGTTTATGGCGACGGGTCCAATATCCGGGACTGGTTGTACGTCGAGGATCACTGCCGCGGCATCGATCTGGTAATAAGGAAGGGACGGATTGGCGAGACTTACAACATCGGCGGCAACAACGAATGCAGCAATATCTCGATCGTCATGCGAATCTGCAACCTCATCGATCGGCGATTTGACGACGACAGGAACTTGTCACCCATATATAAGGAGTCGCCGGCCGCCTCGGGCAAGTCCACGGAGTCGCTGATCACCCATGTCAAAGACCGGCCGGGCCACGACTGGCGCTACGCCATCGACGCCGGCAAGATAACGAAAGAACTGGGTTACCAGCCCAAAGAAGACCTCGAGTCGGGGCTGGCACATACGCTGGACTGGATGCTGGCCAACGAGCCATGGTGGCGGTCCGTCATGGACGGCAGCTATCGCGACTGGATCGAAACGCAGTACGCGGTGCCGGGCGCCGACTGATTCGACTGTCTGTCGTCCCGATTCGCCCGTCAGGACGGGCTCCTGCTCCGTCCCTTGTTGGCCAGTGCCCTGGGGCTCGTCCAGACCCCCGTTTTTAGCGCATTCATGTAATACGGTACGAGTTCCGAGAATATGCGACCGCGCAGCCGAAGCGCTCTTACACGGCTCACGGTCAGTACGTTCAGCACTGCCGCCAGCGACAAAGCGGGGAGACTGAGCAGGGCGATGATCAGATGATTGCAGAATCGCCGTAAGCCCTTGCTGTGCCTTTGCGCAAAGACGTTCTTGGAAATGATGACCTCCAGCTTGCTGAGCGCCGCAACGCTCTCGCTGTGCCGGCTGGAACCACCGTGGGTGTGGACAATCGTTACTTCCGGCGTGCAGGCGGCCCGCAAGCCCAGATCGCGCGCCCGCCGGCACAGGTCCGTATCCTCGGCGTACAACCAGAAATCCTCGGACCAGCCTCCGATGACGTCGAAATCGCTTCGGTTGATCAGCAGGAAGGAGCCGCCGACCCAATCGGGGTAGACGACCGTCTTGATGTCCGCCCTCGGATCCGGATGTTGCTCGGGTCGCAGCAGGCGAAGCAGGCCTTTCACGGACCTGAAGTGGTTCAGGAGATCGGGAAAAGCGTCATACAGTTTCTGTGTTCTCCCCTCCGAATCGACTTGCCGCGGCGTCAGCAACGCTATATCGCCGAGCCGTTTTTTTTCCGCCATGAGGGCGGCGACGCCACTGCAATCGACACTGACATCCGGGTTCATGAAGATCAACTGCTCGCCGCGCGCTTCTGCGGCGCCGCGATTGGCGCCAAAAGCGAATCCACTGTTCGTCGGGATGGCTATGAACCTGATCCGAGGGAATCCGGATCTGAAGCCGTCGAATAAATCGGGATCCGATTCGTTGTCAACGACTATAATCTCCCACTCGTCGAACGGGAATCCGGGCAGGAGCGCATCGAAAGCAGATTGCAGGTGTCCCCAGGAACGATAATTAACAATGATGATTGAAAGATCCACGCGCCGCAGTCTAACGTAAGTCGCAAACGAGATACCGCTTGATCAGATACGCCTTTGTCACTGCGCTGGCCCTGTCCTGCGTCGCAGCTCCCGTGCCATCGGCGGCCCAGTACGGTGAAGCGACCTCCGTCGAGGAGATACAGGTCACGGCCGCTCGCCGCCCGGCCGCCGCCGGAGACGTGTCTGCGGCATTGACTCTGATAACTTCTGCCGAGGTGCACGGCAGCAAGCTGACGACAGATGCTTTGGCGTCCAGGACGGGCGTGTATCTGCAGCAGACCACTCCCGGGCAGGGTGCCGCAATCATTCGCGGCCTGAAAGGCTCACAGATCCTGCACATCGTCGACGGGCTGCGCCTGAACAACGCGATATTCCGTAACGCGCCGACCCAGTACCTTGCGCTGGTATCCCCCGGGTCCGTGGATCGAATCGAGGTCCTGCGCGGCGCGCCCGCCTCGTTGTACGGCAGCGATGCCGTGGGCGGCGTCATTCACGTGCTATCGCGCGTCCCGGAATTCGACGGGTCCGGGACTCAATTCCGGCGCAGCGTGTCCATCGGCTTCGATACGGCCGAAATTGGAAAGTCGCTCCGGGCTTCGCTGGATGCCGGCAACAGCGAGCTCGCCGGACTGATCAGCATCGATTACCTGGACACCGGCAATCGCCGTACCGGCAGCGGCGATCGCATCGGTCCGACCGGGTACGAATCGAGGGGGGCGCGTGTTGCGGTATCGTCGACTCCGGACGCAAGGCGTTCCTGGTTGTTCGATCTCCAGTACGCCGGTCAGCCCGCCACGCCCCGCATCGACGAGCTCGTCCCCGGCTTCGGGCAGAGTCAACCCTCGTCGTCGGAATTCCTGTTCGCGCCGAACGAGCGCCTGTTCGCACACGTTCGTCATGCACGGGCGGACGGTATGTGGGCGGCCGACTGGAGCTTCGATCTAGGCTGGCAACGGATCGTCGACGATCGCGTCACGAGAAACTTTGCGGCAAGCGAGCGCAGATACGAATCCAACGAAAGCGATCTGTTTGGCTTAACCGTGAGTGCAGGCAGGGAGATCGTGAACGGCTCCTGGATAATCGGAGTTGAGATCTACCACGATCGCGTGCGCAGTCATCGCATCGAGGAAGACATCGTCAACGGACAGAGGATGGTGGTTCAACCACGCTTCCCGGACAACTCGACGATAGATCAAGCGGCGATTTATGCGAATGTCCGGAGGCCTGTGGGCGATCGTAACAGCGTCTCGGGCGGGCTCAGGCTGAGCACGGTGGACATCGATCTTGCAGGCCGCTCTTCGACCGTTACCGATTTCAGCGCCGACCTCGGCTGGATGTTCAGAATCTCGGATCGCGCGCAATTGGTCGCCAATCTCGCACACGGTTTTCGCGCGCCGAATATCTTCGATATCGGCACGCTCGGCGAGCGGCCGGGCAATCGCTTCAACATTCCGAATCCTGCACTGGATTCGGAACACGTCAGTCAATTGGATCTCGGGATCAGGGCACAGACCGATCGATCGCGCGCCGAGCTGGTCTTTTACCGGCTGCATTATCGGGACCGTATATCCTCGGTGCTAACAGGCGCCGTGACAGCCGACGGCCGCGACATCGTGCAGAGCCGGAATCAGGCGCGCGCCGACATCTGGGGCGTGGAGGCGGCCG
>JBHHWI010000015.1:0-40696 GCA_046756445.1 Woeseia sp. | reverse complement strand
TCACGACGATGTCCGGCGTGCGTATCAGCGACGCGCCGGCCGGGTCCGTGATGGTGATGGAAAAGCCATCTTCCGAATCATCGAGCAAGCCAGAACACGCCGAGACCAGAAATAGAAATAAGACGGAAAAAACAAATTGAGTACTGCGTCGAGTTGTTCGCATTACCTGCCAGAATCCGTTGGCGAGGCAATCCGTCATTTCGAAAACGCAACAGCCGGAGCTGAGAACCCGTGGACAGAAAACGAAAGGAAGGCTGCGATGCGCGCCTGGATGGCGCTACGGGATCAGCGTAGACGCCGACTCCGCTTTACTGGCAACCCCGCTATCATAAGACCTCACGTCTCTTAGACCGGTGGCTTTGCGTCTCCGCCTTTCGACGGATTTGCCGTTTTTCAGTTGCCTCGAGTATGCCTCAACGCAAACCGTTATTGCAAGGAACCGGATTTAGCTATGAATAATTGAACTTAATTCACACGACGATTTATGCAAACTCGATCGACGTCGTTGTGCGTTATGTTGATTCGGTTGTTATCCCGATTACTTTCACCTGCCGTTTTGCACTGACCGGCGCAGATATTTTTTGTCTCGGGGATTTTACTGTCGTCGTTTGGCGACAGAAGACGGGTCGGATGCCCCTCAGATGTTCAACAGAGCGGCCAGCATGAGCAGCGTTCCTGCTGCAGCGATGCCGTAACAGACGAACGCGACGATTGTGTCGTTGCGAATGCCGAGGTCATGGGCCGTTATGCGCATGCGATGCGCGGCGTGCCAGAGGATCAGAAAAAGAACGACAAACGTGACCAGTTTGCTGACGGCGTGTTGCAGCAAGTCGAGCAATCGTTCGTAGGACAGTACGTCGCCGGCGACGAGTCCGAGCGGAACGCCCAGACAGGTGATCAGGATCAGCACCGGCACGACGAATGCAGCCACCGTACCGCCGGCGGCGAACAGCCCCCAGATGATGGGTTTATTTGAACGCGCCATGCTAGGCCCGCACCAGCAGCCACAGCGCAACGCTGACGGTAAGAAAACCGAACCAGTGTGCGGCAACGATCAATGCGCCGGGCACGCGTTTGCCGCCCAATGCCAGCGGCATTGCCTTCGGCGTTACCGCAAACCACGTGTAGGTATGATAAATCGCGAACGCCATTGCGATAACGGCGAACGCCACGCCGAACGGTCCTGCGGCGGTCGCGAGAAATGCCTCGTACGCGGCCCGGCCCTGCGACAATCGATGCAGGCCCGCGATCAGTACCAGAGCATAGATACCGATGAACGCCGCGCTCATCTCGCGCATCATGTAACGTATGTAGCGCGGTTGCGCGAGCCACCAGCCGCTCTTCGAATGCTCACGAATAAAAGGCCGCCGGCTCATTTGCGCTTCCAGGGCATCAGAAATGCCGTGAAGTAGTCGGCCGTGCTGGCGATCTTGGTCTGCTGAATGGCTGCGGCCGGGTCGACCGACTTCGGGCATACCTCCGAGCACGCACCGACAAAGCTGCACTCCCAGATGCCCGGGTTGCTGGCGACGACCTCCTCACGGGCGGCGCGGCCGGTATCTCGCGAGTCGAGGTTGTAACGGTGCGCGAGCGCCAGTGCCGCCGGTCCGACGAACGCGTCGTTCATCGCATACTGCGGGCACGCCGAATAACAGAGCAGGCAGTTGATACACGCCGTGTATTGTTTGAAGCGCGCCAGCTCCGCCGGCGTCTGCAAATATTCACCGTCATCGATATCCCTGTCTTCCTTCGGCACGACGTAGGGCTTGACGCTGCCCAGCTTGTCGATGAAGTCGTCCGTGACGACCACGAGATCGCGTTCGATGGGAAAGTTTTGCAAGGGCTCGATACGAATCCTGTCCGGGCAGTCGCGCAGGAAAGTATGGCAGGCAAGTACGGGCTCGCCGTTTACGGCCATGCCGCAGCTGCCGCACACGGCCATGTGACATGACCAGCGATAACTCAGCGTCCGATCCAGTTCGTCCTTGACGTAATTGATGGCATCCAGAACCACCCAGTCATCCCGGTACGGCACTGTATAGGTCTGAAAATACGGCGCGTCGTCCTGCTCCGGGTCGTAGCGCAGAACTTCCAGTTCTATGCTTCGCTCGCTCATTCCTGCGCTCCGCCGTAGACGCGTTCGGCCGGCGGCGAACGCGTGATCGTGACGTCACGATAATCTATGGCAGGTAAGCCCGTTGCCGAATATCGGGCGAGGGAATGCTTCAGATACGCCGAGTCGTCCCTGTCCGGATAGTCGAGTCGCTGATGTGATCCCCGGGATTCCCGGCGCTGTAACGCCGAGCAGGCCATCGCAGCCGCCACATCGATCATCGAGCCGAGCTCCAGTGTCTCGACCAGGTCGGTATTGAAGACATTGCTTTTATCGGCGAGCATGACTTTCCCGTATCGCTCACGGATCTCCTGGAGCTTGTCCGCGCAGCTCTGCAGGGAATCCTCACTGCGATAGATGCCGGCGCCGGCTTCCATCGCTTCGTTCATCTCTCGCCGCAGGCCCGTGACGTTTTCGCGGCCGTCGCCGCGGCGGATGAGCTCCAGCACGCGATCCCCGGCGGCAGTCGCCGCGGACTGCACTCGTTGATCTTCCGACGCGGCGCCACTTTGCGTTGCGGCCTCGGCGGCACCGCGTCCTGCGCGTGCACCGAACACCAGCAGCTCGGTAAGTGAATTGGATCCCAGGCGATTCGCGCCATTGATGCTGACGCAGGCACACTCGCCGGCAGCGAACAGACCGTCAACGTCGGTCGCGGCATCGGTATCGGTGTGGATACCGCCCATCGTGTAATGCACCACCGGCCGGACGGGGATAGGTTCGTGCACCGGATCGACACCGATATAACTTTGACTCAACTCCCGCACCATCGGCAAACGCTCGTTGATCTTCGCTTCACCGAGATGACGCAGATCGAGATGCACGACGTCACCGTAATTCGTACTGATCGTGCGACCTTTTTGCTGCTCGTGCCAGAATGCCTGACTCAGCCGGTCCCTGGGGCCCAGCTCCATCGCCTTCGTGCGCGGCCAGGGGTCCGGCGGGCCGAGATCGTAGTCCTGCAAATAGCGATAGCCGTCCTTGTTGACCAGAATACCGCCTTCGCCGCGCGAACCCTCGGTGATCAGGATGCCGGTGCCGGGCAGCCCGGTCGGATGATATTGGACGAACTCCATGTCCTTCAGCGGCACGCCGGCCCGGTAAGCCATCGCCATGCCGTCTCCCGTCTTGATGGCGCCGTTGGTCGTAAACGGAAACACCCGGCCGGCACCGCCGGTCGCAATGATGACAGCCCCGGCCCGGAAAAAACGCAATTGCCCGCTGCGCATTTCGATCGCGGTGACACCGTGACAACGGCCGTCGGTGACGATCAGATCGGTGGAGTAATACTCGTCGAAGCGCTCAATCGTCGGATACTTCAGAGAGGTCTGGAACAGCGTGTGTAACAGGTGAAAACCGGTCTTGTCGGCCGCGTACCAGGTCCGTTCGACCTTCATGCCGCCAAACGGCCGGACAGCGACGCGACCGTCCGGCTCGCGGCTCCAGGGACAACCCCAGTGCTCTACACGCGTCAGCTCTCGCGGCGCTTCGTGAATGAACAGATCGACCGCATCCTGATCGCAAAGCCAGTCGCCGCCGGCGACGGTATCGTGAAAGTGATTCTCGAAATTGTCGTTGTCCTTGATGACGCCGGCGGCGCCGCCCTCGGCCGCGACGGTGTGGCTGCGCATCGGGTACACCTTCGAGATCAATGCGACTTTCAGGGACGGGTTGGCTTCGGCGACCGCGATCGCGGCTCGCAAACCGGCGCCACCGGCTCCGACGATTGCTACGTCAGTATTGATTGTCTGCATCGAGCCAGCTCGGGCCGTTGGCCGTCAGTCTTTGCGTGTGGCGACCACTTTTTGGAAAAGACCGCCGAAATACGTCTCTTTCTGCCACGAGTAACGGGCGTCCCTGCCGGCGAATGCGGCGATTTCCGTCCGCCAGAGTTCCTTGGCATAGGGTTCCAGCGTGTCGAACACCAGGCTCGTGATCAGCTTGAGCGGATGCGCCCAGTGCGGCTTGTGATAATCGACAAATACCAGCTTGCCGCCGGGCCGGACGGCATCCAGCAGTGCGTCGACCACGCCGCGCTTGTAGTCGTCAGGCATTTCATGCATCAGGAAATAGCAGCATACCACGTCGAATGTCTCGTCACGGAGATACAGAACGTCCTGGTGTCTCACTATGGCGTGCTCGTAACCTGCCAGCTTGCGCCGGCAGTTGCGGACCTGTACCTCGGCAACGTCGAACACCTCCAGCTTGCCTTCGGGACCGATGTGCTCGGCCAGCATGGAAGAAAAATCCCCATAGACACAGGCCGTTTGCATAACGTGCTGGCCCGGCTCGATCTCCGCGATTGCTGCCCGCGCCAGGCGGCGGTGCTGTTGCCAGAGTATGGTTCTCACCACCCACTCGCGATCGAGGAGCTTGACGTTTCGAGGATTCAGATAGGCCCAGTAATAGGTCTTTTGCAAATAGTCGGGTATGCGCGGTTTGCCGATGCCGGCGGGCGCCCGCGCCGATTGCCGCGGCATCGGAGTGATTTCGGTTTCCTGAAAGCTTTCTCCCCTCGACCCGGCTAGTTCAGTGTAGTCCATAATGTGCTGGCCTCTGGTTTCTTCGGCCGACTCCGGGTCGGCGCTATTCCTGTGGCTACTTATACGTTGCAATGACCCGCCGCTGAATAAGTACTTATCACGAAGAAATTGTTATTTATCACAGGCTTCGATACCGGGCTGTGAATGACTGCACAAAGCCGCCATCCGCGCCCCGGAGGCTGTCCGCCGCTTATCCGGGATGTCGGGCACTGCCGATCATACACGGAAACCCGATCGCGCCGGCCAGAGGCGATCCTGATATTTTGCGGGCAACGGTCGCCGCCTTATGATACGGACCCGGATGCGCCAGTCCCTTGTCCGGATCAAAGGAGCCTGAATCATGTCAACTGAACTGTCCGCGGTTAAAGTCGGACTTGCCATCGTCCTGCTCGGCCTTTTCTTCAATATCGGTCTCGGTATTTCGTTCGGTGTCAACGAAGATGCCTATAAAGATTACGTAGCCCAGGGCGTCGCGGCGCATCCTGACGTTCACGACGAGGCCAGCCAGGACAAGATCTGGCGATATGCTCTGCGGACGCACTTCCACGCCGGCGGAATTGCCGCGTTCTGTCTCGGGCTGCTGATCCTCGTAACGTTTTCGGACCTGTCGAGGGGACTGAAGAAGGTTGCGGCCATACTGATCGGACTCGGCAGCCTCTATCCGCTGGCCTGGCTGAGCATGTTCGTCCTCGCACCGTCTATCGGCCGCGATCCGGCACATGACCATATCCTCACGATGCTGCTCACCTTCGTCGGGGTGGGGGGGCTCGTGATCGGCAGCCTGATTCTGGTCGGCAACCTGTTCCTGGGTCTGTTCAAAGACCGGGCCAGCGCCTGAGGATCAGACCGTCACGGGACCGGTTGCTCGGCAAAGATCAACAAACGTGTCAGCCGGTCTGCGAATACCGGAAGATGCACCATGCCGCTCGCGTCGGCTGACTGTGGTTCCCCGCAGGATATCGCGACAAATCCGTATTGCGGCATCAGCGCCTGCGAACAGACAATGTCCTGCCGTGTTGCCGCCCGCCGGGTAAGGCGGCGAAGGAGTAAGGATTTGGAAACGAATACATTGCGTGCCACGGACATCTGCAGGACCGACCTGATCACGGCCGATGAACACACGAGTTTGTATGATGTCTCGAAACTGATGCGCAAGAACCATATCGGCGATGTCGTCCTTACGCGCGACGACGAAGCCGGACCGACGCCGATCGGCATACTGACGGACCGGGATATCGTCGTTCACGGCATTGCCTGTGACGTCGCGCTCGGTGATGTCGCAGCGGCGGACCTGAGTGCGCAGGATCTGGTAACGGTAACGCCGGACGCGGACATTTTCGAAATAACCAACACGATGAATGAGAACGCTGTCCGCCGGGTGGTCGTGCGTGGCGAAACCGGTTACGACGGCATCATCACGTTCGATGACATTTTGTGGGCGCTTTCCCTGCTGGTCAGCAATCTCAGTGCCGTTACGGAAAGGCAGATCGCGCGCGAGATGAGGGCGGAAGTCGCCACGGGCTAGCGCAGCACCAGGTAAGAGAACCCGGCGGCGAAGAGCGGCGTCGCTATGGCGCTGAGAGCGATCCGGATCAGCAAGCGCTTGTTGACCGACTGTAATCCGCGGACCAAGCCGATTCCCAGGACAGCGCCCACTATCGCCTGCGATGTCGAGACAGGAATCGCCGGGAACACGAAACTGCCGAAATGCCAGGTGTGGGCGAACAGGTCGACGACGATGGCCTGCGCCGTGACCGCGATGAGCGCGGTGGTCGCGTCGAGTTTCACGAGATCACGACCGACGGTGAGAATAACCCGCCGCGAGTAAGTGACGATACCCAGGGAAATGGCCGCGCCGCCCAAAAGCGCCAGCAACCTCGCTTCCGACAGTTCTATCGGGCCGATGGAAACAGCAGGCACCATGCCCAGCCCCAGGTAGACGCCGACCACATTGGCCATGTTGTTGCCTCCCAGGGCCCAGGCGCCATAGCACCCGGCCGCCACCAGACCGATACGCAACCAGCGGTCGAGGGTAAACAGCGGCATCGGCAACCGGCGAAACAGCCTGGCCAGCAGCACATAGATCAATACCGCCAGCGATGCGGCCAGGATCGGCGATGCGATCCAGGTCAGAAGGATTTTCCGTAACAGTATCCAGGTCGGCGCGTCGATGCCTGACTCGCAGGACAGGCGATACCCTATCAACGCGCCGACGAGTGCCTGCGATACCGATACGGGCATGCCGGCCCTGGTCATCAGGGTGACGATCAATCCGGCGGCCGCCAGGCTGACAAACGCGGCCGAGGGCGTGTCTATGTTTCCCAGCTCGCGGACGGTGCCCATTGCCGCCGGCCCGTTTACCACGCCCCCCAATATGACAAACACGGCCGCCAGGCCCACCGCGGTTGCATAGCGCAGCATGCGCGACGCGACCGCCGTCCCGAAGACATTCGCTGCGTCATTCGCCCCGAGCGACCAACCGGCCAACAGGCCGCTGGCAAGGCCGAACAGCATCATTACAGCACGCGTTTGAGTGACGCGATCACCAGACGATCGCCGACATCCTCGGCCAGGTCACAGACGGAACCCAGCCGCTCGATGAGCCCCTGCAGCTGCAGTTTGTGAGCCAGCTCGCGATCCGGGGCATCGAAGGCCAGCGCGACCGCGCGATGCTCGACCAGATCTGCCTGGTGCTCGATCTGCGACAGTTCGCCGGCAAGCTTTCTGACTTCCGCCGGCCTGTCGAGAAATGCGCAGGTGACGTCGATGAGGATCCGGATCGCCTCGACGATGCGATCCGTCAGGTGCGTGATGTCCGCCTTGACCGGCGCCGGTATTTCCGCGCGCTGCAACATCAGGCTTCTCGCAACGGACTGAATGCGATCCGGGATGTTGTCCAGCTTCTCGAGCAGCCTCAGCACATCGTCACGCGTGTCCGGCAGCAACCTGCGGCCGTAGATCTGCATCTCGATATCGCGGCGGATGTCATCCAGCTGATGCTCCTGCGCATCGATTTCCGCCAGCCGATCCGCAAACAGACGCTCGTCTTCATCCAGGTAGCCGGCAATTGCCTCGCTCAGCCGATTTGATATCTGCCCCAGCCCGTCCAGGTATTGATCGAACTTCTCCTGGATCTGTTTTTCCCGACCCAGAGCGCCTTTAGGAAAGAGCTTCACGGCGGCAAGCTCCAAAGGCCTCAGCAAATCCGGGGCAGGGGATCGTCCTCCAGTTCCTCGAGGAAGCGTTCACCGCCCAGCGATGTCTCCAGAATCACGCGTGCGTCACCGTCCACGATTCGCCCGATCCTCGCCGCATCCGCGCCCGAGGGAATGGCTCGCCACGCGGCAAGCGCGGCTTCGGCCTGGTGCTCGGCAATCACCGCCATTACCCTCCCTTCACAGGCCAGGTAATACGGATCGTAACCGAGCATGTCACAGACCGACTGTACCTGACCCCGTACCGGTATCGCCGCATCGAATCGAACCCCGAACCCGGTCGCGCGAACCACCTCGTGGGCGACCGAGACGATACCGCCGCGCGTGGGATCGCGCATGAAGCGCAATCCGTCGAAATCCATCAGTGCTTCGGTAAACTCGCAAACGCTCGCGGCGTCCGATTTCAATTCTCCCCGCAAGCCGAATTCCTCGCGCGCCAGCATGACGGCCGTGCCATGATCGCCGACCGGTCCATTGATCATAATAACGTCGCCGCTTTCGATGAGGCCCAACGAGGGTTTGACGCCCGCAAGCCTCACTCCGACACCGGTGGTTGCGAGGTACAGACCACCGCCTTCCCCTCGCCGCAGTACCTTGGTGTCCCCCGCCGACACCTTGACGCCGACATCCTCCGCGGCTTTTGCGAGTCTGGCGACGATGCGATCCAGAATGGCGATCTCCAGGCCTTCCTCTATGAACGCATTGAGCGTCAGATACAGGGGACGGGCGCCGGCAACCGCCAGGTCGTTGACTGTGCCGTGAACGGCCAGCGAACCGATGTCTCCGCCCGGGAACTCCAGCGGTTGCACGGTGAAACCGTCAGTCGTGATCATCACCTCGCCACCGTTCATGGATATCGGCACCGCGTCGGCATGCACATCGAGGTCGGAATGAACCAGGTGGCGAGCGAAAACCTCCTCGATCAGCTCGCGCATGAAACGGCCGCCGTTTCCGTGGGCGAGAGAGATTCTTTCGTCTTCCATTATTCCTCCCCGCCGTGCTCGCGCGCCGCCAACTCCGCCGCCTGGCCGAAACTGAGGGCCGCATCGTTACATGGCAGTCGACTGCCGAGATACACCGGGACGCCCTCGGCCGCGAGCAGCGTGACGACCTGCTCTGTCAGGATCCGATTCTGAAACACGCCGCCGCTGAGACCCACCTGATCGACGCGCGCCTGCTCACGCATCCTGCGCACCTGCTCGAGCAGAGCATACGCCAGGCTCGTGTGAAACGCCTCGGCTCGCCACGCCGGGCTGTGTCGCGCATCGTTCATGATCGCCAGCAACGGCTCCCAGTCGGTGCGCCAGATGCCGTCATGGCCCGTATCGAGAGGCAGTCTGCATCGCTTGCCGGGACCCCTGCAAAGCGCCTCGAGACGCATCGGCCCCTGTGCCTCGAAGCTCACGTGGGTCAGCTTGCATATCAGCGCCGCCGCAGCGTCGAACAGGCGCCCGGCGGCGCTGGTCTCCGGGCAGTTCAGCCGTCTTGACCAGGCCTTTTCGGCGAGCCCGCTTGCGTCCGGACACGCCGGCCAGCGCCGTCCACACTCCCAGTGCAGCGCGGCGGCGCTGCGCCACGGCTCGCGCCCGGCCCGATCGCCGCCGGGCAGGCGGAACGGCCGCATGCTGCAGACGCGGCGCCAGGCGCCGGCCTTGCCGAGGAAGGCCTCGCCGCCCCAGAGCGTGCCGTCCTCTCCAAGGCCGACACCGTCCCAGGCAAAAACGAGCCAGCGGCCCGGAAGCGCATGCTCTGCCGCGAGCGCACTGGCGTGCGCGCGATGATGCCAGACAGTCTCGACCGGCAACTGGTCCTGTGCCGTGGCCCAGCGGTGGGTCGAATAGCCGGGATGCGCGTCGCACGCGATCCGCTCCGCCCGCACGCCATAGAGCCTCTGCAGATCGGCCGCTACCTGTTCGAATACCGCGAGGCTGCGCGGACTGTCCATCTCGCCGATATGAGGCGACACAACGGCACGCCTGCCCCAGCTCAATGCCACGGTTCCCTTCATGTGCCCGCCGACGGCCAGCACCGGCCGTCGCTGTCGCCACGGTAGTGCGAGTTCTCTGGGCGCACTGCCGCGGCCGATGCGGAACGGGCGCATCGCGCCCGAAATCTCCCGATAAACAGGATCGTCCGCCGGGCGCACGATCGGGCGGTCGTGGTTCAGGAATGCGTCCGCAATACTGACGAGGCGCCGTGAAGCTTCCTCGTTGTCGGTCAGCACCGGTTCCCCGCTGATATTTCCCGACGTGGCGACGAGCGGTGCGGCGAACTCCTCGAGCAAGAGCTGATGCAACGGACTGTACGGCAGAAATACGCCCAGCTCGTCCAGACCCGGAGCAATATTCGCGGCCAGGTCACAATCGACACTCTTTGTCGCGAGCACGATCGGCCTGACGGGACCGGCGAGCAGTCCCGCCGCCGTGGCGCTGAGGTCCGTGTACAGGCGCACGACGTCGAGGCCGTCTTTGCCCGAGAGCGGAAACATGACGGCCAGCGGTTTACCCGGCCGCTGCTTGCGCCGGCGTAGCCTTGCCACGGCGTCGACATTCAGGGCATCGCACATCAGGTGATAGCCGCCGATGCCCTTGACTGCGATGATCTGCCCGTCTCGCAGTCCCGACAGCGCTGCGTTCAGTGCCGCGCCACTGGTCGGTGTTTGCTCCCGTCCCGGACGACCGAAACTCAATTGCGGACCGCAAAGCGGACAGGCGACCGGCTCGGCATGGAATCTGCGGTCCGCCGGGTCCCGGTACTCGGCCAGGCAATCGCCGCACAGCGTGAAAACCCGCATGCTGGTATTGTCCCGGTCGTAGGGCAGCTTCCGAATCAGCGTGTACCGTGGACCGCATTGGGTGCAGTTGATGAACGGATAGCGGTATCGGCGGTCACCGGGATCGTGCAACTCCGCTCGGCAGTCGTCGCACATGAAATAATCAGGCGGCACGAAGACGCGTGCGGCCGCGTCCGCCGAGCTGGCGATGATTTCGAAGCCGTCTGAAGGCTCTGCATCGATGGACGCGACCTTGTCGACGCGCGGTTTCGACAACGGCGGCGCGCGTTTGATAAGGTCGCGCTGAAAGTCCCGCAGGGCCGCCGGCGTGCACCGCGCAATGATCTCGACCTCGCCGAGCCGGTTCCGGACCTGGCCGGTCAGCCTGTACCGCCTTGCAAGGCGATACACGAACGGCCGGAACCCGACGCCCTGGACATGTCCCGACAGCATGATCCTGATGGCCCGCCCGCGTGCGGGGAAGCGATGCACACCCGCAGCAGGGACGTGCCTGTCGGGGACCGGACCCCTGTGTTGTGCCTGTTCAGCCAACGGACTGTCTTTTCTTTTCGCCCTGCCACTCGTTCTCGCGATAGCCGGACGACCACCAGATCCGGCACGCCCCCTCGTCCGATACCATGCAGGGACCGATGGGCTTGCGCGGCGTACAGGCGAGTCCGTACAGGCGGCACTGATTGGGATAGACCTTGCCGAGCACCACCCTGGCGCAATCGCAGCCGGGCGGCATTTCACCGACGCGCTTGCGCGCGGAATCCGCATACGAGCGGAAGGCGCGGCGCGCGTCGTGGGCCGCGAAACGCTCCCGCAACGCGTAGCCCGAGTCCGGAATAACGCCGACTCCGCGCCAGTTTGCGTCGACAACCCGCATAACCTCATCGAGTTGCTTCTGCGCCAGCCGGTTGCCGCCGGGGCGAACGACCTCGGGATAGCAATTGTCGAGGAACCGCTTGCCCTCCTTCAGTTGCCGCAGGACCGAGTACATCGCCGCCAGCAAGGTGTCCGGCCTGAAGCCCGCGACTGCCGCGGGCAGCTTGTGTTTGTCCACGACAAAGCGCCATTGCTCCGGCCCCATCACAGTCGATACATGGCCGGGCGCGATCAGCGCGTCGAAGCCCGCCGTTTCCGAATCGAGAAGCATCGCGACCGCCGGCCAGGTGAGGCGCCCCGAGAGAAGTACCAGCAGGTTCACCGGTGCGCCTTGTGCGAGCATGGCCGCGACCGGCGCCGACGTGGTCTCGAATCCGGCAGCAAAAAAAACCACGCGGCGCGACGGATTGTCTCGGGCGATCCGTACCGCATCGGTCGGCGACGCAATCGGCCGGACGTCGCCGCCGGCCGCCCTGGCCTGTTCCAGCGATCGCGGCTGAGATTTCGGTACATTCACCGGAACGCGCAGCATGTCTCCGAACGCCACCAGGATCACGTCCTCGTGCAGGGCCAGTTGAATTGCCTCGTACACGTCTTCCTCCGGGCAGATGCAAACGGGGCATCCCGGACCCGGCACGACTTCGATATTCTCCGGGATGGCTGCCCGCAGACCGGCCACCGATATGGCGCGCTCGTGTCCGCCGCAGACATTCATGATCCGGACGGGCTGTTTGAGACCGAGTCCGCGCAGCGCCCCGAGCCAGAATTTCGCAGACCGGCTCACGGCGCCCGCTCCGCCGGCAGCTGCGCCCGGATATCGCGCCCTGCGGGCGGCCGGCGACGGAGGCCGAGTTGCTCGCGGATCCAGCCGCTCCAGGCAGACATGCCATCGCCGCTGCGCGCGGACAGCGCGAGTATCGGTGCGGGGTTCGCGAGGTTCCAGAGGTTTGCGCGGACCCGCTGCGGATCGAAGTCCCCCAGGGCGTCAAGCAGGTCCGATTTGGTGATCAACACCAGATCGGCGCCGCGGAACATGACGGGATACTTGGCCGGTTTGTCGTCACCTTCCGGTGTGGACAGCAGGACTACGTTACGATGCTGACCGAGGTCAAAGCTCGCCGGACAGACCAGGTTGCCGACGTTCTCGATAAAGAGGACGTCGAGCCCGTCCATGTTCAGCTCGTGCAGTGCGGTGTGAACCATGTGGGCATCCAGGTGGCAGGCACTGCCCGTGCTGATCTGTATCGCCGGGACGCCCCGGTGCCGAATACGCAGGGCATCGTTTTCGGTCTCCAGGTCACCTTCGATCACCGCCATGTTCAGCTCGCCGGCGAGCGCATCGATGGTCGCCTCGAGCAGTGAGGTCTTGCCGGCGCCCGGCGACGACATGAGGTTTATGGCGACGAGTCCGTGGCTGTCGAAGTGTTCGCGGTTGTGCATCGCCTGATGATCATTCGCATCGAGCAGGCCCTTCAGGACCTCTACCGATCCGGGGCCCGCGGGCCCGTGGTCGGAGACCAGGTGGTCGTTGCCGGGTGTGAGGTTGCAGCCGCAGGTGTCACACATCGTTATCCTCACTTGTCGAGTTCGTTTCCAGTATGACCCGCTCGAGCAGCAGTTCGTCGCCGCTGATCAGCTCCGTGCGCCAGTTAGTGCAGCGTCCGCAGGTCAGCCGGTTTACCGAAGCTTCGGTTTCGGCGCCGCACTCCAGGCACCGCACGCGGACCGGGGTCCGGTCCAGATGCAGCTCGGCGTCGCCGGCAATCGTGCCGGACGCGGCAACAGGAAACGCGTTGCGCATCAGCGGATGCTCGATGCCCGACAACGGTCCGACCCTCACGTAAATATCGGTGACCGCGCCCGCTCGTTGGGCCGCGGCAACCGCCGAAACCTGATCGACCAGCGCCTGACATATTGCCAGCTCATGCATCGGCCGCCAGCGCTTCGTCGAAGAGCTGCCATGAGTCGGCAGCCTGTTCCGGGGAAACCTTCTGAATCGCATAACCGACATGCACCAGCACGAAGTCACCGGGGGCCAGATCCTCACCCTGAAGCATGAAGAGGCTCACCTCACGCTGGATTCCGCGCGCCTCGCAAACGCACTGATAGTCGTCGATGGTCCTGATTTGCATCGGGACAGCGAGACACATGCTTACCTCCTACCCAGGCGGCTGCCGGCACGGAGCAGTTATAGTTCTTGTCCGCTCATCCTAGTCCCGGTGCGCGGCCTCGGGCACTACGTAATAACGCCTATTCCAATGTGGATAATCCATGCCTATGGTTGCGGCATCGGGGAGTCCCAATATCAGGAGCGAATGGCGGGTTTTTTTGCCTGCCTGGAGTGCGGGAAACGACCAAGAAGTCGTGAAGACTCGAGTTCCTGATATATGAAGACGCTCGTGCTCGGTGTCGGAAACACATTGCTCAGCGACGAAGGCGCCGGCGTACATGCGTTGGAGTTCCTGAAGAGTCGCTATTCGATTCCCGATACCCGATTTCTGGACGGTGGCACCCTGAGCTTCACGCTCGCCGGCGCGGTTGCCGAAGCCACAAACCTGATCATTCTCGATGCCGCCGAGATCGGTATGGATCCGGGCGCTTTCCGTGTGTTCGAAGGCGCCGAACTCGACGACTTCCTGCTGTCCGGATGCCGCAGCGTCCACGAAGTCGGATTCGCCGATCTCCTGGACGTCACACGCCTGCAACGGGATATGCCGGAGAACTACGCGCTTATCGGGATACAGCCGGAAGCCATCGGCTGGGGCGACAGGCCCGGTGAAAAGGTTCGCGAGGCGATTCCCCGGGTGGCCGAGGAGGCGGTGCTGCTGATCGAACGGTGGACGGGGACATCGGGCCGCAGGGTCGTCAATCAATGACTGCGCTGGAATCCATCGACGTAAAAGTCGACGCGGCGACCGGAAACGTCGAGCCCTTGTTGCACGAGATTCGTCATGCTCTGCGGCGGCTGGCGGACGGCGGCGAGGGAGCCGTTATCGACTTGCAGAGGCTGCCGCTGGCACCGGGAGAAAGAGAACGCATCGAGGCCGTGCTGGGCGAAGGCGAAGTACATGCCGAACTCGATGCCCTCGGACCGACTGTTGTCAGGGAAACGTCGTACCCGGGAGTCTGGCTGGTTACACATCGAAATACCGAGGACGACGTGGTCGGCCGCTTCATCGAGGTTAGCCGAATGCCTGAGTTGCTGAAATCTCAGCAGCAAGACATCGAATCCGGAATCTCCCGGCTCGAGGATGAATTGACGGTCGGCGGCGACGAACCCGACCCGAGCCGCGGGAAGTCTTGATGAGGGACACGAAGAATACCGGTTGATGACGGCCGCGGCGGCGGCGGTTGTCGTGAGGAGACAACACGATGCAGAAAAATATGACGTTGGGTGAATACCTGCAGGCGCAAGGCGTATCGCGCCGTGGCTTTTTGAAATTCTGTTCCGCCACCGCGTCGCTGATGGCACTGCCGCCGTCCGCGGTTGCAAAGGTCGCGGAGGCACTGGCGGCCGCGCGGCGACCATCGGTGATCTGGTTGTCGTTCCAGGAGTGCACGGGCTGCACCGAATCGCTGACGCGCTCGCATGCCCCTACAGTGGAGTCACTGATCTTCGACGCCATTTCGCTCGACTATCATCACACTCTGCAGGCTGCGGCCGGCGAGGGCGCCGAAGCCGCCCGCATGGCCGCAATGGAAGCCGCCCGGGGCGAGTATCTGCTGATCGTCGACGGGTCCATCCCGATGGGCAACCCGGCATACTCGACCATTGCCGGCATGAGCAATCTCGACATGCTGAGGGAATCCGCGGCCAACGCCGTGGCGATTGTCGCCGTCGGCACCTGCGCCGCGTTCGGCGGTATCGCGCACGCGAGCCCCAACCCCACGGGTGCCGTATCAGTATCGGAAATCATTACCGACAAGCCGATAATCAATGTCTCCGGCTGTCCGCCTATCCCGGCGGTCATTACCGGCGTACTGGCACACTATCTCACCTTCGGTACCGTCCCGGAGCTCGATCATCTCGGTCGGCCGGTCGCTTTCTTCGGCCAGAATATCCACGACCGTTGTTACCGACGACCGTTTTATGAACGCGGTCAGTTCGCCCGTACTTTCGATGACGAGGGCGCGCGCAAGGGTTGGTGCCTGTATGAACTCGGCTGCAAGGGACCGACTACGTACAACGCCTGCGCGACGCTCAAATGGAATGCAGGAACAAGCTACCCGATCGGCTCGGGGCACGGTTGTCTCGGTTGTTCCGAACCGGACTTCTGGGACAAAGGCAGTTTCTACACACCGATTGCCGCGGGCATCTGGGGTTCCCGCGAGGCACTGCTCGGCGCCGCCGCCGCCGGCGCCGCGCTCGGCATAGGCTCGGCACTGGCCGCCCGCGCGCGAAAGAAAAAAGCGCAGGCTGAAGAGGAGGTAGGAGCATCATGACCTTACTCGATTTCGCCCGAGGTCCCGGCCTGCAATGGTCGCTGTGGATCCTGATTGTCGGTGTCGTGTGGCGGCTGGTCGGCGCCATGCTCATCACCGGCAAAAAAGATCTGTCGAAACCGCGACGAAAGACCGCTGTCAGGGACGGCCTCAAGACAATCGCGACACGATCGATGCCGGAGCGTCAGTTCGAGAAAAAGGTGCGCTTTCAGAATTTTGCCGGCTATACCTGGCACCTTGCGCTTCTGGTATCCGTGCTTTTTTTCGCCCCGCATATTCTGTTTTTCGAGTCGCTGTTGGGATTCGGCTGGCCGCATCTGCCCAATGACATTATCCTGGTAACTGCGGCAATCGCGTTGGCCATCATGCTTGCTCTGGTCATTCGACGGGTAAGCCAAGCCGCGCACCGACTGATCTCCAGCAGTGACGATTACATAAGCGCCGCCGTTGTCATTATTCCGATCGTGACCGGGATACTCGCATTCGCCCACATCGGGGCGCGGTACGAGACTATGCTTGCGATACACCTGCTCAGTGTCGAAGCGCTGTTCGTCTGGTTTCCGTTCGGCAAGCTGATGCATACGGCAATGACCTTTCCGTCACGGTTCAAGGCGGGAGCGTCCTACGGGCGTCGAGGAGTCAAGGCATGAGCGTCGATAACACAGCGTTCCGCGATTTTCGAAAGTCCCTGGAAACACTCCGCACCGATTCGCCGGACGACGGACTCTCCGGTCCCGAGCGGGTCAGTCGAGCCAAGCAGACGTTTCTTGCCAATCTTGATTCGAATATGGTGGTCGACCTCGAATCCTGTGTTCACTGCGGCATGTGCACCGAGGCCTGTCACTATTATGAAGCGACGCAGGATGAAAAATATTCGCCGGTCCATAAGATCAAGCCGCTACAGCGAGTGTATCGTCGTGAACTGAGCCCGATGCGCTGGCTGTTCAGGCCGTTTATACGCGATATCACGGCCGAGGATCTCGCAGCATGGCAGGAACTCGTCTACGAAAGCTGCACCGGTTGTGGACGCTGCGACATGATGTGCCCGACCGGCATCAGTCTGTCGTCGCTGATCAAACTCATGCGCGAGGGCCTTGCGAATGCCGGGCTGGTTCCCGCCGAACTACAGGCGCTGAGAGACGAGCAGCGCGACAACGGAAGCGTGTTTGGCGTCGATACGGACAGTCTGCGCGAGACCATAGACAGGCTGCGCGGACAGGGGATAGAAGTTCCGTTGGATAAGGATCAGGCCGAGGTGCTGGTGCTGACGACGGCCGTCGAAGTGTTGCTGTTTTCGGACGCCCTTGCGGCAACGGCCAGAATCATGAATCGGCTGGGCGTCGACTGGACATTACCCAGCCGGGGTTTCGAGGCCGCCAACCTGGGCCTCATATCGGGCGACAGGGCCGCGCAGAAGAAATCGACCGCAGAGATCGTCGAACTTGCGAAGGCCTGCGGCGCCAGCACGGTCGTTCTCCCGGAGTCCGGGCACGCCTATCAGGCATTGCGCTGGGAGGGCGCCAATCAGCTTGATGAACCACTACCGTTCGAGGTACTCGCGATATCGGAGTTCGTCGCCCGCGAACTCGATGCAGGTCGGCTCAAACTGAAATCCGCTGCGAACGGCTCTGTTACCTACCATGACCCCTGCCGGCTCGGGCGGCATGGTGGCGTCATCGAACAGCCGAGGCAACTGCTCAAGGCGCTGGGCCTGGACTTCCGCGAAGCGGACTCGAACGGCCGCGAGAATTACTGCTGCGGAGGAGGCTGCGGCGATTACGTCATCAGACATTCGGCGCCGCTGCGCCAGAAAGCATTCGACATCAAGAGGAGAGAGTTCGACGAGACCGGAGCGGATTCGGTCGTCACGTCATGCGCCAACTGCAGGATCAATCTGATGATCGGCGCAGAAAATTCCGGTTGGCGCAAACCGGTTGAAAGTCTCGTAGAGATAGTGGCAGCCAATTTGGCTGAATAGATAACGGCAACAGGCAGGTAATGAAATGAATAATCGCGTTGTTGTAGATCCGATAACCAGAATCGAGGGTCATCTGCGTATCGAGGCGCAGATGGATGGCGACCGAATTGCCGAGGCCTGGTCCTCGGGCACCATGGTCCGGGGCATTGAAATCATCCTGCGCGGCAGAGATCCGCGTGATGCCTGGGCATTCACGCAGCGCTTTTGCGGCGTGTGCACACTGGTCCACGGCATTGCGTCGGTGCGGGCCGTTGAGAATGCGCTCGATTATGAAATCCCCGGGAACGCGCAGGTGATACGCAATCTGATGATCGGCGCGCAGTATATCCACGATCACGTAATGCATTTTTACCATTTGCACGCGCTGGACTGGGTCGACGTCGTATCGGCGCTCCAGGCCGATCCACAGGCAACTTCGCAGTTGGCACAAAGCATCAGCAAGTATCCCAAGAGCTCGCCGGGTTATTTCGCCGACATGCAGGCCAAGGTGAAAGGTTTCGTCGAGGCCGGCCAGCTCGGTATTTTTGCAAAGGCATACTGGGGGCATCCAGCGTACAAGCTGCCGCCCGAAGCGAACCTGATGGCGGTCGCGCATTACCTGGAGGCGCTGACCTGGCAACGCGACGTTGCGAGACTGCACACGATATTCGGCGGCAAGAACCCGCATCCGAATTTCCTGGTCGGTGGCGTACCCTGCGCAATCGATCTCGATTCCGATTCGGCAATCAACTCCGCCCGGCTTGCGACCGTGCAGAGCATCATCACCCAGATGCGTGACTTCGTGGATCAGGTCTACGTACCGGACACCCTCGCGGTCGCCGGCTTTTACAAGGACTGGGGCGCACAGGGCGAAGGGGTGGGGAATTTCCTTACCTACGGCGACTTTCCGGCAACCGATGTCCGTGACCTGACCTCGTACCTGTTCCCGAGAGGCGCCATCCTGAATCGTGATCTCACGACCATTCACGAAGTCGATCTCGAGGCCGACGAGGAGGTGACCGAGCAGATAGCCCATTCCTGGTATGACTATTCGGGCGGCAAGGACGAGGGCTTGCACCCTTACAAGGGAGAGACCACGCTGAATTATGACGGGCCGGCCCCGCCCTATGATCATCTGGACGTCGGCAACAGCTATTCGTGGCTCAAGTCTCCGCGCTGGAAAGGCAACGTCATGGAGGTCGGGCCGCTGGCGCGCGTGCTCATGTTGTACGCCTCCGGCCATGAACCGACGCAGGAGCTCGTGAATTACACGTTGCAGACGCTCGATGTGCCGGTCGACGCACTGTTTTCCACGCTCGGCCGGACCGCTGCGAGAACGCTCGAGACCAAGGTGGTCGCAGACAACATGCAGGCGTGGTATGACAGCCTGGTCGACAATATCAGGGCAGGCGACACGCGGACGTTCAACGAGGTGTTGTGGGAACCGTCCACCTGGCCGCGCAAGGCGGAAGGCGTCGGGTTCACCGAGGCGCCGCGCGGAGCGCTGGCACACTGGATCGTCATTGAAGACGGAAAGATCGCGAATTACCAGGCGGTGGTCCCGAGCACCTGGAATGCCGGCCCTCGCGATGCCGCCGGTCAGCCGGGCCCCTACGAGGCCGCGCTGGTGGGGCATCAGCTGCACGATACCAAGCAGCCGGTCGAAATCCTGCGGACCATCCACAGCTTCGACCCGTGTATCGCCTGCGCGGTCCACGTTACCGACCCGAACGGCAAGGAACTCGTCAATGTCAAAATTCGATAGCACAGGAAAAGTAATCATGCGACCGATGATCGGCCTTTATCTGGTTTCGGCACTCGCAGAAGTTGCAGGCGCCCACACGCTGTCCGGCGACGAAAGCCTGTTTGCCCAAATCGGACATCATCTTTTTTCCCTGCATCACATGCCGCTGATGGCCATACTGATTCTCGGCGGTGTCGCCATCTGCCGTGTTCTGCTCCGCCGCGGCGGACGCGTACGGTAAGAAACTGTTCTGTCGCGTTTCGGGTGGCGTTTAGCACCCGGATAAAATTCAACCCGCTTGCGCAGGGATTCCGGGAATAATTGCAGGCCCCTGTCTCCAGCGGATTGATTTTTCCAGTCGAACGGCTGGTCGACTGACGGTGACACCATCCTTACGGGCACGATACATCCAGAAGTTCTCTGCCATTATGCCTGGCCGTAGCGTAGACTGGATGGTGACGCTTCGGCTGCAACTTGGCTTACTCCGAGGATCAGCCAGTGTTGAGATTCAGTGCCTGGAAAACCATTGATTGCCTTCTCTACCGTGCGATTTCTGTTAGGGCCGATTCTGCTCGGCCTCGCAGTGTTGATGTTGGCTCCGTGCGCACTCGCCTGGTATATCGATTCTCCGGATTTGAAGGCGTTTCTGATGAGCGAGGCTGTGACTTGTGTAACCGCCGTCGCTCTTATATTGTCCAGGCGCGCAGGGAATCTGCGGCTTCGAGTTCGCGAGGTGTTTCTGCTGACCACTCTGTCCTGGGTGATGGTTTGCATATTCGGTGGCCTGCCTTTTATTTTCTCCCACACTGTCGGCAGCTTCACGGATGCGATATTCGAGAGCGCATCCGGGGTCACGACGACGGGGGCCACCGTGCTGACCGGCCTCGACTCGCTGCCCAGGGATATCCTGCTATGGCGCTCGATGATGCAATGGGTCGGGGGGCTCGGCATCATTGCGCTTGGCGCCGCCGTCCTGCCGTTTCTTCGAATCGGCGGCATGCGGCTATTTCAGTCCGAATCTTCGGATTTATCCGAGAAGACGCTTCCGCACACGAGGCGCATACTGATACAGCTCCTTATCGTCTACATTCTGGTCTCTGTTGCATGTATTGCCTCTTACCGACTTGCCGGCATGTCGATATTCGATGCAATTAATCATGCCATGACGACGGTGTCCACCGGGGGATTTTCTACCCACGACAGTTCGATTTCCTATTTCCAATCAGACAGGATCGAATCGGTTGCAATTGTATTCATGTTGATTGCCGCAGTCCCATTCATGTTGTATTTGCCCATTCTGTCCGGACGTATTGGAACCTTTTGGCGCGATAGTCAGGTCCACAGCATGCTGAGTTCGTACGCTGCTGTCATTGTGTTGTTAGTCGTTTGGCTGACAATGACCAACCAACTCGACACTGCCGCGGCATTTCGTGAAGCGATATTCAGCGTGATTTCAATCGGCACGACGACGGGATATGTCAGTGCGGATTACACTGGCTGGGGCACTTTCGCAATTATCGTATTCTTTTTTCTGACATTTGTCGGCGGCTGCTCCGGATCGACGAGTGGTGGGATAAAAATATTTCGATTCAAGATTGCCTTTGTCATGTTTCGCGAAACGATTCAACGGCTGCTGCATCCTAATGCGGCGTTCTCGCGTGTGATACACGGTCGGCCACTTACAGATGACATAGTAGCGTCCGTAATGGCGTTTTCGCTTGCATTTGCCAGTACCGTCGGCATTGTTGCAATCTTTCTTGCCGCGGCAGGCAATGACTTCGTCACGAGTTTCAGCGCGGCCGCAACCGCTACGGCGAATGTCGGGCCGGGAATTGGTGACACAATTGGTCCGGCATTCAATTTCGCGTCACTGACAAATGCATCGAAATGGATAATCTGCGTTGCGATGTTGCTCGGGCGCTTGGAGATTTTTACGGTGCTGATTTTGTTGACGCCGGCGTTTTGGCGAAACTGATTTGAACGCCGCCCGGAAAACTAATTCGAGTGTCCGAATGCCGTGCGCGATGCGCCAAATCGTAGCCGCACTCTGGTATCGTTCGCGGCAGCTGCATGATAGCCGGGCGCTCGGGAACCAACATGTCGGACAATAGCGAAAAAGACAACGAGCCGAGGTTGGCGACTTTCGGTCACATCGAGCCGCCGGCCGATGCCGCATCGCGATCGTACACCAAAGTGGTCGCTGTTCTGCTGCTGGTAATCGTGGTGCTGGCTTTGCTTTTTCGCCTTGATCAGGCACAGCTCGACGTTTACAAGACGATTTCCGAGGTCCGGTTCGCCGATGCCGCCCTGGAGAGATGCGTGAGGCAGACCGCCCAGGTCAACGGCTGGACCACCATCGGTCAGGTCTCGAACCTGAGGTGCAACAACCCGTCCGGCGATGGTATCGAAGAGCTGACGGGGATCGAGCACCTTGCGGAGTTGACGGATGTCAATCTTGCCTTCAACCGCATTAACGACGTTTCAGCCCTGGCCCGTCTGCCGCGCCTCGCGATCGTGGATCTCAGTCATAACAGAATCAAACGACTGCCCGCCTTCGATGCGGCACCGACACTCGAACGAGTTGAACTCAACTACAACCGCCTGGAATCTCTGGACTGGGCAGGCGCACAGCGGTATCTCGTGTTGAACAGCCTATCGGTCGCCCACAATCAAATCTCCGACCTCGAGGCCATCCGGTCGATCGAAAGTGTCCGGGAGCTGAATGTCCGAAACAATCGGATTGCTGACATCGACCCGATTCTGCATTTGTCGGAACTGGTCACACTCGACGCCGGCGGCAACCTGATCGACGACCTGTCCGATATCGGCACGCTCTCGGAGCTTCGTCACCTTTACCTGGATAACAACAGACTCGCATCACTCGGAGGGCTCGGGTCCCTGTACAAGCTGGAAGAGCTCGATCTCGCCAATAATGCGCTGCAGTCAACGTCGCAAATCTCCCAGCTTGTCCGGCTGCAACGACTGAATCTGGATCAAACCGGCATCCGTAGCCTGAGCGATGTGCTCGCGCTCGGTGATATCGAAGTACTGAACATCTCCGGCAACCCCGACCTCGAATGCGGGAGCATTATCGAGGCAATCCGTGAGTACGGTGAGGGGGCACTGAAGTCGGACATGAACTGTTCGTTACCGGATCGCAATTAGCCTGCATGTATTGTTAGCGGCCGATCCTAAAAGCCGCGCTTGGTTTCGATCACGAACTGGACTTTGTCGATGCTGCCGTCACTATCCAGAGGAAAGGCCAGGTCGACGTGAATCATGTCGTAGAAACCTGCCCGTGAGTTGCCGAGGCGCAGTCCGAACCCGACGTCTTTTTGTATGCCGAAATTGCCGGAGCTGACGGGAGTGCTTCCCCAGGTGCGCCCGGCGTCGAAAAACACAGCAGCGCCTACCCGGAACAATCGAAACGGATACCAATCGGTAAAAAAGCGCTGTTCTACGGTCAATAATGCGCTCTTGTCGCCGCCCTGGTAGCGTAGTGGATAGCCGCGCAGTCCATTGTCTCCACCCAGATACAGTTGGTTATCGACGTCCAGATTGTGCCCGTAGGTACCAGCCAGGCTGGCGTAGAAAAGCCGTCTTTCTGATTGCCGCTTGTAATACTTTGCGCTCGTACTGAAGCTAAAGTTATGCAGTCCGCCGCGTTCCCACCGGGCGCCGAGATCACCGGCGAGCAACAGCGAGCTGCCGAGGGAACTCCCAAACCCTGTTTTGGCTTTGGCGCTGATCAACCAGGCATCACGGTCGGAGCCGAATGCCGGGCTGGCATAGCCGAGTCTCGCTCCGAGCGTGGTCCCCAGATATCGATCTTCAACCCGTTTGATCTGGTCGAAATTCTCGGCTTGCTCGAACCTGTCCTGCACGAATTCGACCCCGACAAACGGATACACCAGTTTTCGATCGTCCGGCACAATCGACATCGGCGCAGTACTGCCGTCGACAGGCGAGAACCGGTTTTCATCGTAGGCAACGCCGGCAGTGTAGCGATGCGTCCAGCCGGCTGTCAGTCCTTTTGACCACCCGGCATAAATTTCATGCGAGCGCGTACGGTGACGAAAGTCGGCGACGATCTCGCCGCGGTCCCAGAGGGAGTCGATCCTGTCGTTGTCTAGATATGACATGCCCCGGGCGCCGGTAGCCTGCAATGAGAAGAACGGCTTATCGATATTGAAAATATGTGTATGGCCATCGCTGTTGACCGAGTACAGTGCTTCGATGCCGTACCAGCTGTCACCGATATGATGATCGACGAATTCGATCGCCGACGAATCGCGATCAACATCCGATTTATGCACTACTCCGAACTGAATTCCCCTGCCAAACAAATTCATCTCGCGGAGTCCGAGAGCAGCGCTGCTCGCACCACCCCGTCGGCCGAACGAAAGTTTTGGCACGAGGGTCCAGGTATCTGTCGTATGCACGTCTATATCGACGATCCCATTCTCAATGCTGACGGGTTGAATTGCCGCATCCCGGATATAGCGATTCCCGCGGAGGATTCGTTCCGATTCTTCCAGTACGCGGGACGAATATTCGTCGCCCGACCTGAACAACAATTGCCGGCGGATGACATCGGTGCGGGTCGTTGCGTGAATCTTATTCGCAAGCCGGTAAAGCCACTTGTCTTCTTCCGGGATCCGCAGATCGAAGATTTCACCGTTGTCGATCGTGATTTCACCAATAACGGCACCTTCCGACTCGAGCAGAGCGCCAGTCAAGGCTGCTGCCTGCATGCCGCCAGTCGTGCTACTCGCGGAATCCGGCGCAGGATCGGCAGGCGCCGCGACTGGCAACAACAGCAACAATGTGAGCAGCCGATGCAGGCGCAGGTCCGAGGTTTCTCGCGTCCTCACCAAATCGGGATTTTCGATAATCATGTGCGGCACCATCCAGTCTCGTCTGCTTGCGAAATGGCGCTTCCACACGCTAATGAACCGCCGATTTTGGATAGGATTGCGCGTTCTAGTGCTCCATTGGATGCGCCGGGCCGAAAAATCATTCGAAATGCTGCCGGAACAGCGAAAAAAACCGGAGCAAGGGGCAGTGATCGCGTTTAGCCGAAGCCGTGGCGATCGGGCGAACACCAGCGATGATCATGCCGATCAGCACGTCGAACGTATTAACTGATACGGCGCGCAGGCACCCCTGGAGTTCTCAAAAGAGCCGCGCATTCGCCCAGAGGTGTGCGATGATGCTTGCTGCGTATCCGAGAGCGATGACAGGCGTCCATTTGAGATGGCCGAAAAACGTGTAGTATCCCCGTGCCTGGCCCATCAGGGCGACGCCGGCGGCGGAGCCAATACTCAACAGGCTGCCGCCGACGCCAGCGGTCAGGGTCACCAGCAGCCACTGACCTTCCGACATCGATGGATCCATCTGCAGCACTGCAACCATCATCGGAATATTGTCAATGATGGCGGACATCAGGCCAACGGAGACATTGGCAACAGTTGGCCCCCAACCTACGTATAGCGCTGCGGAGACACTGTCGAGATAGCCGATAAAGCCGAGCCCGGACACGCAGAATATGACGCCGTAAAAAAACAGCAGCGTGTCCCACTCTGCCCGTGCAATATAACTGAATACATCATAGGCCGGCAGATCTCCGATCTCTTCCTGACTGCCGGCCGGATCGCTGCGTTTCAGGTAATAGCCGAAAAACTGCAATAGTGCGAGACCAGTCATCATTCCAACAAATGGTGGTATGTGCAGGAAATTGTGGAGACCGACGGTGAGCGCAAGCGTAATGACGAACAATGCCATGATGCGCCTGGCGCCGCGTTTCATCCGAGGTGAAGATGCACTTTCCCCCGGCATGCCGCTCGGCACGGCGAACTGGAGAAAAAGGGCTGGTACCAGGAAATTGACCGCAGCCGGGAGGACGAGACTAAAGAATTCCTGAAATGCCAACTGCCCTTTTTGCCACACCATCAATGTCGTTATGTCCCCGAAGGGGCTGAAAGCACCGCCGGCGTTGGCGGCGACGACGATATTCACACACGCGATGCCGATGAATGCCGGTCTCTCCGCGCCGAGCGCCATGACAACCGCCGCCAGCACGAGTGAGGTAGTCAGGTTATCGATGACCGGCGACAGTAGAAATGCAATTGTGCCGGTGGCCCAAAACAGCTTTTTGTAGCTCAGGCGTCGCTGCGTCAGCGTTGAGCGCAATGCGGCAAATACGTTTCTCTCGGTCATTGCATTCACGTAGGTCATGGCCGTAAGCAGAAAGAGCAATAGCTCGGCGAATTCGACGAGACTGCCGCGAATCGCAGTTTTTACAGGCTCACTCAGTCCGTTCTGCGCGTAGACCAGCGCAAGCAGCGTCCAAATGACTCCGGCCGCCAGCAAGACCGGCTTGGACTTTCTGAGATTTGTAAATTCCTCTGAAAGGACAGTTGCATAGGCAACAGCAAATACAAAAACGACGGCATAGCCGGCCCAGTGATCGGTAAGGTTGAGTGTGGATTCCATCATCCGGGAGACCCCCATTGACGTCAGCCGTCAGCCGCGCTCCCTGCGATTGGCGAACGATCCTTGCAAACACGTCGATAAGAAAGAGACCAGGGCATTCTGCGCTTCCCGTTCAATGTGAATCAAGCACGGCGTTTTCCGCGGCTACCGGTCGAACCTGCAAACGTCATCGTGTTGCGAGGGATTTCTTCGCAAGAACTATCTGACTGACTACCAATTCACAGCAACTGCGTCTGGCCGCGTCGGCGGGGTTGCCATGGTGCGCCAGAGCAGGTGCCGGTTTTTGACACGTATCGAACCATGACAAAGTTTTCAGAGTTTCGGGAGCGCGGGGTTCCGGCATGGCAGCTCGCGTTGCTCGCAGCGATCTTTATTTCAGTGAGCAACAATGGCCTACTTTTGAAGTCGGTCCTGGATCGGATGGGCGCTCTTTCCGGCCAAGGGGCGGCATTCATCATCACGCTATTGCTGTTCCTGGTCGGTGTTCAATACCTGTTTTTTCTGGTCGCCGGAATGGGCCGCCTGTTGAAGCCGGTTCTCATCGCCTTTGTTCTGCTGGCGTCAATTCTCGGCTATTTCACACAAGAGCTCGGTGTCGTTTTTGACGAGGAAATGATTCGAAACATCGTTGAAACATTCAGGGACCGAAACGCTCAGGAAGCAATCGAGCTGGGGTCCGCCGCATTCCTGCAATACTTTTTCTTTAATGGCCTTCTGCCGTCAGTATTTATTTACGTGACACCGGTCAGGTGCAAGAGACTTCTCCCGGAGGCCCTGTCCCGAGCGGCCTGCGGTTCCGTTGTCGTTGCCGTACTGGTGCTCCTTGCGTTGAGCAACTGGAAGTATACGAGCTTTTTCTATTCTGAAAACCGCGATCTGCGGTTGTACATGACTCCGACGTATGCGGTCTCGTCGCTCGAAAAGTATATCCGGCATAACCGCCGAAACAGCAGCATTCCGTTTCGCGAGATTGATGCCGACGCAATGCAGGCGAAGTCGGACGGCAGGAGAACGGTCGGCATCGTAGTCGTCGGCGAGACCGCACGATCTGATCATTTCTCGCTGAACGGATATCCCAAAAAGACCAACCCGCTCCTCGAACGGGCCGGGGTCGTCAGCTTCAGGAACGTGTCTGCCTGCGGTACGTCAACGGCCTGGTCGGTGCCCTGCATGTTTTCGCTACGCGACAGACGGGACTTTTCGCCCGACATTGCAGCCAACGAGTCCAATGTGCTGGATCTTATCAGCCATGCCGGTGTCCATGTCGTATGGATTGACGATAATTCCGGGTGCAAAGCCGTTTGTACCCGCGTCGAACACCTGGATATCGGGCCGTCGTCGGATCGCGAATTTCCGCGCGGCGATGGCGGCCCGGTGTATGACGAAGACATGCTCGCCTTGCTGGACGAATACGTCTTCGATACGACCTCCGACGTACTGATCGTTCTGCATACCATCGGCAGCCACGGTCCCGCGTACCATAAACGTTTCCCCGATTCCTTCGCCGTTTTCAGGCCGTATTGCGAAACGAACTCACCGCAGGACTGCAGTGACAAGGAAGTGGCCAACGCCTACGACAATACAATCGTGTATACGGATTTCGTGTTGAACGAAACAATCGGGTATTTGCGTCAAAATGAGGAGAAATTCGATTCTTTCCTGCTGTATGCGTCCGATCACGGGGAATCGCTGGGGGAAAACGGCGTGTACCTGCACGGCCTGCCTTACTCCCTTGCGCCGGAATCACAGATCAATGTACCGATGATCTTCTGGATGTCGGCAGGAATGTCGTCAAGCCATCATCTCAGTCGCGCGCTGTTGACGTCAAAATCGGACGCTGGTTTGTCACACGACAATATCTCACACAGCCTGCTCGGTCTTTTCAACATAAAATCAAAAACTTATAAAACGAATCTCGACGTGTTTCGACCCCGGTCCTGAGCCGGGCCGCAGCTTGCCATCGGCACCGGAATCGCCGTTGCTGTTGCCATAATGTAGCGGCGGCCGTGCCGAAGGATTTTCTCTATCGTCGCCTCTAACCTGAACCCGCAACGAGGAGGAATGCATGCCCGTCAACCCCGTCAGACTGCTTTTTTTGTGGATCCTCCTGGGCGGCTGTGCCGGCACGGCCCAGTTATCGACCAATACCGACTCGGTCGACTTTTCCCTGGACCCGATAGCCTTTCGGGACCAGGGACTGGGATTTCTCACTCCGGTATCGGCCACCGGACAGGAGGCCGATCGTGTCGCGCTCGCGCTGGCGTTCGCGGACGCGGTCGCAGCGCGGCGCCAGGACCTTCATGTCGTGCGACTCGCGGAGGTGCTGTCGTCGGTCAACCAGGCGGAACTGTCCGACGAATACAAGATCATGGTGGACGACTATCAGGCGACCGGCATACTCGAGAAAAACACGCTTCGGCAGGTAGGGGAGGTTAGCGGTGCACGCTACCTCGGCCTGCTCGGTCTGGCGGAGTTTTCTCAAAGCTCCAACCGGCGTGTGAGTGTCGCCGGAATTCGCCTGTTCGACACCAAGCTGGCGAGCATTCGCCTGTCCCTGCAAATCTGGGACAGCCAGACCGGCACGATCGCCTGGGAAGGCAGCGATGAGATCGATTATGCCTACGATACCGGTCGCGAGAGACCGGTCAATTTCGGATTCGTGGCGGAGCAGGCGGCAACCAACCTGATTGCCGAAATCCCGCCGGTGGAAGATGCCGTGCCCAAGGTTTCCGCCTTGAGCGGTTTCGCCGGCGTGCACTAGCCCGCAGCATGGTGAACAGTCAGATGCTTCAGTTAAGCGTTGTCATTCCGGTCTTCAACGAGAGCGCCAACATTCAGCCGCTGATCGAGGAGATAGAGTGCGCTTTATCCAAACGGCTTCCGTTCGAGATCATCGTCGTCGATGACGGCAGTACCGACGGCACGAGCGAGGAGCTCGTCCGTCTCACCCGGGTCCATGAGAGGCTCCGGGTGCAAAGTCATGAAAATAACCGGGGTCAGAGTGCGGCGATAAGAACGGGGGTCAAGGCCGCGAATGCTCCCGTTGTTGCCGTGCTGGATGGCGACGGCCAGAACGATCCGGCTGATATCCCGGCTCTGTATGCCGCTCTGACCATCGCCTCGAAAGTCTCCATGGTTGTCGGCGAACGCCGAAAGCGACGCGACAGCTGGATAAGAAGAGTATCGTCCCGAATCGCCAATGGCGTCCGCTCCGGCATGCTCGGAGACGGTGTCCGGGATACAGGTTGCGGTCTCAAGGTATTTTACCGAGACGAATTCCTCGAGCTGCCGGCGTTCGATCATATGCACCGGTTCCTGCCTGCGCTGGTGCAACGCCACGGCGCCTCGATTCAGGCGTTACCGGTGAACCACCGGCAACGCCGCTACGGAAAGTCCAAGTACGGCGTCAGCAACCGTTTGTGGGTCGGCATCGTCGACCTGCTCGGCGTGATGTGGCTTAAACGACGACGGATATAGGCAATGAACCCGAAGATCTTCTGGCTGGCAATTGGATTCATGGGGCAGGCGTGTTTCTTTTCGCGCTTCCTCGTGCAATGGCTGGCAAGCGAACGAGCCAGGCGCAGCGTGATACCGATGGCGTTCTGGTACCTGAGCCTCTGCGGCGGTTTGATACTGTTCATGTACGCCGTTCACCTGCGGGACCCGGTCTTCATCGTAGGCCAGTCGACGGGTGCCTTCATATATCTTCGTAACGTCTGGCTGCGCCTGCACGAACACGCTCAGGCGACATGACCAGCAGCTATAACAGACAGCTTGTTCTGTTGTTGCTCGCCGCGGCGATCATCCTGGCGGCGGGCCTGGGGCTGCGGGACCCGTGGCCGGCGGACGAGCCACGGTTCGCATTGATCGCCAGAGACATGCTCGAGGGCGGCGACTGGCTGATACCCAGGGTGGGCGGCGTGATTTACCCCGACAAGCCGCCGATATTCTTCTGGGTGGTCGCCTCGCTGATGGCCATTACCGGGTCTGTGCGCGTGGCAATTCTGCTACCGGCCCTCGTTGCGGGGATGGCGGTACTCTGGCTCGTTACCGATCTCGCCCGGCGCCTGTGGAACCCGCAAACCGCCATCTGGACGGGCGCGACCCTGCTCGCGGTGATGCAGTTTCCGCTGCAGATGAAAGCGGGACAGATCGACGGCCTGCTGTGTCTGTGGACGACGCTCGCGCTGTATGGACTTTGCCGCCACCTGTTACTCGGTCCCGACTGGCGCTGGTACGGAATCGCCGGTTTTTCCGCGGGAATCGGGGTCATCACGAAAGGCGTGGGATTTCTGCCGTTTCTGATTCTCATTCCATATGTCATTGCACTGAATCGTAGCTGGCCCGTTACCCGGATGACGGGAGGAACCAGGTGGCTCTATGCGCCGCTTGCATTCCTTGCCGCAATCGCCATCTGGCTCGTTCCGATGCTGCTCGCGACAACCGGTACGGCGCCGGCGGAGCTCGTTCAGTATCGTGACGACATACTGCTGCGCCAGACCGTGACGCGTTATGCGGATTCCTGGGGCCACATAAAGCCTGTCTGGTATCTGTTCACCAACGCGATTCCGTGGCTCTGGATGCCGCTGTCCTTCCTGTTGCCGTGGCTCATACCGGCCTGGAAACGGGACCTGAAGCTGCGAGATCCCAATACGCTGCTGCTCGGCGGCTGGGTGCTCCTGGTCCTGCTGTTCTTTTCCCTGAGCGAGGGCAAGCGCTCCCTGTACATTTTCCCGGCACTGCCGGCGCTGGCCCTGATCGCCGGGCCGCACATATCACGGATCGTGCGCGCCAGGGGTCCCAGGCGGGTACTTTTTGCCTTGTCGCTCATTCTTGTCGGCGCGCTTGTCATAGTCGGCGTCCACCCGCATCTGGAACCGCTCATCTCGGGCGAATGGCTGGCCAGTGCACAGGTACCGGAGGACGTCTGGCTGCGTGTCGCCGCCATCGGTCTGGTGGGACTCTTCATCGTCGCGATGACGCAGATAAAGCGGGCGGCAGGCGGCTACGCTGCGGTCATGGCCACGCTGTGGATCGGGCTGTCGCTGCTGATCTTCCCGCGAATCGATGAGCTTCGCTCCGGTCGCGCAATCATCGACGCGGCCCGGTCTCAACTGACCAGCGGGGATACGCTCGGATTCGCGGGCTGGAAGGCACAGTTCCTGTTGCAGTGGGATGCACCTGCGGTGCATTTCGGATACCGGCGAGGAGATGTCGACGCCGAGAGCCACGATGCGGCAACCTGGTTGTCGCTCGGTTTGAGCCGGCAACTGTTGTTGCCGGGCGCGATGATCGAGCCTTGCTTTGACCGTGCGCGACTGACGGCACTGGGTTCGGCACACAGGCAGGACTGGTATCTCGCGCCTCACTCCTCCGTGCTGCCCGCATGCCGTAGCGGTGAGGCGATCATCAACAGCATCGTCTACTACCGTGCGACCACGCCCCTTGCCTTGAGCGCGCTCAGTTTTCGAGGATCAAAGTACCTTCAGGTGCAGGTCGTCCAGTAGTTGCTCCGCGCCAGGCTCTCCGTATCAGCCGCGCTCGAAACCTTGGCAGCGAAGATCGGATCTGACGCCGTGTGGCGCGGGTTTCGGCCTGTAATTGCGATCCGTCAAATTCATCGCGCACCACGCCCGATATAATGCGCATTCCGGTGAGGACGAGCCGACCGCGGATTCTGGCGAGAACGAAATCATGAAACGCAGCAGCCTGTCGCTCGACGAGATCCAGTCGGGCGCGACCCACGAGGTATTCAATCAATCGTCGCCGCTTTTGGACTACAACGCTTACGAAGGCGATGTGGCGCTGCGAGATGCCGTGCTTCGCCACGGCGCCGGCTGGGCCGATGATGCCCTTCGCGCGCATGGTGCACGAACGGGAAGCATCGAAGTCATCGAGTGGGGCTTCCTGGCGAACCAATTCAAACCCGAGTTCGACTCTCACGACCGGCAGGGCTATCGCATCGACCAGGTGAGATACCACGACGCCTACCACCAGCTCATGAAGCTGGGCCTCGAATCAGGACTGCACGCCAACCCCTGGTCGAGCCCGGGTCCGGGTGCCCAGGTCGCGCGGGCCGGCCAGTATTACCTGCAGGCCCAGGTTGAAGCCGGCCACGGCTGCCCGCTGACCATGACGTTTGCATCCGTGCCGACTCTGAAGTTGACCAAGGCAATCGCCGATGAATGGCTGCCGAAGGTCCTGGCCTGTGCCTATGATCCGCGCAACGTGCCGCATACCGAGAAAAAGGCGGTCACCATCGGCATGGCAATGACCGAAAAACAGGGCGGCTCGGATGTACGTAGTAACACGACACGGGCGGTGTCCATAGCTGCGCACGGTCCCGGTGAGCCCTATCAACTCGTCGGCCACAAATGGTTCACGTCGGCTCCGATGTGCGATGCCTTTCTCGCTCTGGCGCAGGCGGACGGCGGTCTCAGTTGTTTCCTGGTGCCGCGATGGAGGCCGGACGGCAGCAAGAACCAGATTCACGTACAGCGCCTCAAGAACAAAATGGGCAACGTATCGAACGCCTCCGCGGAAATCGAACTGCACGGCGCCCTGGGGTGGATGGTGGGTGAAGAAGGTCGCGGCGTTGCATCTATCATCGAGATGGTGGCGATGACCCGTTACGACTGCATGATCGGCTCCAGCGCCGGTCAGCGACAGGCGGTGGCCCAGGCGGTCAATCACGCACGCGAGCGGGCCGCATTCGGCAAGCCGCTGATCGACCAGCCGCTGATGCGCAACGTCCTGGCCGATTTGCAGCTCGAGCTGGAAGGATCGCTGGCGATGACCCTGCGGATGGCCGAAGCGCTCGACAACAGCCAGGCAGGTTCCGACTCAGAGCATGATTCGCTGCTGTTGCGACTGGGTCTGCCCACGGGCAAGTACTGGATCTGCAAACGCACACCATCTCATGCCTATGAGGCCATGGAATGCCTGGGTGGCAACGCGGTAACGGAGGATTACATTCTGGCCCGCCTGTACCGCGACGCGCCCGTCAATGCCATCTGGGAAGGCTCGGGCAACATCCAGGCCCTTGACATGCTTCGGGCGCTAAAGAAGGCCCCGGAAGTTCTGGATGCCTGGTTCGGCGAACTCGCGCTGACGGAGCGTGCCAGCCCGGTACTGGACCGGGCCGTAGTCGCGCTCAAGGATTCGATGTCCAACCTGGAAGATGCCGAGTATCGCGCCCGTTTCCTGGTCGACCAGCTTGCCCTGACCATGCAGGCCAGCCTGCTCGTGCGTGCCGGCTGTTCCGCCGTGTCCGATGCCTTTATCTCTTCGCGACTTGCCGGACAGGGGGAGCGCAACTACGGCACGCTGCCGAGAGGGCTCGATATCGGTGTGATTCTGCAGCGGGCGGATCCGCTATGCGCATAACCGATCTGGACTGACGTTTTCGATTCTTGCCCATCAATCTGGAAGTCGCAGATCCGCCGACATTCCCGGGCCAAGCATCCGGACGACGAGGATCCCCGATTTTGACTTCCTGTAATAGATGGAACGCCTTTGGTGTACGAATCGAAGGTTTCTTCGCCGTAGCAATGTTACGTCCATGCCCAATTGCGGCTTCTCGGCCAACTGCTGCAGGCGATCTTCCAGTGACTCAAAATACGCGTCCGCCCGACGTTCGCCGAACTCAATAAACGACCGAGAAAAACTCTGGGATACTATTCACCAGCAGAAAAATTTGCCGAATGTGTTGCGTCGTCCGGTTGAATCCGCATTCAATAATGGACGTTCAATCACCCAAGATGGCGACGCGGCGAAGGACGGAAAACGGCCGAAGCGGACTTCGCCAGCCATACGAAAGAATTCAGGTAAATCGAGAATCAGGACGAGTCCCCTAAATTGTGAATAAAAGCCGACACCAACAAATGATCGACCGGGACACATAACCAAGCGCTCGGCAACTTGTGCACATATGCCAAGCTTCGCTTACAGTCGTTTGCATTCACACATCGAATACTTTTTGCTGGCACGTCCTCCCTCTTTTCTACATACGGGCATAGTACGCACACCACAATTCAACAAAGCCGGATTCCTTTGCGCTTCCTGTGCCTCGGTGAGCATGAGTGAGCCGTTATTTATTGACGAACATCCAGCAATCAGAACTGCAACAGAAGTTAAGAAGATTTTGCGCATAGTGGGGCCTCCCGATGGGCAGGATATTTTTCGCTGCCGGCAATTCGCCAGCGGGGTGATGGCGGCAATTATTGAACGAAAGCCACTGTAAGATCCTGAAAGGAAGCCACTTTTTTTCCGACGAAAAACCGACGGATCGCGTGGGATAATGCAAGTGTCTGTTTTGAGCGAACAACAAGGAGGCGACAAGTGCTGCAGCAATGTCTGCCGATCTCCGAAAAGCTTTCCGGCTAGGCCCCTTCGAAGTTGATCCACTAAGGGGGGCTGTTACCGGACCGGATGGCGAGGTCCGTCACCTAGAACCGAAGGTGATGGATGTTTTCGTCTGTCTCGCCGAGCATGCCCATGAACTGGTCACCCGCGAGAAGTTGCTCGATGCTGTCTGGAGTGGGCAGGTGGCTGCCGACGAATCGCTTTCAAAAGCGATCGGTAAGTTGCGACAGGCACTTCAGGATAATCGCGGCGATCCGAAGTACATAGAGACCATTCCGAAGCGGGGCTACCGACTTGTCAGTGTGATCCGGCCGATCCACGGCGCAAAAACCGAGCCCAGCGACGAGGATGCCCGGCCAGCAATCGGGGTGTTCAGGTCCACGTGGGCATATATCGGGCTCAGTATCGTCGCGCTGGGCGTCGTCGCGATCGGGATCATCGCCGGCTCGCTCTGGGAGATCTCGGACACGCAGCAACCGCAATCGGATGCAGACTGGATGCAGACCGTCGACCCTGCGTCCATAGCCGTGCTGCCCTTTGTGAACGTGAGCGACGATCCCGAACAGGGATATTTCTCGGATGGTCTGTCTGAATCACTGATGAATCTGTTGACGCAGGTCGCGGGCCTGAAGGTTGCCGCACGGACATCATCGTTTCACTTCAAGGGCAAGACCGGAGACGCGGCTGAAATCGGCAAAGCGTTGCGCGTGGCGCATCTTCTCGAGGGCAGTGTACGACGTGCCGGCGATACTGTTCGGGTCACAGCTCAGCTGATTCGCGCCAGTGATGGCTATCACCTTTGGTCCGACGAATTCGATCGCGATTTTGAAGACATATTTGCGATTCAGGATGAGATTGCCGCCGAAGTGGTCAACGAACTGAAGGACAAGCTGCTCGATACGTCAACACCACCGGCAGCATCCAGTCTTTCGACCGGCAATGTCGCGGCGTTGGACGTGTATTACCAGGGCGAACGTCAACTCGACGTCGGTAATCGCGAATCGATACTTCAGGCAGAGCGCTTGTTCAAAGACGCCCTCGATCTCGATGAAGACTTTAACCTCGCCAGACAGGGAATACTCCGCGCATTTCTCGCGATGACCGGCAGAGGGATGATCACCTTTCCCGAGTGGCGGGAACGAACGGAGGCTGTTGCCAACGAGATTCTCGAGCGCGAGCCAGGATCGGCACGTGCTTTGGCGTCGCTCGCTTTTACTGACTGGAGTCGCCACATACCCACTGGATCGGGACAGGCCGAACGACTGTTCATACGCGCTCTCGAGAATTCCCCACGGGATCCAGAAATTCTCGCCAATTACGCACACGTCCTGACGTACAACGACCGGCCGGAAGAGGCCCTTGCAGCTTTGGAACAAGCGTTGCAGGTCGATCCATTGTCGCCGAGGCTGCTCGAAGCTGCCGCACGGCACGGCCGATTCGTGCACGCCGAGACGCTCAGGCGAGTGTTTCCCGAAAATCCGGCCGGCTGGGCCCGGGCCGCGGAGGTCATGCTCGTTCAAAACCGGCTGGCCGAGGCGTATCGGTATTTTCAAATTGCGGAGGAAAAGGATCCGAAGACTGCGGACTATGCCGTGTTCTCGGCAATGATTCTCGCTTCGGTGGGGCTTCTCGACGAAGCACAATCATCGCTCGAAAGTGCGGAGACGAAGGGCCCGGCGTCGCCGATAGTGATCGAAGGCAACATTGCATTGATGGGACGCCGCGGACACTTGAATCAAGCGACTGAAGCCGTCTTGACTGCACTGCGAAACGGTGTACAGCCGAGTCTCCTCACCCCATCGGTTATGTTCTCGATGGGACATAACATGGCCCTGCAGACCGATAGGGCAGGCGAGTTCATTGAAGCGATATCTATTTGGTCAAGACACTACGGGAGTTCAGTGCTCGACATGGACAACGCTTCCGTCGATAACCTCATTGAATTCATACAAAAGGTTCCGCATGCGCCCGCCTATCGCGCCGCCGGAAACGACAGTTTCGCGACTGAGTTGCTAAGAAATGGTCAGGCATTCTTCGACGCATCCAGTACTTTTCATCAATATGCATGGGGTTTTCAAATGTCTGTCTTTGCCGGTGATTACGAGAATGCAATGGACATACTGGACACAATACTTGACCCAGGCAGGGATGAGTCTCTCCTCAGACTGCGAGCCAACCTGATGGACGTGCCGTTCCCGTGGAGTTGGTGGATGGTTTACGAAGGAGAAATCGCCGCGCCGCTTCGCGATAACCCTCGATACCAGGTTATTCTTGATAGAAAGAACGCGGTGTTCGCGATCGAGCGCGAAACCATACAGAATATGATCAACCACGCGAACGGAGCAATCGCTCACTAATTCGATATCTGCCCGAAGTTGTAGCGGGCGTTCAAACCCCAGGTCCTCGGGCGCGCGAAAGTAGCCACCACAAGCCCGAAATCCGGCTTATTGGCACCGCCGGCAAGCAGGTAGCTCTCATCCGTGAGGTTGTCACCGAACAGGGTAAACTGCCAGCGCCCGTCGTTGGTGTCCAGACTGGCAGCGGCAAACAGCAGCCCGTATGCCCCCTGGAGCAATTCAGGGGTATTGATTGCGTCTTTAAACGTCTCATCCCGCCAGGAATAGTCGCCACGAAGACGCAGTCGGCCCAGTGTGCCCAGATCGGACGACCAGTCGAAACTCAGGTTGACCGACCACTTCGGCGCGTTGGGAAACTTCGAGTCGAGGGTGATCGGGACAATCAGGTCCTGGAGACTCGCCTCATTGAGCTGTTTGTACTCGGCATCCAGATAGCCTATACCCGCCTGAAAGGTCAACTCATTCGTCAATGCTGCAACGAGTTCGAGCTCGGCGCCGTAAATCTCGGCCTCGGCTGCGTTGCGGATCTGCGGCACGACGTTGTCTATGACGGGGACCTGGATTTCCTCGTAGTCGTTGAAAAAGGTCGCTGCAGCCAGGCTGAATCGCTCACGGCTCATCTTGAAGCCGAGTTCGTAAGCGGTGATCTCCTCTTGCTCGAAAGGCAGAAACTCATCCCGGGGAAGCGCCACGATTGTATTGAACCCACCGCTCTTGAATCCCTGCGATGCGCTGGCGTACAGATGCAGGCCAGGATCGATGAAATATTGGATGCCGATTGTCGGCGACAGATCGGTAAATGTGTCGTCCGTTTGGCCACTCAAGATGATTCCGCTGCCGTCATCAATCGCTTTTTTGTTTTCGCTCGTATAGCGTAAGCCCGCAATTCCACTCAGGCGATTACTAAATTCGTACACCACGTGGGAAAAAACAGCGATACTCTCGGCGCGCCCCGAAGGAAACGGGCCGATATCCGAAAACGGCACGCCAAACACAGGGTTCGGCACACCAAAGTCCGGGTCGAACTCCACGTCGGCAACCTCGGGAACGATTAACACATTGGTGCTACCCGAAGCCTCTTCTTCAAAATAGTAAAGGCCGACCAGCCAGTCCAGCGGTCCGACGATCCCGCGCAGGGTGAACTCCTGACTGAACTGATCCTGATCGGTGAAAACCTCGTCTTCAAGGATCGTCAGTGGCGACAGGTCGACATCCAGCCCCCATGCGCTTTCCAGCTCGCGAAAACTGGTGATGGACGTAAACGTGAGGTCGCCAGGGCGCCATAGCACCGTTGCAGCCAACCCTCGTGTGTCGATTTCGGACCGCGACGCACCGGTCGCATAATTGGTGAAATTTCCCGGCGTCAGGAATCTCGCATCCCACGGGATGCCGTCGCCGAAGCCAGCCACGGAGTTGCCGGGTGCCACGAAGAAGTTGTAGAGACTTGTTAACGACGTCGGTGGTACTTCGGCAAATACCAGTGTGTTGACGGGCGGGCCCTGTCGGCTGCGACTCCTGTCCAATGTAAGGTCGACCGTAATATCGTCGCCTGGCAGCCAGCGCAGCGCTGCGCGTGTGGCATCGGAGTCAATATCGCCGTATTCGGTGCCGTCCTGGAGACTGCTGCCGTAGCCGTCCTGGTTGAGACTCAAGCCCGAGAGACGCGCGAGCAATTGATCCGAGATTGGAACGTTGAGCACCAATCGCGCGTCGAGCCGGCTGTCGCTGCCCAACGTGACATCGCCCCAGCCCGTGAATTCGTCCGCAGGCTTCGTCGTGGCGATCGTGACTGCACCGCCCGTCGTATTGCGTCCGAACAGAGTGCCCTGCGGACCGCGCAAGACCTCGACTTGCGCCACATCGTGCACGTCGAGCACGCTGCCGAGAGCGCGGCCAATGTACACACCGTCGAGGTAGACGCCGACCGCGGGATCCGCAGTTGACTCGAAAAAGCCGCCCGGCTGTCCGACACCGCGAACAAAAATCGCGGAGAAATTAGCCGCGCCGAGAAAAGACCGGTCCCATTCCACGTTGGGCGTGTATCTCGCGACCTCGGCGATATTGATCAGCTTGAGCGCCTCAATGTCTTCGTGATCGAATACGGTCATCGAGATCGGCACGTCCTGAATCGATTTGTCGCGCCTTTGCGCGGTTACGATGATTTCCTCGATGACCGCCGAATTAGCTGCGGCTATGGAGGGGTTCTGTTGTTGAGACTGTGCTGCGACAGATGGGAACAGGGACAGAACAATCCACAGTGCTCTCACATCGCATCTGCGCAGATGACATGTCCTGCACATTTGCGGCCTCCTAGGTGTTGGGGCACAGGATTCTTTTCTCTCGAGAATAGCAAAAAGCCAGTGCGGCGACTGCCGGCTGATTGCATAAGGGAACTGTTTCGTGCAGCCCGGACGAGCTGATCAGGAATGTCCGCCTTGGATTGCGGACTCAATCGATCGACGCAACACCGCATGGAGGCGGCAACCTTTCCTGGAAAAAACGCATCCCGTCGAACTGATTCTGAATGGTGATCGGCATGCGAGGTGCTGCGAGAATTGGGACCTAGCCGCCTATTACCGCAACTCTCAGGCCGATTCCAGTAAACGAAATAGGCCAGTCCGTCGCGAATGTGGCACGAATCGTCGATAATCGCCTTGCCTCTGCGCCAGATGAGAATGCAGTGATAATTCGTAATTCTATGAAAAATAAGGTATTTATTGCGCCGATGATGGACTGGACCGGCGAATTCCGATTTCTGGCACAAAAACAATCAGTTAAAGAAAACCGGAAATCTCATGAGGCACCAATGTCGCACCGCGTTTCTTGATGAATTCGCGATTCCCGAAGCTGGACAACCCGTTGCTTTGGTGTTGTTAACGCCGGCCGACGGGTCCTGACTCACAGGAAGAAATCTCCGGATTCCCCGGGCGGTTCATATAGCTGTGGCGGGCAGCGATAGCGCCACCATACACATCAAAAGCTCCGCCGCCCTGCCGGTCAGAACAAAGCCGTATTCAGCGTCCCTGCCTGTGATGGTCATGCCACGCCTCACGAGCGTTTCTGAAGCCGGGTCTTGTCCTGGATTATGGCTATCGCGGCAAAGCGCAAAGTCCCGGCAATGCCCGGGCCGCGATGCTATTCCATCGATATGATGATTTTCCCTCTGGCGTGTCCCTCTTCCGAATAAGCAACCGCCGCCGGTACGTCACTCAGGTCATAGGTCCGATCGATCACCGGGGTCACTTCGCCGGCCTGCATCAGGTCAGCCAGCGTGTTCAGGTTTTCCTGTCTGATTCGCGCCACGAAAAACAGGAGGGTCTGGTCGACGAACGGTGACAGCAACATCGCCCCGACAGGGCGCATCAAAGGCCCGAGCCAGTCGCCTTTCGGCCCGCCGACGATGACCAGCGTGCCCTCGGGCGTCAAGACCTTCCTGTTCGCCGCCAGCGGGTGATTGCCGACGTTATCGATGATCAGGTCGAACGCCTGTCCGCTCTTCGTGTAATCCTCTTTGGTGTAATCGAATACGTGATCAGCGCCGATGGAGCGGACCATCTCCACGTTCCTCGTGCTGCAGACCCCGGTCACTTCGGCGCCGAACGACTTGGCGATCTGCACGGCGAAGGTGCCGACGCCGCCCGAAGCGCCGTTGATCAGGACTTTCTGCCCGGATTTGACATTGCCCTTGTCGCGCAGCGCTTGAAGGGCCGTGACTGCCGCAACGGCCACCGACGCGGCCTGCTCGAAACTGATGTTACCGGGTTTAATCGCCAGCCCGCGGTCCTCGCGAACGACGACGTATTC
>JBHHWI010000014.1:0-42233 GCA_046756445.1 Woeseia sp. | reverse complement strand
CTAGTCAGGCTTCTTCGCCACAATAAACACTGCTTTGCCCTTGCCCGGTTGCCATTGGTAGTCGATTTCGAAACCGGCATCGGTCAAACTGACTTCCAGTTCTTTGGTGGTAAAGACCACAACCTGCGGCATCAGACCAAGGGATTTTCCGATCGGCACGATAAACTGCAAATACCTCATCATCGTGTCCCCAATGCATGCCGTACTGCTGATGAAAATGCCGCCCGGTTTGAGCATGCTATGAATCCTGGCGATCACCGCTTCCTTGTTTTCCAGCAAGTGCAAAATACTGAGCCCCAAGACGGCGTCCAGGGATTGATCGGACACGCTGAATTCATCGATGCACGCTTGTTCAAAAGTAACATTGTCGACATTTGCCGTGTCAGCCTTGGCCTGGGCGATCTCAATCATTTTCGATGAGATATCAATTGCTCGAATATGCTTCACATAAGGGGCATGGGCGATGGCGGTCGACCCGGTCCCGCAGCCAATCTCCAGCACCTCCATGTCCGGCTGAATGTATTGGCGCGTGACCTCGAGTTTTCTCTGGTAAGCCGCTTCATCGGCAACAGGTTTTTTCGAATAGCGCTCTGCAATCCTGTCCCAAAATTTCATTGAATGATCCATCATCATCCCCCGCTCAAGTGACAACATATTGATGGTCAAGCTGCGAATGGAACAGCGCCTTTCAAACCGCCGATGTCCGCTTCGAAAACAGACACTCTAGATCCAGCTCAGGGCGGCCGAGATTATCTCGGCTGCTTCGGTCTGCGCGCATTCTCCATGCGCGATCAGCAACCGGCTGGCGTTCCAGCCGAGCACTTTGTTCCGCGCGGCGCGGGCCGGGCCGCGCCTGAGAAAGGTGGCCCGCCACTCGCGTGGGGTGCTCCCGTGCTCGCCAACCAGGCCGTCGAGTCGCATGAGCATTCCCTGCCATCCCGAGATCTTTGATTCGGGATGACGCTGGATAAGATCGCAGATGATCGCCGTACGCGACCGACGGTGGAAGAACACTACCTCTCGCATCGCGAACGAGCCGCGGAAGACGACCTGATCGATGTCCGTCGCCCACGCCGGGCCGGGCTCGTCCTCCAGTTCGGCAGCAAAACGGAGTCCGGGTTTTTTCCTGGCGAGGCCAGGCGGAGCGTAAAGGCGTGCGTCAGGCCAGCGGTCAGCCCACTCGTTCAGGAACAGATGGTGGAGTTTGTTGGGTGAGACAATGTGGCGGACTGGTCCGATGGCCTGCATGTCGTTGGCCAGTTCTTCGGTCAGCGCCACCGGGGACCAGACCCACACGCTGCCGTCCGAGAGCCGCGCCACCGCCATGCGGGTGGGATACGGAAAGCCGAAAAACGGGACGCTCGGCCCGTCGGCCGAGTAAAGAGAAGGACCGAACTCTTCAAGCATGCAGACAGGATAACGCTAACGCTTGCCTTCCGCTGACTGTCTGCCTTCGATTGCGAGCTCAACCGGTCGATGCAATCGGATCCGAGTCATCACGATCAGAGCTTTCCCGACCGGTAGTCGGAAAATGCCTGTTTGATCTCGGCTTCAGTATTCATGACGAACGGGCCGCCGCGCGAGATCGGCTCGCCCAGCACGCGACCGGCAATCAGCAGCAGCCGGCTGGCCGGCGCCTTGCCGCTCAACTCGACGGCATCCCCGTCACCCAGGACGGCCAGGCTGCCAGCCTCAACTGTGGTCGCGCCGTCAGGTTCCCGGGTCGCCACCGCTACCGATCCTTCGGTGACAAAGACGATGGCGGCGTGGCTTGCAGGGACCGCTTCGGCTAATCTGGCATCCGCCGGCAGCCGCACATCGAGATAGAGCGGGTCGGTCGGACGATTCGTCACTGCGCCCGCCGTGCCCTCAACGGTTGTGCCGGCGATGACCCGGATATCCACATCGCCGGCTCTTCTTTCAGCCGGCAATTCCGCCTCGGCGAAGTCCCGGTAAGCCGGCGCAGTCATTTTTTCCGAGGCCGGAAGGTTGATCCAGAGTTGCGTGCCCCACATGAGCCCGTCTTGCTGCTCGGGCATCTCGGAATGCACGATGCCGCGGCCTGCGGTCATCCATTGCACACCCCCGGATTCGATAACGCCCTCGTTGCCGGCATTGTCCTTGTGCCGCATTCGCCCGGCGAACATGTAGGTCACCGCCTCGAATCCCCGGTGCGGATGGGAGGGAAAGCCTGCACTGTAGTCATCCGGGTTCGCTGTCTGAAACACGTCCAGTAACAGAAAGGGATCGACGTGATCCAGCTCCCGCGTTCCGATCAGCCGGGTCATCTGCACGCCGGCACCGTCCGCAGCGGGCACGCCCGATGTTATTCTTTGAACAGGCCGCAGTCTGGTCGTTCGAGCTGAATTCGCCATGACTTCTTCCAGATTCGCACTCTTGCTAGCCATCATCCTCCTGGGACAGGACGATTCCCGCGCCGAAGAGGCAATCGCCCGGTCATCAGAGGATGCCCTGCCCAACGTAACGGCGCGCACCGGCGAATTCAACGTGTCGTTCACGATCGGGGAACTGCTCGGGCCGGCGGCGACACGGTACGAGACCATTATCCCGGTGGATGAACCGCTTGCATGGCAGATGTACGTCCCGGAGTCGTACAGCCACCAGCGCCCCGCCGGGATCATGGTGTATATCAGCCCCAAACAAACGGCAAAAATACCCAGGCAATGGAAACCGCTGATGGCCGAGCACAATCTCATCTGGATCGGCGCCAACGATTCCGGCAATCGTGTGCCGGTTCCGCGACGCATGGCGTTCGCACTCACGGCCCCGGCCGTGGTCGACAGGGATTACGAGACCGACGCCGGGAGAGTCTATCTGACCGGGTTTTCCGGCGGCGGAAGGGTTGCCAGCATGGTTGCCGCCGAATTTCCGAGCCTGTTCAGGGGTGCAATCTTCAATTGCGGCGCAGTCTTCTGGCGCACGGAGACGCCTGACGGGCTGGACCAGATAAGGAACAACCGTTACGTATTCGTAACCGGGACATACGATCAGGCTCTCGAGCCGACTAAAAAGGCCTTCCGGGCCTATCGGGAGGCCGGCGTCGACAATTCAAAGCTCATGATCATCCGCAATATGGCCCACCGCAATCCGAAATGGCGGGATTTCGACAAGGCGATTCGATTTCTGGATATGAAATCGCTGGAGTGAACATCCGTCGTCGGCCTGTCCGCCAGTTTGTGCCTCCGCACCGCGGCTTTTCAGCCACACCAACCAGACAAAAGGCCGCCCTGAAGGCGACCTTTGTGTCTGGTGGAGGCGGCGGGAATCGAACCCGCGTCCGCAAGCCCTCCGCACCGGGGTCTACATGCTTATTCCGTCTTTAGTCTTACCATGAGCTACCCGACGGGCAGGGAAGACCCATGGCCAGTCCAGTGAAGTTTTAACGACAAAAACCCTGAACAAGTCGTCGTCGCGGTCTTGTGTCGGTGACCCCTGTGATCCGGACGCACAAGCACATCCGGGCAGAGGGCGCTAGGCTGTTTTTTAAGCAGCTAGTGCGTAGTTGTCGTCGTTGGCAACTATAAGTGTTGCAGCTGGATTTACGAGGTGATCTGCCCCTCGGCATGCACCCGGAGTTTCGCGACCCGCGTCGAAGCCATGTCGCCCCCGGTATCGAATCCTAGTGTAAAGGCGGCAGCCCGGATTTCAATCGGGAGTTGCCCGTATTTGTGATTCTGTGCTACCAAATTCGTAGCAAATGCGCTATCTTGCTATTAATTCCGAAGCAATAAGCGAACACCGCATGGCTAAAGGGATTCAGACGATCAGGGAGCGACGGACCAGCGCGGAACTGGCCAGCGCGCTCGATCATTTCGGGCGTCGCTGGGCTTTACGCGTCGTCTGGGAATTGCGCTCGGAAGCGCGCAATTTCAGGGCCTTGCGCCAGGCCTGCGGGGAGGTTTCGCCGGGCGTCATGCAGGCAAGGTTGCACGAGCTAAGGCGCCTGGGGCTTGTCGAGGCTATTCCCGGGCTCGGCTATCGCCTGACGGCAGCCGGGGATCAGCTGTTCAAGGCGATCGCGCCAATCGCCGACTGGGCCGAGAATCATCTCCGGGGGCCGGATTTATAGTAAGTATTTGGACGAAGAAAGTTTTGTAACTTTCTGTTATTAAAGGTTTGATGACTTGAGGATTCTGGCCTTTTGCCGCTGCCAGTCCCTGTCCTTCTCACTGGCCCGCTTGTCGTGTTGCTTCTTGCCCCTGGCAAGTCCGACATCGAGTTTTGCGCGGCCGCGGCTCCAGTGCAGGTTCAAAGGGACCAGCGTGTAGCCCTTGCGCTCCACCGCGCCTGTCAGGCGGTCGAGTTCACGACGGCGCATCAACAGTTTTCGGGTTCGCGTCGGGTCGGTCCTGACATGGGTGGAGGCCGTGTTGAGCGGCGAGATATGCGCGCCGAGAAGCCAGGCTTCGCCGTTCCGAATGTGCACATAGCTCTCGGTCAGCTGTGCCCGGCCGGCCCGCAGGCTCTTTACCTCCCAGCCTTCGAGGGCAAGCCCCGCCTCGAAGGTCTCCTCGATGAAGTAGTCGTGCCGCGCCTTCTTGTTGACCGCGATCCTGGCCCGTGTTGCGTTGTTGTCGTTCGATTTGGTCATTCTTGTAAGGGCTATCAAATTCATCCAAAATCGCGGGCTTTACTGCCGCGCAGAGAACAAGAATGCTAAACGAAAAGGCATCCGGCAAGGCATCACGCACATCCCTGCACGGCCATTGGTCATCCCGAATGGCCTTTGTTTTGGCCGTGACCGGCTCAGCGGTCGGTCTCGGTAATATCTGGAAGTTTCCCTATATTGCCGGACAGAACGGCGGCGGTGCGTTTGTCGTGGTCTATCTCCTTTGTGTGTTCCTGATCGGCATGCCGGTCATGATGTCGGAGATCCTGATCGGCCGGCGAGGCAGACGCAATCCGGTGGCGACCATGGCGCTGCTCGGGGAAGAAGAAGGCAGCTCCCGGCACTGGCGGCTGGTCGGACTCCTGGGGGTGCTGGCCGGTGTCCTTATCCTTTCCTATTACAGCGTGATCGCCGGCTGGACATTGGCCTATGTGGTCAAGAGCGTTACCGGTGTCTTCGCCGGGGCGACGGCGGCGGAAGTCGGCGCTCAGTTCGCCGGGTTTGTCGGCGACTGGCGGCTGGTCGCGGCCAGTCACACGGTGTTCATGGCCCTCGGAGTAATTGTCGTCGCGCGCGGCGTCGAGCGCGGTCTCGAGCAGGCGGTCCGATTCATGGTGCCTGCGCTGTTGTTGCTGATGCTGGCGCTCCTCGGGTATTCGGTCAACTCCGGGCATTTTGCCGAGGGTCTGGCGTTCATGTTCACTCCCGATTTCGACAAGCTCACCTGGGACAGCGTGCTGGTTGCGATGGGCCAGGCGTTTTTTACCCTGAGTATCGGCATTGGGGCGATCATGGCATATGGCGCCTACCTGCCGCAGGAGACGTCGATAACCGCCTCGTCTGCGGCCGTCGTAGTCGCCGATACCCTGATTGCGATCCTTGCCGGGCTGGTGATTTTTCCTCTCGTGTTCGCCAACGGACTGGATCCGGCTGAGGGTCCGGGCCTGGTCTTCGACACCCTGCCCCTGGCATTCGGCCGGATGTCGGGCGGCGTGTTTTTCGCGACATTGTTCTTCGTACTGCTCACCTTCGCCGCATGGACGTCCGCCATCGGTCTCATGGAGCCGGCCGTGGCCTTCCTGGTGGAACATTACGGCCAAATGCGCGCCCCGGCGGCCATGATCGTCGGCTTGCTGATATGGGCGGTCGGGTTCGGCACCGTGTTGTCATTCAACGTGTTGTCCGACGTCACTTTTTACAAGGGCACGATCTTCGACAACATCGACCACCTGACCAGCAACATCATGCTGCCGATAGGCGGTGTGTTCATTACGGTATTCGCTGCCTGGGTCATGTGCCGCAACTCGACCGCAGAAGAACTCGGCAGCACCGGCACGCTTTATCGGCTCTGGCGCTTGCTGGCCCGGTTCGTCGCGCCGCTTGCGATACTGTTCGTATTCCTGAAGGCAGTCGGCCTGTTGCCCGAATTTGCCGGCTGATCCGTGCGCAGGGTTAATCGCAGCGCTCTTGTTCCCTATAGCTCTCGCGAGATGTTCGTCCTGGTCGACGACGTCGAGGCGTACCCCGAGTTTCTTCCCTGGTGCAATGATGCCGAGGTGCGCAACCGTACTGCCGAATCTGTCGAAGCCACGCTCGAGCTTCACAGGGGCTCGCTGAGTAATCACTTCACGACCCTGAATACGCGCCGCGAATACGAATCGATCGACATTGCGCTGATCGGCGGTCCGTTTCGACATTTGCAGGGAGGCTGGCGGTTTACGGAGATCGGGCGGGAGGGATGCAAGGTCGCCTTGCAGCTCGATTTCGAGTTCGAGAGCATGCTCGTGGACATGATGTTCGGCGCGTATTTCGAAGAGACCTGCAATTCGCTGGTCGATGCATTTACGCGGCGTGCACAGACTGTCTTTGGCAAACGCTAGATAGTGAAGATCGAGGTCGTTTTCGCACTGCCTCAGAGGCAGGAGCTGATTTTACTGACGGTGGACGATGGGACAACCGTCGCGGCGGCCATTGCTCAATCGGGGGTCGCCGAGAAGTTTCCGGATGTTGATATTTCCTCTTGTCAGGCCGGCATATGGGGCAATCCCGTAGGGCGCGAGCATCTGTTACAGGAGGGAGATCGTGTCGAGCTGTACAGGCCGTTGTCCATGGACCCGCGAGAGGCGAGACGGAAACTAGCGGCAATCGGGCGATCGATGGGGCGGGCGAATGACGGCGAACCTAAAGATTCGGATTGAGCTCCTGGCCGTCGACGATCTCACGAACCTTGTCGCCGTCAAAGTAGACGGACACCCAGCGTTTGAAGACGGCGTCGTCCCGGCCGATCTTGAGATAGTAGACGTAATCCCAGCGGTCTTCATGGAACGGGTCGTCTATCATCGGCGTGCCGAGCAGAAAGCGGACCTGACTTCGCGTCATGCCCACGTCGACCTGATCGAGATCCTCCTGCTTGAGGAAGTTGCCCTGCGAGAGACTCGCCTGGTAGACACACGCCGTGGCCGCTGGAAGGAGCGCGAGCAGGCAGACTGATACGAGTAGTTTTCGCATTAAGCTATTGATTTAGTATCGATTATGAAGTCGGGCGTCGCGAATGGTGATTTGACTGGCGGTGGAGCGGTCGGTTCAACTGGGCCATAATAGGCGCGAATGATACCTGCTTGACTACCCCCGCGGTAGCCAGCCGATCCGGCACCGAGCACAGCGAGACCCACCGAATGTTGCAACGTCACGATCTGAGAAAAGCCGGCCTGAAGGTCACGCTACCGAGACTCAAGATTCTCGAGATTCTCGAAAAGAGCGAGCGGCGTCATCTGAGTGCGGAGGATATTTATAGGGAATTACTCGACATGGGCGAGGATATCGGTCTTGCAACCGTATATCGGGTCCTCACCCAATTCGAGACCGCCGGACTCGTTACTCGCCACAATTTCGAAAGCGGGCATTCGGTATTCGAAATGGACGAGGGCGAACATCACGACCACATGGTGTGCGTGGAAACGGGAGAGGTTGTCGAATTCATTAATGAGGAAATCGAGCGCCTGCAGCACGAAATCGCAAGAGAACACAACTTCGAAATCATCGATCACAGCCTTGTTCTGTACGTGAGACCGATCAGCGATTCCTGAACCTCAAGCGGTTTCTTTCCTGCCGTGTCCGGCGCGCGATCCCGACCTGAGCATTTCCGCCGCGTGCTCTCTGGTCTTCTGCGTAATAGAGACGCCACCCAACATTCTCGCAAGCTCTTCGACCCTTTCATCGCCGGCTAACCGGTTCACGCCGATTCTTGTTGTTTTGCCGTCGCTGATCTTGTTTATTCGATAGTGATTGTCGGCGACGCTCGCGACCTGCGGCAGGTGAGTTACGCACAGTACCTGGCGGTTCTCGCCGAGCTGGTTGAGCCGGCGGCCGACCATCTCTGCGATACCCCCGCCAATCCCACTGTCGACCTCGTCGAAGACCAAGGTCGGGATCATGTTACCTCCGCTGGCAATCACCTGAATGGCGAGACCCATTCTCGACAGCTCGCCACCCGAAGCTATTCTGGCCAGCGGCATGGGAGGCTGCCCGGGATTTGCGCTGATCAGGAACTCGATCAGGTCGATGCCGTGGTACTTTTCATTGCCTTCCCCACAATCGGTGACCGAGGCTTCGAATCTGCCGCCCGGCATCCCCAGTCCGGCCATCGTTTCCGTCACTGCGGAAGACAAGCCGACGGCCGCCTTCTTTCTGGCGATCGACAGTTTTTTTGCATTCTTGCGAAAAGACTCCGCAGCTTTCCTGCATTTCTCGGCGAGGTCTGCGCCACGCATCTCGGCATTCCGCAGATCACTAAGTTGCGTGCGAATCCGCGCATGAACCTCTGTCAGCGCATCGGGCTCGACGCGGTGTTTGCGAGCCACGGACTGGATTGCATTCAGCCGCTCCTCGACCCAGTCGCGGCGCGCCGGGTCCATCTCGATGGTGTCCGCGTATCGCCGCAAAATATCGGTGGCTTCGCTGATCTGTATGTTGGCTTCCTGAAGCAGTGCCAGAACCGGTTCGAGTTGCGGATCGTATGAACTGATCGTCTCCAGGATACGGCAGGCGTCGGCAAGCCGGCTCTGAGCGCTGTTCGTGTCACTGTCGTAAACGCTCTCGAGAATCCCGGATACGCCATCCGCCAGCCGGCCGGAATTCTGCAGTCTCCGTCTTTCTGCGTGCAGATCGTCCGTTTCGCCGGGCTGTATCTCCAGCGCATCGAGTTCGCTGAGCTGAAACTGCAGGAGATCCAGGCGTGAGTCCCGGTCGGCATCGGCAGCCTCGAGTTCCTGAAGCTCGAGGCCGACTGACTGCCAGGTCCCGTAATCCAGTTCTGTTTTGCTGCGCTGCTCGGTCAGGCCGCCGAAATGGTCCAGCAAGTTGCGCTGAACGTCACGCCGGGCGAGCGATTGATGAAAATGTTGCCCGTGGATATCCAGCAGCTGTTCTCCGAGTCTCTTTAAGGTCTGCACCGACACGGCACTTCCGTTGATAAACACGCGCGAACGCCCGTCGGAGGTGATGACGCGGCGGACGACACATTCGCCGTGCTGGTCGAGCGTCTGATCGGCGAGCCAGGACTTCGCCTCAGGCAGGTCCTCCAGAGCGAATTCGGCGCTGAATTCAGCTCGAGGCGCGCTGCCCCGGACCAGGCCGTTCCGGCCGCGTTCCCCCAGAACGAGCCCCAGTGCGTCGACCAGTATCGATTTGCCGGCGCCCGTCTCTCCGGTCAGCACAGTCATGCCCTTGTCGAACTCGACTTCCACCTGATCGATAATTGCAAAGTTTCTAATCTGCAGGCTTCTGAGCATCGACTATCGTCTCCTGTCTTCGTGGCCCCGTACCCGGCTGTCCCGTCCCCAGTGGAGTTTGGAACGCAGGATCTCGTAAAAGTCGTGGCCCGGGGGGTGAATGAGTGTAGTGCGTTTGGCGGCTGCGCTGATCAACAGATGGTCCTGTCCGGTCAAGGCGCCGAACGAATGACCATCGGCAGTCACTTCGGCTTGCGTGTCAAAGCGTTCGAGCAATTTGACCCCTATTTCCAGGCTGGCCGGGACTACGATCGGCCTGTCGCTCAAGGTGTGCGGACATACCGGCACGACCACCACGGCATCCAGCTGTGGCTCGATGATGGGTCCGCCGCAGCTCAGCGCGTAGGCGGTGGATCCTGTCGGCGTGGCGACAATGAGCCCGTCGCCGGAATGGGTATTGACGAACTGGTCGGCAATCGATGTTTCGAAGTCGACCATTCGTCCGGTGCCGCGCCGTTGCAGGACGATGTCATTCAACGCCGAGGCGGTGACGATGCCGCCGTCGGCGCTCACGAGTCGTGCGTCGAGCAGCAAGCGGGATTCCCGGGAATACTCGCCGGCCAGTATTCGATCGACACTCTGCAACATCTCATCGGGCGTCACGTCGGCGAGAAAACCGAGGCGGCCCCGGTTGATGCCGAGCAACGGCACGTCATGATCGCGGGCCAGGCCGGCGGCGTAGAGCATCGTGCCGTCTCCACCTACCGCGACGATCAGGTCGGCCAGACCGGCGATCTCGCCTTCGGCTACAGTGCGCACCGGTAATCCGGGATCGGCGTCCGGCAGTGCGATGACGTCCACGCCGGCTTTAGTTAAATGCGACGCCAGTGCGGCGATCGGCTCGGCGACCCGTGAGTCATTGTGCCGGCCCAGTATGGCTACAGTCTCGAATGCTTTGCTCATCAGGCCCGAAATGCGTTGTTCGTGCGGATTGTTGCAGACCCTTGACCCACCGCCAAGCCGTTGCTAGCTTTTCGTATCTACAGTAACACAATGAGTTGGTTGCTCATTTTTCGTAATTGACCAATGGCGCACGAAGCAGTCAGTGCTGCACCCAGTGAACGTGCTCAATATCTGCTGAAAGTATTGATTCAGCGTTTTATTCGCGATGGCCACCCGGTCGGCTCGCGTACGCTGTCGCGCGATGCCGGTATCGACCTGAGCCCGGCCACGATTCGCAACGTAATGTCCGATCTCGAAGAGATGGGCTTTGTATCCGCGCCGCATACTTCTGCCGGTAGAGTTCCGACGCCACGGGGCTACCGGTTATTTGTCGATACGCTGGTTCGCTACCGGCCGCCGGGTGAAGGCGAAATCAGAAAAATGGAGTCGGAGCTCCACACACGGCAGGATGATCCGGAAGCCCTGGTCAGCTCGGTATCGAGCCTGCTCTCCAAGATCACGAGCCTTGCGGGCATCGTCACGGTGCCGAGAGGACATCAGTCGACGCTCCGGCAGATCGAATTCCTGCCGCTGGCTGACCACCGCGTCCTTGCCATCCTCGTCATCAACGATCGGGAAGTCCAGAACCGGATTCTGCACACCGATCAGAAACACACCGCAGCAGAGCTTCAGCGCGCCGCGAACTTTATCAACGAGAATTATGCGGGTTCGGATTTGCCGGAGATTCGCAGACGACTGTTGGCCGATCTCGAGAAGACGCGAGATTCAATGAATCAGGCCATGCACGACATTATCGCGGTCGCCCGATCGGCGATGGAGGGAGCAGTGACGCCGCAGGCCGAATTCGTGGTTGCCGGCGAGACCAACCTGATGAATTTCGCCGAATTGTCGGATATCGACACGCTGCGACGCCTGTTTGACGCGTTCTCGAGAAAGCGGTTTATGCTCGATCTGCTGGACCGCAGCATCAACGCGGCCGGCGTCCAGATCTTCATCGGAGAGGAATCGGGCATGCATATCTTCGATGACTGTAGCGTCGTGACCGCGCCGTACCATGCCGATGACGGCAGCATCGGGGTGCTCGGTGTTATCGGACCGACCCGGATGGCATACGATCGGGTGGTCCCCATCGTCGACATCACGGCAAGGTTGCTCGGTACCATGCTACACCCAGCAGACTAGCGCCCGGTCTTGATATTCTCCGGGGCGGCCCCAAACTTCTCCATTCTCAAGAGGGCCCATGGCCTTTAAAATCCGCGTCCGAGAATCAACCGGAGCAGTTTTCAAATGAGTGGACAGCACGACCGGCCGGAGGCCGAACAGGACTCGCCGGACCAGAATGCCGAGCGGCCTTCGGCAGACCAGCAGGCCGAACAGGATTCGGCAAACCAGAAGACCGAACAGGAAGGCGCGGACGAGGCACTGGCCGAACTCAAGGCCCTGGCGGACGCGAACTGGGACAAGTATCTGAGGGCGGCGGCCGAACTCGAGAATGTCCGCAAACGGGCCTCCAGAGACATTGAGAGCGCGCACAAGTTCGCACTGGAGCGGTTTTGTACGGAACTGCTGGCGGTAAGAGACAGCCTGGAGATGGGGCTGGCGGCGGCAGAGCAAGCTGATGTGCAGAGCCTGCTGGAAGGCAAAGAGGCAACTCTGAAGCTGCTGTCCGCAATCATGGAGCGATTCGGCGTCGTCGAGCTGAATCCCGAAGGCGAGCCCTTCAACCCGGAGGAACACGAGGCGATGTCGATGCAGCCCTCGCCGGACCTGGAGCCCGGCTCCGTGCTGACCGTCATCCAGAAGGGATACATGCTGAATGGTCGCCTGCTCCGACCCGCCCGTGTGGTGGTTGCTTCGGGACCCGCCGAAGGCGACGGCGATGCGAAGTGAGGCCGAAAAACCGGGCCGGGCACCGCTTGAAACGCAGGTTGAAGGCCCCACCTACAGGCAAGTTTCAGGCAATTTCCAACAGAATCCGGAGATTAGGACATGGGTAAAGTGATCGGTATCGACCTGGGTACCACCAACTCTTGCGTCGCGGTGATGGAGGGCGATAAGCCCAAAGTCATCGAAAACAGCGAGGGCGACCGCACGACGCCGTCGATTGTGGCATTCAGCAAAGACGACGAAGTGCTGGTGGGGCAGTCAGCCAAACGCCAGGCGGTCACGAATCCGAACAACACACTGTTTGCAATCAAGCGTCTCATTGGACGTCGATTCGAGGACGACGTCGTTCAGCGCGACATTAAAATGGTGCCGTATGAGATCGTCAAGGCGGACAACGGTGACGCCTGGGTCCAGGCGAATTCGAAGAAGATGGCGCCGCCCGAGATTTCCGCACGAGTCCTGATGAAGATGAAAAAGACCGCGGAAGACTATCTGGGCGAGGAGATCAAGGAAGCGGTGGTAACGGTTCCGGCCTATTTCAACGACGCGCAGCGACAGGCGACCAAAGACGCGGGCAAGATCGCAGGCCTCGACGTGAAACGCATCATCAACGAACCGACGGCGGCGGCCCTCGCGTACGGATTGGACAAGAAGCGTGGCGACGCCAAGATCGCAGTATTCGACCTGGGCGGCGGCACGTTCGACATTTCCATCATCGAGATCGCCGAAGTCGACGGCGAGCACCAGTTCGAAGTGCTGGCAACCAACGGAGACACGTTCCTTGGCGGCGAAGACTTCGACATGCGCGTGATCGAGTATCTGGCGTCGGAGTTCCAGCGTGAAAGCGGCGTCGATATCACGCAGGACCCGCTTGCAATGCAGCGGCTCAAAGAGGCGGCGGAAACGGCCAAGATAGAGCTCTCGTCGCAACAGCATTCCGAGGTCAACCTGCCGTACATCACGGCGGATGCTGCCGGCCCGAAACATCTCAATATCAAACTGACCCGCGCGAAGCTCGAGTCACTTGTCGAAGAGCTCATTGCCAGAACGATGGGGCCGTGCAAGACCGCTCTGACAGACGCCGGGCTGAAGGTAAACGAGATTGACGATGTCATTCTCGTGGGCGGGCAGACGCGCATGCCGAAAGTCCAGGACGAGGTCAGAAGTTTCTTCGGTAAAGAGCCGCGCAAGGACGTAAATCCGGACGAGGCAGTCGCTCTCGGCGCCGCGATTCAGGGCGGTGTCCTGGCCGGCGATGTCAAGGACGTCCTGTTGCTCGACGTTACGCCACTGTCACTCGGCATCGAGACGCTGGGCGCCGTGTTGACCAAGCTGATCGAGAAGAATACGACGATCCCGGCAAACGCCGAACAGGTTTTCTCAACGGCCGACGACAATCAGACCGCGGTGACCATCCATGTCCTGCAGGGCGAGCGTGAACGCGCCGCGGACAACAAGTCGCTGGGCAGATTCGACCTGACGGATATCCCGCCGGCGCCGCGTGGCATGCCGCAGATCGACGTCACCTTCGACATCGATGCGAACGGCATTCTCAACGTTTCCGCCAAGGACAAGGCAACCGGCAAGAGCCAAAACATCGTCATCAAGGCGTCCAGCGGACTGTCCGATGACGAAATCGAGCAGATGGTTGCCGATGCCGCGAGTCATGCCGAGGAAGACAAGAAGTTCCGCGAGCTCGTCGATGCGCGAAATCAGGCGGACAACCTGATTCATGCATCGGAAAAGACGCTCGCCGAGCTCGGCGAAAAGGCAAGCGGTGAGGAGCGCCATGCCGTCGAAACCGCCATCGCTGACCTGAAGGCGGCGCTGGACAAGGACGAGAAGGACGCGATCGAGACCAAGACCAATGCACTTGCGCAAGCCTCGGCCGGGCTCGCCCAGAAGCTCTATGCGGAGCAGGCGAAGGAGGGTCCGGCGGCCGGTGACGCCGCCGCGGCATCGGGTGACGATGTTGTCGACGCCGAATTTGAGGAAGTGGACAACGACGACAAGTCCAAGTCAGACTAGTTTGCCCGGCGGGGAACTTGACATGGTCAGGGCGCCGACGGGGCGCCCTTGATTCAAAAGAGTGTCTATGGCCAAACGCGACTACTACGAAATCCTCGGAGTTACGAAAAGCGCGTCAGCGGACGAAATCAAGAAGTCGTACCGGCGACTGGCCATGAAGCACCACCCCGACCGCAACACGGACGACTCGGATGCCGAGCGTAAATTCAAGGAAGCGAAGGAAGCCTACGAGATCCTGAGCGATCCCGACAGGCGGGCCGCGTACGACCGATTCGGGCATGACGGCGTGCGCGGTGGCCCCGCCGGCGGCGGGTTCAGCGCGGAAGGCTTCGGCGACATCTTCGGTGATGTCTTCGGCGATATCTTCGGCGGAGGCCGGCGGAGGCGAACCCAGGTGTTTCGGGGCGCCGATCTCGGTTATGAGCTGCGACTGGACCTCGAACAGGCTGTCAGCGGCGACTCGGTCACGATCGAAGTACCTACCCAGGTAAGCTGCGAAGCCTGTGGCGGCAGCGGCGCCGAAAGAGGCACGGATCCCGTGACCTGCGCGACCTGCGGCGGCAGCGGCCAGGTCCGGATGCAGCAGGGTTTCTTCTCCATTCAACAGACCTGCCCCGCCTGCAAGGGCGCCGGCACGGTCATCACCGACCCCTGCGGCGCCTGTCATGGCCGTGGCCGTGTCTCCAGGACCAAGAAATTGTCGGTCAAGGTGCCGGATGGCGTGGAGGACGGCGATCGGATCCGCCTGACGGGTGAGGGTGAGGCAGGCCGCAACGGTGGCCCGCCCGGTGACCTCTACGTCGAGATCCGGGTAAACCCGCATAAAATCTTCCAGCGCGAGGCTGCGGATCTGTCTTGCGAGGTACCGATCAGTTTCGCCACCGCGGCGTTGGGCGGCGAAGTCAAACTGCCGACGCTGGACGGTCACGTCGCGCTGAAGATTCCTGCCGGCACGCAATCGGGCAAGAGCTTTCGCCTGCGTGGCAAGGGAGTCAAGACGGTTCGCGACCGGAGACGCGGCGACCTGTTCGCGCGCGTCGCCGTCGAGACGCCCATCAATCTGACGTCAGAACAGCAATCCGTTCTGCGGGAATTCGACAAATCAGTCGGCGCAGGCGGGGACAGGCACAGCCCGCGCGCCGGAGGATGGCTCGATACGGTCAAGCGCTTCTTCGAGCGCGTCAGCCAGTAATGGGCACGGATGCCGATACCCTGAGGGTTGCCGTGCTCGGCGCGGGACGCATGGGTCAGCAGATCATGCAGGCGGTGGCGACCGACGACGAGCTGCGGCTGACCGGCGTCTGGAGCCGAAGAGACCTGTCGGCTGACGGGGACGTCGTGATCAGCGACCAACTCGAGCCGGTCTTGTCTTCGGCCGACGTCGCCATCGATTTCAGCCTCCCGAAGGCCACCCCGAAAGTCCTCGACGCCGTACTGGCGGCGCGGATACCCCTGGTGATCGGCGTCAGCGGCCTGGATGAGGCGGCATCGGCGAGAATCGCGGATGTCGCGCAATCCATACCGGTCCTGTACGACCGCAATATGAGTCTCGGTATTGCGGTGCTCGATCGCCTCGTCCGCCAGGCCGCAACCAGCCTCGGCGAAGGATTCGAAGCCGAAATCCACGAGACACACCACGTTCACAAGATCGATGCACCGTCCGGCACGGCATTGCAGCTGGGCGCGTCTCTTGCAGAGGCCAGGAACCAGGACTTCGACGCAATCATGCGCTACCAGCCTGCCGGCCTGAAAAGGCCACTGGCTCCGGGCGAGATCGGCTTCGAGGTGACACGGGAGGGAGAAGTGCCCGGCGAACACACGGTGATCCTGTTCAGCGAATCAGAGCGCCTGGAACTGACACACCGTGTCTCGAGCCGGCGCGTCTTTGCCGATGGCGCGCTGCGGGCCGCCAAATGGCTGGCCGTGCAGCCCCCCGGCCGTTACCGCATGCGTGATCTGTTGTTTCCGACAGAGACTTGGCAGTAAACTACCGCGGATCGCTGGCTGGTAGGCGATCAGATGAGCGGGAGGCATGGCCCTTCCGCTTTTGTACATCTGAGGATTAAGTTTGGGTACGCCGGCAGTACTGGCATTACAGGATGGCACGATATTCCGCGGTGTTTCCGTCGGCGATGACGGCAAGACCATTGGCGAAGTCGTCTTCAATACGGCAATGACGGGCTACCAGGAGATCCTTACGGATCCTTCCTATTGCCGCCAGATAGTCTCACTGACCTATCCGCACATCGGTAACACCGGCAGCAACAGTGTGGACATGGAATCGTCGACGATTCATGCATCCGGGCTCATCGTGCGGGACTCCTCGATGCTCGCCAGCAGCTGGCGGACCGAGCGTTCTTTCGGCGAGTTTCTGCGGCGCGGAAAGACGGTTGCGATTGCCGATATCGACACCCGAAAACTGACCCGACTGATCAGGGAGAAGGGCGCCCAGTCGGGTTGTATCATGACGGGCGAGGCAGATCCCGATACGGCCATCAAACACGCGCGCAAGTTTCCCGGCATCGCCGGCATGGATCTCGCCAGGTTCGTTACGACAGACCGGAGCTATCAGTGGTGTCACGGCACCGAGTTCGGTAAACGCGGTCGAATCATGACCCGGCGTATCGCTCCCTACCATGTGGTCGCCTACGATTTCGGCATCAAGCGAAATATTCTCAGGCTGCTCTCCGATCTCGATTGCCGGATGACGGTCGTGCCGGCAACGACGACGGCCCGCGATGCCATGTCGCTGTCGCCCGATGGTGTCTTCCTGTCCAACGGGCCCGGTGATCCGGAGCCGTGCGACTACGCAATTGAGGCGATAAAGGAAATCCTGGAAAACGGTGTGCCCGTGTTCGGTATCTGTCTGGGCCATCAGTTACTTGCCCTGGCATGCGGCGCCAGGACCGTCAAGATGAAGTTCGGCCATCACGGCGCCAATCATCCGGTTCAGGATTTGCGGTCGGGGCGGGTGCTCATCACCAGCCAGAACCACGGCTTTGCCGTCGATGAAAAAACGCTACCCGACAATGTCGAGGCGACGCACCGGTCGCTGTTCGACGGCAGCCTGCAGGGCATTTCGCTGGTGGGCGCGCCGGCGTTCGGCTTTCAGGGTCATCCGGAGGCCAGCCCGGGCCCGCACGACCTGCTGACGCTGTTCGAGCAATTCGTGACCCACATGGACCAGGTCAAACGGGAATCTTCGCAGACGGCCATAGCCTTGCAATGAAAATTTATTTAAAACAGTAAGATAAGATATTTAGGTAATGTATATTCTAGAAAAAAACCGGGTCACGGCTGATGCCGAAACGGACTGATATCGACAGCGTCCTGATCATCGGCGCCGGGCCGATCGTCATTGGCCAGGCATGCGAATTCGACTATTCCGGCGCCCAGGCATGCAAGGCGCTCAAGGAAGAGGGGTTTCGCGTTATCCTCGTGAATTCCAATCCGGCCACCATCATGACCGACCCCGAGATGGCCGATGCAATCTACATCGAGCCCGTCCACTGGTCCGCCGTCGAAAGGATCATCGAAAAAGAAAGCCCTGACGCATTGCTGCCGACGATGGGAGGCCAGACGGGACTGAACTGCGCCCTGGATCTGGTGAGAGAAGGCGTCCTGGAAAAACACGATGTCGAGCTCATCGCGGCGTCTCGCGAGGCGATCGACATGGCGGAGGATCGCGAGCTTTTCCGCGAAGCCATGACCGACATCGGACTGGAGGTGCCGGCCTCGACGATCGCTCACTCCCTGGAAGAGGCGCTGGAGAAACAGGATGACATCGGCTATCCGACCATCATCCGGCCGTCTTTCACCCTGGGCGGTACCGGCGGCGGCATTGCGTATAACCGCGAGGAATTCAAAAAGGTCGTCGCCCACGGCCTGGAAATGTCGCCAACGACCGAAGTTCTGCTGGAGGAATCGGTACTCGGCTGGAAGGAATTCGAGATGGAAGTCGTCCGGGACCGAAACGACAATTGCATCGTCGTGTGCTCCATCGAAAACGTCGATGCGATGGGCGTGCACACCGGTGATTCGATTACCGTAGCGCCGGCCCAGACGCTGACGGATAAGGAGTACCAGAGGATGCGCGACGCCTCCATCGACGTGTTGCGCAAGATCGGGGTCGAGACCGGTGGCTCGAATGTGCAATTTGCCGTGAATCCCGAAGACGGACGCTTGGTTGTCATCGAAATGAATCCGCGGGTGTCGCGTTCGTCGGCTCTGGCGTCCAAGGCAACCGGCTTTCCGATAGCCAAGGTCGCCGCGAAACTGGCTGTCGGCTACACGCTCGACGAACTGAAGAACGAAATTACAGGTGGCGCCACGCCGGCGTCGTTCGAGCCGGCCATCGATTACGTCGTGACCAAGATTCCGAGGTTTACGTTCGAGAAATTTCCCGGGACAAGCGAGCGGCTGACCACGCAGATGAAGTCAGTCGGCGAGGTCATGGCCATTGGCAGGACCTTTCAGGAATCATTTCAAAAAGCGCTGCGCGGGCTGGAGACCGGCGTCACCGGACTGAATGAAAGGAGCCGATTTCCCGGCGACGGCGATGAGCGGGACAGGCTGCGACGGGAATTGCGGCACCCGGGGCCCGAACGGCTTCTGCACGTGGCGGACGCCATGCGGCAGGGCTTCACGTTCGACGATGTCGCCAAGCTTACCGGCATCGATCCCTGGTTCCTGGTGCAGATTGCCGACCTCGTTATCGAGGAGACCATGGTCCGCAAGCAAGGCCTGGACGGGCTCGCCACGGCAAGGCTGCGACTGCTCAAGCGCAAGGGATTCTCTGACGCGCGAATCGGCGAGCTAGTCCGGGCCGACGAGGACGTCATTCGCCAGCGGCGAATCGAGCACGAACTGCGCCCGGTATTCAAACGTGTAGACACCTGCGCGGCCGAGTTCGCGACATCGACGGCCTACCTGTACTCAACCTACGAGGAGGAATGCGAGGCGGAGCCGTCGGACAAGCCGAAGGTACTGATACTCGGTGGCGGCCCGAACCGGATCGGCCAGGGTATCGAGTTCGACTATTGCTGCGTGCACGCGGCGCTTGCGCTCCGGGAAGCCGGCTACGAGACCATCATGGTCAATTGCAATCCCGAGACGGTCTCAACGGACTACGATACGTCGGACCGGCTGTACTTCGAGTCGCTCACCTTCGAGGACGTGATGGAGATCATCGACAAGGAGAAGCCCGAAGGCGTCATCGTTCAGTACGGCGGGCAGACGCCGTTGAAGCTGGCGCGGGACCTCGAGGCGGCCGGAGCGCCGATCATCGGCACATCGCCTGAATCGATCGATCTCGCCGAGGACCGTGAACGATTTCAGAAGCTCGTCGACGAACTGGATCTTCGCCAGCCGCCCAACAGCACGGCCCGTAATCCGGACGAGGCGCTGTCGATGGGCAGCGTCGTCGGCTATCCGCTGGTCGTCAGGCCTTCCTACGTACTCGGTGGCCGGGCGATGGAGATCGTCCACAACGAGGAAGATCTGGCCGCCTACATGGACGCGGCCATCGATGTATCGAACGACAGCCCGGTGCTGCTTGACAGGTTTCTCGACCTGGCGACCGAAGTCGATGTAGACGCGGTCTGCGACGGCGAACGCGTGCTCGTCGGCGGCATCATGGAACACATCGAGCAGGCCGGCGTGCATTCCGGGGACTCCGGTTGTTCCCTGCCGCCGTTCAGCCTCGATTCGGGGGTGCAGGAAACGCTGGTCGAGCAAGTCGTTAAACTCGCGAAGGGCCTGAATGTCGTCGGGCTGATGAACACGCAATTCGCGATTCAAAACGACAATGTCTACCTGCTGGAGGTCAATCCCCGTGCCTCACGGACGATTCCCTTCGTTTCGAAATCGATCGGGCTGCCGATGGCCAAGATTGCGGCACGCGTAATGATCGGCGAATCGCTCCAGGACCAGGGATACGTCAATCAGCGCGTGCCGGCGTATTACTCGGTGAAGGAGTCGGTATTTCCCTTCATCAGGTTTGCCGGCGCCGACCCTATCCTGGGGCCGGAAATGAAATCGACGGGCGAGGTAATGGGAATCGGCCGGTCGTTCGGCGAGGCCTACGCGAAGGCGCAACTCGCCTCGGGCGTCGTGCTGCCGCGCCACGGCGCCGCGCTGCTGAGCGTTCGTGACCGTGACAAGGACGGCGCGATCGAGCTCGCGCAGATACTGGCCGATCGCGGCTTCGATATCGTGGCGACCCATGGCACCGCAAGAGCGCTCGCGTCCGCGGGAGTATCATGTCGCCGCGCCAACAAGGTGCGCGAAGGCAGGCCGCATATCGTGGATATGATCAAGAACGGCGAGATCTCGCTGATCGTCAATACGACCGAGGGCAAGCAAGCGATCCAGGAATCCCTGTCGATCAGGGCTGAAGCCGTCCGTGAGAACGTAACCTATTACACGACGCTCGGTGCCGCCGTTGCGACCTGCACGGCGCTCGAGCATCTCGACGACAGCGACGTCAACCGCCTCCAGGACCTGCACAGGGAGGTGGCTGCTTGAAAAAGGTGCCAATGACGGTTCGTGGCGCCGATATGCTGCGCGACGAACTCAAACACTTGAAATCACGGGACCGCCCGGCAATCATCAAGGCGATTGCGGAGGCGCGAGCCCACGGCGATCTGCGGGAAAACGCGGAATATCACGCCGCCAAGGAGCAACAGGGATTCATAGAGGCGCGTATCAAGGACATCGAGGGCAAGTTGTCCAACCCGGAGATCATCGACGTCACGGCGATCGACGCGAAAGGCAGAATCGTGTTTGGCTCGACCGTCGAATTGCGCGATGAGAAGAGCGGCAAGGAAATCGCCTACACCATTGTGGGAGAGGACGAGGCCGACATCAAGACCGGTCTCATTTCGTTCACATCGCCGATCGCGCGGGCGTTGATCGGCAAGAATGAAGGCGATGAGGTCTGTTTTTCGGCGCCGGGCGGTGAAAAACACTACGAAGTCATCAGCGTACGTTACGAATAGCCCGGCAGGCGAAGACCCGGTTCGTCCGGATTGCGGCGATAGATCAAGGCGACATTGCCGATGCGCTGAACCAGGTCCGCGGCCCCCTGCCTGCACAAATCGTCGATTATCGAATCGCGGGCCTCCCTGTCCGGCGCCCTGACCCTTACTTTTATGAGCTCATGATGCGAAATTGTCGACTCGAATTCCTTCAGGACCGGCCCGGACAGTCCGGCTTCGCCCACCGTAATGACGGGCTTGAGCCGATGACCCAGGCCGCGCAGGTATTTCTTTTGAGAGTCCGACAGATTCACCGGTGCCGAGTTTAACAATTCGATGAGCACAGGCAGAAGAGGCGGCGGTACGTGGACAGATCGCCGGAAACGTGACCCCTATGTGCTCCGGGCAAAGCGGGACGGCTGGCGCTCCCGGGCCGTCTACAAGCTGGAGCAGATATTACAGAAGGAGCGAATCCTGAAACCGGACATGACCTGCGTCGATCTCGGCGCGGCCCCCGGCGGCTGGAGCCAGTATGTCTCGCGGCGGCTCGAGGGGCGATGCCGGATCATCGCGCTGGACATCCTGCCGATCGATGCCCTGCCGTCGGTGGAGGTGATTTCCGGCGACTTTACCGAAGACGGCACGCTGCGCTTACTTCTGGACGCGCTGGGAAACTCGCGCGCAGACCTTGTAATGAGCGATATGGCGCCCAATATAAGCGGGAACAAGGCGATCGATCAGCCGAGATCCATGTATCTGGCCGAACTGGCGCTCGAACTTGCGGGCAAGATTCTCGTGCGCCGGGGTAGTTTTATCTGCAAGCTGTTTCAGGGCGAGGGCACGGAGGCGTTCGTTGCTGGCGCCGGAGAAGCCTTCGAGCGCGTGCGGATTATGAAACCAAAGGCTTCCAGGCCCGCAAGCAGTGAGGTTTACTTGGTAGCGAGAAACTATCAACTATAGTAGTGTCCAATTATTAGACGGAGTCTAATACGCCAGTCGGAGCGCCGGCCTCAAGTGAACGATCTAACCAAGAACATCCTCGTCTTCATTGTCATTATCGTCGTGCTGCTGTCGGTTGTGCAGGGCCTGAGCGGCGTCAGTGGCCCGCCCCCGGAGAAGAAGGATTATTCGGAGTTCCTCGAGCAGGTTCGCGCGGGAAACGTCGAGCGGGTCGAATTCGAGGAAAAGCGAATCCGCTACGGGAATCGTCCGCCGCTCACCTACTACACGATCAGTCCCGAGACCGACAACAATACGCTTATCGGGCTCCTCGAGGACAACGGCGTCAAGTTCACGGCGCAGGAGCCCAAGTCGCAGAGCCTGATAGGACAGCTGCTGATCAGCTCATTTCCGATCCTGTTGTTGATCGGCGTCTGGATTTACTTCATGCGGCAGATGCAGGGTGGCGGCGGTGGCCGCGGAGCCATGTCGTTCGGCAAGAGCAAGGCGCGCCTGCTCGGCGAGGACCAGGTCGGTGTTTCCTTCGCCGACGTTGCCGGGGTCGACGAGGCAAAGGCCGAAGTCGCCGAGATCGTCGATTTTCTCAAGGACCCGAGCAAATTCCAGCGCCTGGGCGGCAAGATACCCAAGGGCGTGCTGATGGTCGGCCCGCCGGGGACCGGCAAGACCTTGCTGGCCAAGGCGATAGCGGGCGAAGCCAAGGTGCCGTTTTTCACGATTTCCGGATCGGACTTCGTCGAAATGTTCGTCGGCGTGGGTGCATCGCGCGTCCGTGACATGTTCGATCAGGCCAAGAAGCAGGCACCGTGCATCATTTTCATCGACGAGCTCGACGCCGTCGGGCGGCATCGTGGAGCGGGCCTCGGTGGCGGGCACGACGAGCGCGAGCAGACGCTGAATCAGATGCTCGTCGAGATGGACGGATTCGAGGGCAACGAGGGGATCATCGTCATCGCGGCCACCAACAGGCCGGACGTACTCGACCCGGCATTACTGCGGCCGGGACGATTCGACAGGCAGGTGGTTGTGCCCTTGCCGGACATTCGCGGCCGGGAACTGATTCTGAAAGTCCACATGCGCAAGGTTCCGCTCGACGACGATGTCCGGCCGAACGTAATCGCGCGCGGCACGCCCGGCTTCTCAGGCGCCGACCTTGCCAACCTGGTCAACGAGGCAGCCTTGTTCGCCGCCCGCGCCAACAAGCGCGTCGTGAGCATGGACGAGTTCGAGCAGGCCAAGGACAAGATCATGATGGGCACTGAGCGCCGTTCCATGGTCATGAGCGAGAAGGAGAAGCGAAACACGGCCTATCACGAGGCGGGTCATGCGATTGTCGGCTACTGCGTGCCGGAACATGACCCGGTATACAAGGTGACTATTATTCCGCGCGGCAGGGCGCTCGGCGTCACCATGTATCTGCCTGAAGAGGACCGGTACAGCACCTCGAAACAGCAACTCGAGAGTACCATCTCGACGCTGTTCGGCGGCCGGCTTGCCGAAGAGATGATAAACGGGCCGGAGCGAGTCACGACGGGAGCTGCAAACGACATCGAGCGCGCTACGGAGATTGCCCGCAACATGGTGACCAAGTGGGGGCTGAGCGAGAAGCTCGGGCCGCTTACCTACAGTGAGGATGACGGCGAAGTATTTCTGGGCCGCTCGGTGACCCAGCACAAGCAGGTGTCTGATGTCACGGTGCATACGATCGACGAGGAAGTCAGGAATATCATCGACCGCAATTACGGTCGCGCCAAAGCGATCCTCGACGAACATGAAGACAAACTGCATGTCATGGCCGGCGCGCTGATGAAATACGAGACGATCGATAATGTGCAGGTCAAAGACATCATGGAAGGCCGTGAGCCAAGGCCGCCTGAAGGCTGGGAGGACTCCGACGATTCGGAGGGCGAAGGCGCCAGTAAAGACAAAGAGGCCGAGTCTGCCGGCGTCATCGGCGGTCCCGCCAGCGAACACTGATATCGGCCATTTACCGATGCCCCGTCCGGACGGGGAAACAGAACGACTTGATGCACTTGCGCCTGGGTTCCCGAACGCTCAACCTCGATCGCCCGCGGGTGATGGGCGTTATCAACGTTACGCCGGATTCGTTCTCGGATGGCGGAAGATTCCTCGACGTCGATGCGGCCGTCAGCCGGGCAGGGCGCATGCAGGCCGCCGGTGCCGATATCATCGATATCGGCGGCGAATCGACTCGGCCGGGTGCAGAGAGTGTGCCGGAAGGCGAAGAGCTCGACCGCGTCATCCCGGTCATTGAAGCAATCGCCGGCCGCGGCGACGTGGTGATCTCTGTCGATACCAGCAAGCCGGCCGTGATGCGCGCCGCCGTGGACGCCGGCGCGGCGATGATCAACGACGTGTGTGCGCTGACCCGGGACGGTGCGCTCGAATCGGCGTCGGCGCTCGATGTCGGCGTGTGCCTGATGCACATGCAGGGTGAGCCCCGCACGATGCAGCAAAACCCGGCCTACGAGCGATTTCCCGGCGACATACTGGCGTATCTGTCCGGCCGGGTGGCGGCGTGCCGGGAGGCCGGAATCGAGGCGGAAAGAATCGTCATCGACCCTGGATTTGGCTTCGGCAAGACCCACGAGCACAATGTGCGTCTGCTGGCCGACCTTGACCGATTCAAGGCGCTCGGGATGCCCCTGCTGGTCGGCCTGTCGCGCAAGAGTACACTCGGGCACTTGACCGGCAAGGGTCTCGACGACCGGCTGTCGTCGGGCGTCGCCGCGGCCGTCATGGCCGTGGAGCGCGGGGCAAATATAGTGCGCACGCATGACGTGGGGGCGACGGTCGATGCGCTCAGAATCGTGGATGCGGTAATGCAGTCAGGCAGGGAACAATGACCAAGCGCTTTTTTGGCACGGACGGGGTCCGGGGAACGGTCGGCGAGGACCCGATGAGCGCAGACTTTGCGCTCCGGCTGGCCAGTGCCGCGGCCCAGGTACTCGTGCCGGCCGGTGGCACGGTGCTGATAGGAAAAGACACCAGACTGTCGGGCTACATGTTCGAGTCGGCACTCGAGGCCGGATTCGTTGCCGCAGGCGCGGATGTGCTATTGCTCGGGCCGTTACCGACGCCCGGAATCGCCTACCTGACCCAGTGTCTGGATGCGAGCCTCGGCGTCGTCATCAGTGCGTCCCATAACCGGTATGACGACAACGGCATCAAGTTCTTCGACGGCGCCGGTTGCAAGCTGTCGGACGAAACGGAACTGGAGATCGAGCGTTTTCTCAGCCGGCCGGCCATCACGCTCGAATCGAAGTCTCTCGGGCGCGCCAAGAGGATCGATACGGCACGCCGGCGCTACCGGGAATTTTGCGCCTCGACATTTCCGGATGATCTGAATCTGAGCGATGTCAAGGTAGTATTCGACGGCGCCAACGGTGCCGGATACACGGTCGGGCCCGTCACGCTGAGCGAGCTCGGTGCCGAAGTGATTCCTATCGGCTGCTCGCCCAATGGCCGCAACATCAACGATGGTTGCGGGTCTACCCACCCCGAGTTACTGCAACAGACCGTCCCGGCGGTCCGGGCCAACGCCGGCATCGCGCTGGACGGCGACGGCGATCGTGTGGTCATGGTCGATGAACTCGGCAAGATCGTCGACGGCGACCAGCTCCTGTACATACTGGCGACGGCACGGAAGCGCGAGGGGCGGCTGAAAGGCCCGGTCGTCGGAACCGTGATGAGCAATCTGGGCCTCGAGCGTGCGCTCGAGGCGCATGACATCGAATTTCGCCGGGCGCGGGTCGGAGACCGGTATGTGCTGGAAACACTCTGTGAGACAGGCGGCATCATTGGCGGGGAAACATCCGGGCATGTTATCTGTCTTGATCGTACGACAACCGGCGACGGACTCATCACCGCATTACAGGTGCTCGCGGTTATGAAGCAGACGGCCAGAACCCTGTCGGATCTTGCTGACGGCATGCCGAAATTCCCACAGACGATGCTTAACGTGCCGACGGGGAAAAGCCTCGATCCATCGACATCCAGCAAGATTCGGGATGCAGTCAGCAAGGTGGAGGGAGAGCTGGCGGAATCCGGGCGTGTCGTGCTGCGCGCCTCGGGTACCGAGCCGGTGATACGCGTCATGGTCGAGGGCGAAGACGAAGACCAGGTAACGCTGCTCGCCGAAAGGCTGGCCGCGGCCGTTGCCGAAGCCGCCACCTGAGAGTATCCTTGCGCGCCGTTTGGAGTGTTGGAGAACCGGTAAATGCGTGACTACCTGGTTGCGGGCAACTGGAAAATGAATGGCAGCGTGGCCGCGAACGCCGGCTTGATCGACGGGATTCTGGCCGGCATGCCGAGTTCCGATGGCGTCCGTGTGCTGGTCTGCCCGCCGTATCCCTATCTGGGGGAGCTGGCGCAAAAGCTTGCCGGGACTGCCGTGTCTCTCGGCGCCCAGAACGTTTCGCAACACGCATCCGGTGCTTATACTGGCGAGATATCGCCGGGCATGCTCAGTGACATCGGCTGCGAATACGTCATCGTCGGACACTCGGAACGGCGGGCGATGTACGATGAGACCAGCGAGATCGTCGCCGAGAAGTTCGTGGCCGCGCTCACGGAGGGCCTGAAGCCGATCCTCTGTGTCGGCGAGACGCTGGCAGAACGCGAGGCCGGTCGTACCGAGGCAGTCGTCGACGAGCAGTTGCATGCCGTGCTCGATGCGGCAGGCGTCGATTCGTTCGGCAACGCAGTCATCGCGTATGAACCGGTCTGGGCAATCGGGACGGGGCGAACCGCCAGCCCGGAGCAGGCCCAGGATGTGCATGCGCATATACGTGCCGAGATATCGTCAAGGAATGCAGATCTGGCGTCGGTCGTTCAAATACTGTATGGCGGCAGCGTAAAAGCGGACAATGCAGCGGGTCTGTTTTCGATGCCGGATATTGACGGCGGACTGATCGGTGGCGCGTCCCTGCAAGCGGCCGAGTTTGTGGCGATCGCCGCGGCGGCAGCGTCGCTCGTTTGAGGTAAGAATGGAAACAATGCAATCAGTGGTGCTCATAGGCCACACACTCATAGCAGTACTCATCATCGTTCTGGTGCTCCTGCAGCGCGGCAAGGGCGCGGATGCAGGCGCCGCCTTCGGTGCAGGGGCGTCCGGTACCGTGTTCGGCGCACGCGGTTCATCGAGCTTCTTTTCGAGAGCGACGGCCGTGCTGGCAACCGCGTTCTTTGCCAGCAGCCTGTTTTTGGCCTATCTGAGCAGCCAGCGCTCGACAGCGCCGGAAAGCCTCCTGGAGGATGCGGCCCCGATCGAGGCGGAGCAGCGACCCGAGTCGATCGAGACCGGCGAATCCGCCGATGTTGCAGAGCTTCCGGAACTGCCCGATCTTTCGGGGTCGGAGCCGGCGGCGGACGATACCGATCTGCCGCCGCTCGAGGTCGACGAACCGGCCGACGGTCCCGATCGGCAATAGGGATTCGAGTTCGGATAAACTGTACGACGCGCTCTGGTGGTGGAATTGGTAGACACGCTGTCTTGAGGGGGCAGTGGCGCAAGCCGTGCGAGTTCGAGTCTCGCCCAGAGCACCAATCATAAAGGTTGTCTCACGGTGCCGCGAAGCTGCCTTTGCGGGACGGCGAGACAGGTTCAGCGGGAAAAGTCTGTTAACCCGGCCAGCCCGACTGATACAATTAGTTACTCTCGTACTTAATTGACACATCAGTCCGTACAACAAGAATGCTCAAAGAATACCTGCCCATACTGATATTCCTGGGGGTAGCCGCCGGAATCGGTATGGTGCTTCTGGTGCTGGGCTTCCTGCTGGGCCGTGGCGGGAAGGACGAAGAAAAACTATCTCCCTACGAGTGCGGTTTCGAGGCATTCGAGGATTCGCGCATGAAATTCGATGTGCGTTACTATCTCGTCGCCATCTTGTTCATCATTTTCGATCTGGAAATCGCATTTCTGTTTCCCTGGGCGGTTTCACTGGATCTGGTCGGTGGATTCGGCCTGATCTCCATGGGCATTTTCCTGGCGATCCTGGTTGTCGGGTTCATCTATGAGTGGAGCAAGGGAGCGCTCGAGTGGGACTGAGTAACGCGGCCGAAGCGCCCCCGGCGGCCGGTGAGAGCCTGCAGAAAAAAGGTTTCCTCGTTACCGGCGTCGACACCGTGATGAACTGGGCGCGGACCGGATCGATGTGGCCGATGACATTCGGATTGGCCTGTTGCGCGGTCGAGATGATGCATGCCGGCGCTGCCCGCTACGACCTCGACAGATTCGGCATCATCTTCCGGCCGAGTCCCCGCCAGTCGGACGTGATGATCGTCGCCGGCACACTCTGTAACAAGATGGCGCCGGCATTAAGAAAAGTATATGACCAGATGCCCGAGCCCCGGTGGGTCGTGTCGATGGGGTCGTGCGCGAATGGCGGCGGTTATTATCACTACGCCTACTCCGTGGTCCGTGGTTGTGACCGCATCGTGCCGGTGGACGTGTATGTGCCTGGCTGTCCACCGACTGCAGAAGCTCTCATCTACGGCTTGTTGCAGTTGCAACACAAGATTCGACGAACGAGCACGATAGCCAGGTAGACATCGGAACAATGAGCGATACATACGAGACATTGGCCGCTCGTATCGGGGAGCGGTTCGGCGAGAAGCTGCAAAGAATCGAATCGAATTGTGGCGAGCTGACATACCAACTCCATAAGGATGACCTTCCCGATGTGGCGAGAGCCCTGCGCGACGATCCGGAGCTGCAATTCGAGATGCTCATCGATGTCTGCGGTGTCGACTACCTCACGCATGGATCCGATGAATGGACGACCTTCAGTGCAACCGGAAGCGGCTTTAGCCGCGGCGTCGAGCGAGAGCCGGTGATTCTCGATGAGGCCGATACCTTCGACCCCGAAAGATTTGCGGTCGTCTACCACCTGCTTTCCATCAAGAATAACGCCCGGCTGCGCCTGCGTCTGTTCACCGGTAGCTCCAATCCGCCGATCGTCAAGTCGGTCGTCGATATCTGGAATTCCGCCAACTGGTACGAACGTGAGACTTTCGACCTGTTTGGAGTGCTTTTCGACGGGCACCCGGACCTGCGGCGCATCCTGACCGACTACGGCTTTATCGGTCATCCGTTCCGGAAGGATTTCCCGTTGACAGGAAACGTCGAGGTCAAATACGACCCGGACAAGGGTCGCGTCGCATACCAGCCCGTCACCATTGAACCGAGGACGCTGGTGCCGAAAGTCATCCGGGATGACCCTCGCTATTCCGCAGATCTCAAGGGCGGACAAGGCGATGCCTGAGATCCAGAACTTCACGATGAACTTCGGGCCACAGCACCCCGCGGCTCACGGCGTTTTGCGACTGGTCCTCGAGATGGATGGCGAAGTCATCCAGAAGGCCGATCCGCACGTCGGCCTGCTGCACCGTGCCACCGAGAAACTGGCGGAGACCAAGCCTTACAACCAGACTATCGGCTACATGGACAGGCTCGACTATGTGTCGATGGTATGCAACGAGCACGGCTACGTTCTGGCGATCGAAAAGCTGCTCGGCATCACCCCGCCGGTCCGGGCGCAATACATACGGGTTCTGTTCGACGAGATCACTCGCGTCTTGAACCACCTGTTCTGGGTCGGTGCACACGGGCTCGATATCGGCGCCATGACGGTATTCCTGTACGCCTTCCGTGAACGGGAGGACCTGTTGGATTGCTATGAAGCCGTCTCCGGAACGCGCATGCATGCGACCTACTATCGGCCGGGCGGCGTGTTCCGGGACCTGCCGGACTCGATGCCGAAATACGAGGCCTCGAAGTGGCGCAGCAAGAAATCTGTCGCGAAGCTAAATGCCATTCGCGAGGGGACGCTGCTCGATTTTATCGAGGCGTTCACCGAAAAATTTCCAGGATGCGTCGATCAATACGAGACCCTGCTCACCGATAACCGGATCTGGAAACAGCGTACGGTCAACATCGGGGTCGTTCCGCCGGAACGCGCCATGCAACTCGGGTTCACCGGGCCGATGCTACGGGGTTCGGGCGTCGAGTGGGACTTGCGAAAAAAGCAGCCTTACGAAGTCTACGACCAGCTCGACTTCGACATACCGGTCGGCACGAACGGCGACTGTTATGACCGCTATCTCGTTCGTGTCGAAGAGATGCGACAGTCGAACAGGATCATCAAGCAATGCGTCGACTGGTTACGGGAGAATCCCGGGCCGGTCATGCTGGAGGATCGCAAAATCGTTGCGCCGACGCGGGTCGAGATGAAAGACGACATGGAATCGCTCATTCACCACTTCAAGTTGTTCACCGAAGGATACTGCGTGCCGGCCGGGGAGGCCTACGCGGCGATCGAACACCCCAAGGGCGAGTTCGGCGTCTACATGATTTCCGACGGGGCCAACAAGCCGTATCGGGTCAAGATACGCTCCGCGGGTTTCGCCCATCTGGGAGCCATGTCGGAAATGGTGAAAGGACACATGCTTGCGGACGTGGTTGCTGTCATCGGCACCCAGGACATCGTCTTCGGAGAGATCGACCGATGAGCCAACTGCTGTCAGAGCATGTGCGGAAAGAGATAGACCGCTGGATCGCAAAGTTTCCCGACGGCCGGCAACGATCCGCCGTCATCGGTGCTCTGCACGCCGTGCAGCACGAAAACGGCGGCAATCTTACCGATGAACTCATGGATGCCGTCGCCGATTACCTGGATCTGCCTGTGATCCAGGTCTATGAAGTCGGTACGTTTTATTCGATGTTCGAGACCAGGCCGGTAGGCCGGCACAAGGTGTCGATATGCACGAATATTTCCTGCATGCTCTGCGGTGCGGATGACATCGTCAGCTACGTTGAATCGAAGCTCGGCACCAGGCTCGGCGAAAGCACCAAAGACGGGCGCATCTATCTGAAGCGGGAAGAAGAATGTCTCGCCGCGTGCTGCGGCGCTCCCATGATGATGGTCGATCACAAGTACCACGAGAATCTCACCAAAGAGAAAGTGGACGGCATCCTGGATGCGCTGGAGTGATGAAACAGAACCTCGTTTGTTTTAATACCTTCGGCGAGCGGGACTCGTGGGCTCTCGAAACCTACGAGAGGCTCGACGGATACAAGGCATGGCGCGACATACTCGCAGGCAAGATCACGCCGGAGCGGGTGATCGACGAGGTCAAGGCGTCGGGGCTCAAGGGTCGCGGCGGGGCCGGATTCCCGACAGGGCTCAAGTGGAGCTTCATGCCGCAGAATTATCCCGGTCAGAAATACCTTGTCTGCAACTCGGACGAGAGCGAGCCGGGCACCTGTCACGACCGGGAAATACTGCGTTACAACCCCCACTGCCTGATCGAGGGCATGGCCATCGCGGGCTATGCGATGGGAGCGACGGTCGGCTACAACTATATCCGGGGCGAGTTCATCGATGAGCCGGTGCCGCGATTCGAGGCGGCCGTCGCCGAAGCGTACGAGGCCGGCCTGCTCGGCAGGAACATTCAGAAATCGGGAATCGATTTCGATATTCATACCTTTGTCGGCGCCGGCGCATACATTTGCGGCGAGGAAACGGCGCTGATCGAATCGCTTGAAGGTAAGCCGGGCCTGCCGCGCTTCAAGCCGCCGTTTCCGGCCAGCTACGGGCTCTATGGCAAGCCCACGACCATCAACAACACCCAGAGCCTGGCCAGCGTGCCTGCGATCATCAGAAACGGCGCGGCCTGGTTCGCAGGACTCGGGCCGGAGGGTTCCGGGGGTACGGCGGAGTTCTCGGTATCGGGTCATGTCGAGAATCCCGGCAACTACGAGTTGCCGATGGGTATCCCGTTTGCGGATCTGCTCGAACTGTGCGGAGGCGTACGCGGCGGTCGCAAACTCAAAGCAGTCATTCCCGGCGGGTCCTCGGTCAAGGTGCTGCCCGCGGATATCATCATGGACTGCACGATGGATTACGTGGCGCTGCAAAATGCGGGTTCATCGCTCGGGACCGGCGCCGTGATCGTCATGGACGAGACAAGCTGCATGGTCAGCGTGCTGCGGCGGATCGCGCGGTTCTATATGGCGGAATCCTGCGGGCAGTGCACGCCGTGTCGCGAGGGAACGGGATGGCTTTATCGGATGCTGACCAGAATCCTCGACGGCGAGGGACGACGCGAGGACCTCGACAAGCTAATCGACGTTGCCAACAAGATCGAGGGTCACACGATTTGCGCGTTGGGCGATGCTGCGGCCTGGCCTGTGCAAAGCTTTCTGAAACACTTTTTCCACGAGTTCGAGTACATGGTGAAAAACCGCGGCCGGAGTATCGTGAACGACGTCGACGGGGTCGCAGCCTGACGTGACTGACGACATCGTAAGATTCGAAGTTGACGGCGAGCCGGTCGAGGGCAGGAAAGGCCAGATGATCATGGAGGTCACGGATGGAGTCGGCGCCTACATTCCCAGGTTCTGCTATCACGAAAAGCTGAGTGTCGCTGCGAACTGCCGCATGTGCCTGGTGGAAGTGGAGAAAGCGCCGAAACCCCTGCCGGCCTGCGCCACGCCGATCGGTGACGGCATGAAGGTCTTCACCAGGTCGCCGAAAGCGATATCCGCCCAGAAGGCGACCATGGAGTTTCTCCTGATCAATCATCCGCTGGATTGTCCGATCTGTGACCAGGGGGGCGAATGCGAGCTCCAGGATCTGGCGATGGGATTCGGCCGCGACGTATCGCGCTACACGGAAAGGAAACGAGCGGTCAAAGACATGGACCTCGGGCCGCTGGTATCCAGCGATATGACCCGCTGTATACACTGCACCCGATGCGTGCGCTTCGGCGAGGAAATCGCTGGAATTCCGGAGCTCGGCACGATCGGGCGTGCCGAGGACATGAGAATCAGCACCTACATCGAAACCAGTATCGACCACGAGTTGTCCGGGAACATCATCGATATCTGCCCGGTCGGGGCCCTGAACAACAAGCCGTATCGTTACAGCGCCAGGGCCTGGGAAATGGTGCAGTGCCCGGTCGTGTCACCGCATGACTGTGTCGGCTCGAACATGTCTGCGCATGTCCTGCGCGGCACCGTCAAGCGCATCGTCCCGCGGACCAATGAATCGATCAACGAGACCTGGATATCCGACCGCGATCGCTATAGTTACGAAGGCATTTACAGCAACGACCGATTGCTTTCGCCCCGCGTCCTGGTAGCCGGTGATTGGCGCGACATCAGCTGGGAGGACGCCCTCGATTTGCTCGCCGAGACATTGCGGCGCAGTGATGGCGGCAAAGCCGGCATCCTGGCCTCGCCGAGCGTCACGACCGAAGAAGCCCATCTGCTGTCACGGATCGCCGACCACATCGGTACGGCGCACATCGATCATCGATTGCGGCGCAGAGATTTTTCGGACCAGGACGAGGATGCCCGGTTTGCGTGGATTGGCTGCAACATTGCCGATATCGAGGATTGTGACGCTTTGCTGATCGCGGGGTCCAATATTCGCAGGGAAGCCCCCATCCTCGGCCACCGGGTGCGCAAGGCGGCGCTCGCGGGCGCGAAGGTCGCGTTCGCCAACAGCGCTGTCTACGACTACCACTTCGATGTTGCGGAATACCTCGCAGGCAAGGGCCTCGTGGCGCAGCTTGCCGGCATCGCCGTCGCTGCGGCGTCCGGCGCCAAGCTCGCACCTGCCGTCACAAACCTGTGCAAGGGCGTCGACGCCGGCGAGCAGCAAAAGACCGTCGCAGGCATTCTGAACGGCGCTGAAAACGGCCTGGTTCTGCTCGGTAATATCGCCGGACGCCACAGCGCTTTTTCGGCGGTAAGGGCACTGGCCGCGTCGATCGCGACGACCACCGGGGCAAAGCTGGGGTTCCTGTCCGAAGGGGCCAACGCGGCCGGCGCGCAGCTCGCCGGTGTATTGCCGCATCGGCGGGCCGGCGGCGTCGCAAGAGATGTGCAGGGCCTCCACGCAGGTGAGATGCTGGCTGCCGATCTGGACGCGGTTCTTCTCTTCGGCCTGGAACCCGACGGTGACCTGGCCGCGACCGACGATGCGCTGAGGAAACTGGCGGAGCAGAAGTTTGTGGTCTCGTTCTCGCCGTATACCTCGGCGTCGCTCGAGCGAGTGGCGAACCTGCAGCTACCGATCGGGACTTTCGCGGAGACGGCCGGCACGTTCGTCAACTGCGAGGGCCGGTGGCAGAGCTTTTCCGGCATCGCGAATCCCGTCGGTGCAGCGCGTCCGGGCTGGAAAGTGCTGCGAGTTCTCGGGAATCTCCTGAATGCGGAAAACTTCGATTATCTGAGTGCACAAGCCGTGCGCGACGACCTCAGGAGTTCACTGGGGGAGGTCGAGCCCGATAACGCGTATCGTCGCAAGGACCCGGTAGCGAAGCCACACGGGGAAGACGCTCCCGAAGACGAGATCGATATTCCGATCTATCAGGTCGATTCGGTTGTGAGGCGGGCCGCGGCGCTTCAGCTCACTCGGGAGGCGCAGCGCTCGCGGGGCGATGACACGTGAACAGGATGATCGAGTATCTGAATGCGATGTGGGCGACCATCCCGCCGGATCTTCAGCACCTGATCATCGTCACGACGCAGATACTCGCGGTGACAATCACCCTCATTCTTGCGGTCGCGTTCACGACCTACTTCGAGCGCAAGGTGATTGGTTACATGCAGGGCCGGCTCGGGCCGAACCGGGTGGGGCCGGTCGGACTCGGGCAGCCGTTTGCCGACGTTTTGAAGCTCCTTATCAAGGAGGTCATCGTTCCTGCCAAGTCGAATCGCTTCCTGTTCATAATTGCGCCGATTTTGTCCATTACGCCTGCGCTCGCCACCTGGGCGGTCATCCCACTCACTGACAACTTCGTCATCGCCGACATCAATGCAGGACTCTTGTACGTGCTCGCGCTTACCTCGGTCGGCGTCTACGGTGTGATACTTGCGGGCTGGGCTACGAATTCCAAGTACGCGTTTCTGGGCGCTATGCGTTCGGCGGCGCAGATCGTTGCCTATGAGATTGCGATGGGATTTGCGCTGGTAGGCGTATTGATGGCCGGCGGCAGCCTCAATCTCGGCGATATCACGGAGGCACAGGCTGGTGGATTCAGTCACTGGTTCCTTTTCCCGTTGCTGCCCCTGTTTCTGGTTTATTTCGTTTCCGGCGTCGCGGAAACGAACAGGGCGCCATTCGATGTCGCCGAAGGCGAGTCGGAGATCGTTGCGGGATTTCATGTGGAGTACTCCGGCGTCGCGTTTGCCGTGTTCTTCCTCGCCGAGTACGCCAACATCATTCTGATCTCCGCGCTCACCTCGATATTCTTCTTCGGCGGTTGGGCGTCGTTTTTCGAAGGATGGACCTTCCTTGGCGAAGGGCATTTCCTGCGACAACCCGGCTTCTTCTGGCTGGCGGCCAAGATATCGTTGTTCGTTTTCGTGTTCTTCTGGTTGCGCGCGACGTTTCCGCGCTATCGCTATGACCAGATAATGCGGCTCGGCTGGAAGGTATTTATCCCGATTACGATCATTTGGATTGCCGTCGAAGGTGTTCTGTCCTGGCTCCGGTGGGGCCCCTGGGCAGGGATGGGAGGGTAGACGGATGAACGGTATTCGAAGCTTCTTTCAGACCTTTGTCCTGGCGGAACTGTGGCAGGGACTTTCGGTTACTTTTCGGAACTTCTTCCGGCCGGCGATCACCGTCTTATACCCCGAAGAGAAAACGCCGCAGTCTGTCCGGTTTCGCGGACTGCACGCATTGAGACGATACCCGAACGGCGAAGAGCGATGCATTGCGTGTAAGCTCTGCGAGGCTGTTTGTCCGGCGCTTGCGATTACGATCGAGTCCGACGTCGGCGACGATGGCACGCGCCGCACCACGCGATACGACATCGATCTGTTCAAGTGCATCTATTGCGGCTTCTGCGAAGAAGCCTGTCCGGTGGATGCAATCGTCGAAACCAGAATCCATGAATATCACATGGAAAAGCCCGGCGAGAACATCATGACCAAAGACAAATTGCTGGCGATCGGCGATAAGTTCGATGCCATGATCGCGGCCGATAAAGCGGCCGACGCGCGATACAAATAGGAGTTGATCAAAACTTGTTCCAGGCTCTCCTTTTTTACTTTTTTGCCGCAGTCTTATTCGGCGCTGCGCTCGGCGTGATTTTTTCGAGGAATCCGGTGCATGCGGTCATGTTCCTCGTGCTCTCTTTTTTCCAGAGCGCGGTGCTTTGGCTGATGGCCGAGGCGGAGTTTCTCGCCATCGTGCTCGTGCTGGTCTACGTCGGTGCGGTCATGGTGCTGTTCCTGTTCGTGGTCATGATGCTGGACATCAATATCGAAAGGCTGCGCGGCGGACTGACCCGGTACGCGCCTTTCGGCTTGCTGATCGCTGTCTTGATGGTCGTCGAGCTGGTCCAGGTGATCTGGCTCCGCGGGCGAACGGATGCCGGCATCAGCGGTTTTCAGTCGACGCCGGAGGGCTACAGCAATACCGAAGCGCTCGGCGCGGTGCTTTACACCGAGCACGTCTATGCCTTCGAGATCGCCGCCGCGGTGCTCCTGCTCGCGATCGTAGCGGCTATCACGCTGACCATGCGCAAACGCCCCGGTCTCAAGGTGCAGAACATCTCGAAACAGGTCGCAGTCCGGGCCAGGGACCGCGTCCGGATCGTCAAGATGAAAGCGGAGAAGCGGCAGTGATCGGTTTACAGCACTACCTGACCGTGTCGGCGGTGTTGTTCGCGCTGGCCGTGGCCGGCATCTTCATCAACCGGCGCAATCTGATCCTGCTCCTGATGTGCATCGAGCTCATGCTGTTGGCCGTCAATTTCAACTTCATCGCCTTTTCGCGATACCTGGGCGACGAGACCGGCCAGGTATTCGTCTTTTTTATACTGACGGTCGCGGCGGCGGAAGCGGCGATCGGTCTCGCGATCCTGGTTGTACTGTTCAGGAACCGGAGCTCCATCAACGTTGAGGAGCTGGATACGATGAAAGGCTGAACGATGCACGGCTATCATCTGACAATCGTCCTCGCGCCGCTCGTTGCGGCGGTCGTCGCCGGACTGTTCGGCAAGCAAATCGGCCGTGCCGGGGCGCACTGGGTCACGATTCTGGCCGTCGGCCTGTCATTCGGTCTTTCCGTGCTCGTCCTGAAGCACATGTATTGGGATGGCGGTCAGGCCGAGAACTACACGGTCTATACCTGGGCCGTCAGCGACGGTCTCCGCATGGAAGTGGGCTTCCTGATCGACCGCCTGTCGGCATTGATGATGGTCGTGGTTTCCTTCATTTCCTTCATGGTGCACATCTACACGATCGGTTACATGGCCGATGACCCCGGCTACCAGCGGTTCTTCAGCTACATCTCGCTGTTTACCTTCTCCATGCTCATGCTGGTCATGTCGAACAACTTTCTGCAGCTTTTCTTCGGTTGGGAGGCAGTCGGGCTGGTCTCGTATCTGCTCATCGGTTTCTGGTTCAAGCGCGAGTCGGCGATCATCGCGAACCTGAAGGCATTCCTGGTCAACCGGCTCGGCGATTTCGGTTTTATTCTCGGTATCGCCGGGATCGTCATGTTCGCCGGCGCCCTGGACTACGCCACGGTGTTCCTGAGGGCGCCTGTGATCGCGGGGCAGAGCGTCGAGGTGATCGGCGGCGTGTCCTGGAATGCGATGACCCTGATCTGCATTCTGCTGTTCATCGGCGCGATGGGTAAATCGGCGCAGGCGCCCTTGCATGTCTGGCTGCCCGATTCCATGGAAGGCCCGACGCCGATATCCGCCCTGATCCACGCGGCCACGATGGTCACCGCCGGTATCTTCATGGTCGCGCGTATGTCGCCGCTGTTCGAGCTGTCCGAAGCCGCGTTGTCCGTGGTGCTCGTGATCGGCTCGATTACCGCGTTCTTCATGGGCCTGCTCGGCATCGTGCAAAACGACATCAAACGCGTGGTCGCCTATTCGACGCTGTCGCAGCTCGGCTATATGACCGTGGCGCTCGGCGTATCCGCCTATGGCGCGGCCATCTTCCACCTGATGACGCACGCCTTTTTCAAAGCACTGTTATTCCTTGCGGCCGGGTCGGTGATCATCGCGCTGCATCACGAGCAGGACATCCGGAAGATGGGCGGGCTCAGGAAGTACATGCCGATCACCTACTGGACCGCGTTGATCGGGGCGCTCGCCCTGATCGGTTTCCCCGGCAGTGCAGGCTTTTTCTCCAAGGACGCGTTGATCGAGGCCGTGAAGGAATCGCACTGGCAGGGACAGGGTCTGGTCTACTGGATCCCCTATCTCAGCGTCACGCTCGGCGTCTTTGTCACGGCGCTGTACACGTTTCGCATGTTTTTCCTGGTGTTCCACGGCAAGGAGCGCCTGGACGAGAAGCACAGGTCACACGTGAAGGAATCACCCTGGGTGGTCACCGTGCCGCTCGTTCTGCTCGCTGTCGGCTCGGCGGCGGTCGGCTGGGTCACGATCGGACCGGTGCTGTTCGGCGACTATTTCGGTACCTCGCTTGCGGTTCTCGAAGAGCATGATGTGCTGGCGGAGCTGGGCGGCGCCTTCCACGGCGCCTGGGCGTTCATCGTGCACGCCCTCGAACACAGTCCCGCCGTGTATCTCGCCGCGGCCGGCTTTGTCACTGCCTGGTTCTTTTACCTGAAGCGGCCGGACCTGCCCGACAAGCTCAGCCGGAAACTGTCCGGCCTGTACACCCTGCTCGATCGAAAGTACTACTTCGACGATCTGTACCTCGAGGGCTTCGCCGCCGGCGGCAGGGCGGCCGGCAGGTTCCTGTGGCTCAAAGGGGACGTACTGGTTATCGACGGCTTCGTGAACGGCACGGCAAATACCGTGGGCCGACTGGCCGCTATCCTGCGCCAGCTGCAGACCGGTTATCTGTACCACTACGCATTCGCCATGATCATCAGCCTGACTCTGCTGCTGGCCTGGGTACTCTGGTTTTAGAGGGATGCGGCAAGAAAGAACAAGAACAGCGCAATGGACCTGACACATCAAATATTGAGCATCGTGATCTGGTTGCCGATCATCGGCGGCACGGCGGTGCTGCTGGTCGGTGACGACGGTGACTCTGCATCGCCGCGAGCCGGCGGCATGCGTGTCCTCGCACTGCTGGTCTCCTTGCTGACCTTCCTCCTGAGCACTTTCATCTACTCGAGCTTCGATACGACGACGGCGGATATGCAGTTCGTCGAGCGACTGAGCTGGATTCCCTCCTTCGATGTCTACTATTACCTCGGCGTTGACGGCATATCCGCTCCGCTGATTCTGCTGACGACTTTCCTGACCCCGCTGGTCGTGATCGCGGGATGGGACAACATCAAGGCACGGCCGGCGCAGTATTTTGCGGCATTCCTGTTCCTCGAGGGACTGATGATCGGCGTGTTCTGTGCGCTCGACGGTGTGCTGTTCTACGTATTCTGGGAAGCGATGCTGGTGCCGATGTTTCTCATCATCGGCGTCTGGGGCGGGGAACGACGGATTTACGCAACGCTCAAGTTCTTCCTGTACACGTTCCTCGGCTCGGTGCTGATGCTGGTCGCGTTCATTTACCTGTTCACCAAGACCGGGACCTTCGATTTCTTTGCGTTCATGCGCGTCCCGCTCTCGATGACCGAGCAGAAACTGCTCTTCATCGCATTCCTGCTCGCCTTTGCTGTCAAAGTGCCGATGTGGCCGGTGCACACCTGGCTGCCGGATGCGCACGTCGAGGCGCCGACGGGTGGTTCGGTCATTCTGGCGGCGATCCTGTTGAAAATGGGCGGTTACGGATTCGTCCGCCTGTCATTGCCCATGCTGCCCGACGGCAGCCACTACTTTGCAGGATTCATGATTGCCTTATCGCTGGTGGCCGTCGTCTACATCGGATTCGTGGCCCTGATGCAAAGAGACATGAAAAAGCTCATCGCCTATTCGTCGATCGCGCACATGGGCTTCGTGACCCTCGGCTTTTTCATCCTGTGGTCTATCAGCCGGGGCATGGGTGCCGAGCTCGGCATGACCGGGGGCATCGTGCAGATGGTTTCTCACGGACTGATCTCGGCTGCATTGTTCTTGTGCGTCGGCGTGCTGTATGACCGTGTCCACAGTCGTCAGATCGAGGACTACGGCGGTGTCGCCAACACCATGCCCGTGTTCGCATCGTTCATGGTCCTGTTCGCCCTGGCGAACGCAGGCCTGCCCGGGACCTCGGGATTTGTCGGCGAGTTCATGGTCATCATCGCGAGCTTCAAAGCCAACTTCTGGTACGCGTTCCTGGCTGCGACGATCATGATCCTGGGCGCCGCGTATACGCTCTGGATGATCAAGCGAGTCGTCTACGGTGACGTCGCCAACGACGAGGTGGCGGAGCTCAAGGATCTGCACAATCGTGAGTTCATCGTGCTCGGGGTCCTTGCCCTGGCCGTGTTGCTGGTGGGCCTGTGGCCGGCGCCGCTGATCGACATGATGTCGGCGACCGTCGAGCAACTCGTGGACCTCGCCGGCCAGTCGAAGCTCTAGGAAGACCCGGAACCGGATATGAACCTGATTGATCTGTTGCCCGCGCTACCCGAAATGACCCTCCTGGGTTTGATCTGCGTCGTGCTCGTGGCAGACCTCCTGGTCACAGAGGAGAACAGGGTTGTCACATTCTGGCTGGCGATGGCCGCGCTGGTCATCACCGGTGCGTCTCTCGCCTGGACCGAGCCGGCGGCGCGTACGGTGTTGTTCGAGGGCAGTTACGTCAGCGACAGCCTGTCGCAGGTACTGAAACTGGCCGCGGTCGGGGTGGTCGCGCTCGGCTTCTTCTACGCGCGCGACTATCTGCAGCACAACAAGCTGTTCAAAGGCGAGTATTACCTGCTGGGCCTGTTCGGGCTGCTCGGCGTCATGATCATGATTTCCGCGAACAGCCTGCTGACGATGTACCTGGGGCTGGAGACACTGTCGTTGTCGCTTTACACGCTGGTCGCCTTCGACCGCAACAGCGCGGCCTCGGCCGAATCAGCCATGAAGTACTTCGTGCTCGGGGCGATCGCGTCGGGCGCATTGCTCTACGGCATCTCCTGGATATACGGCCTGACCGGCAGCCTGCAGTTCCACGAGATAGCCGAGGCCATACGCACGCAGCCGGATATCAGCGGCCCGCCGCTCTGGTTCGGGCTCGCGTTCGTGATCGTCGGGATCGCGTTCAAGTTCGGCGCCGTGCCGTTCCACATGTGGTTGCCGGACGTCTACCAGGGCGCGAGGTCGCCGGTCACCCTGTACATCGCATCGGCGCCGAAACTGGCCGCGCTGGCGCTCGCGCTCAGGATTCTGGTCGACGGGCTCGGCGACCTGCACGGAATCTGGCAGGGCATGATCATGGTGCTTGCCGTTCTGTCACTCGTGATCGGCAACGTGGTGGCCATCGCCCAGAGCAATATCAAGCGCATGCTCGGTTACTCGGCGATCGGCCACGTGGGATTCATCCTGCTGGCGGTATTCTGCGGCACGGCCACCGGTTACGCGGCAGCGCTCTTTTACACCCTGACCTATGTGCTGATCGTCGCCGGCTCGTTCGGCATCGTAATCCTGCTCAGCCGGCAGGGTTTCGAGGCCGAAAACCTGAGCGACTTCAAGGGCCTCAATGCCAGGAGTCCCTGGTTCGCCTTCATGATGCTGTTCTTCATGTTCGGCCTGGCGGGCGTGCCGCCCTGGGTCGGATTCTTCGCCAAGCTCAATGCCATCAACGCCGTGCTGGACGCCGGCTTCCCGGGGCTTGCCGTTTTGATGGTGCTGGCCGCCGTGGTCGGCGCGTTCTATTACATCCGCGTGGTCTGGTACATGTACTTCGAGTCAGCAGAAGACCGGGCCATCCTGCAGGCCAGGGCCGACACCCGCCTGATCCTGAGCCTGAACGGGCTCGCGGTCCTGGCCGTCGGCCTGATGCCCGGATGGCTCTTGAACCTCTGCATGCGGGTTCTGGGCTAGCGGCGCCCGATCCCTTGCCGGATATCCCGGCGTTTTGTATCATGCCCGCCCTCAGCTGCGGGGTGGAGCAGTCTGGCAGCTCGTCGGGCTCATAACCCGAAGGTCGCAGGT
>JBHHWI010000013.1:0-43749 GCA_046756445.1 Woeseia sp. | reverse complement strand
CAGATCATCTCCATCGCCAGGTGAGCGCCGGCGAGTGCCGTGATCTCGCCGACATCGTAAGCCGGCGCCACCTCGACGACGTCCATTCCGACCAGGTTGATGCCCATCAGGCCACGGATGATCGACATGGCCTGGTAGGTGGTCAGTCCGCCGCAGACCGGCGTACCGGTGCCGGGCGCGCATGATGGGTCGAGGCAATCGATGTCGAAAGTCATGTATACGGGCTTGTCGCCGAGTATGCGGCGCGTTTCGGAGATGACGGCGTCGATTCCGTTCTCGTGCACCCAGGGTCCGTCGAGGACGTTGAATCCGTGCGTGTCCTTATTGCGCGTTCGCAGCCCGATCTGCACGGAAGCAGCCGGATCGATGATTCCCTCCCGGGCGGCGTGATAGAACATCGTGCCGTGGTCGACGCGCCCGTCTTCGTCTTCCCAGGTATCGCTGTGCGCATCGAAGTGCAGCAATGACAGCGGTGCCCCGTGCTTGCGTACATGCGCTTTGATCAACGGATACGCGATGAAATGGTCTCCACCGAGTGCGAGCAGTCCCGGCCCCTTGTCGATGATCTCGAGTGCGTGCTGCTCGATCGTCGATGGGACGGACTCGGGTCGCCCGAAATCGAAAAAGCAATCGCCGTAGTCGATCACGGCCAGCCTGTCGAAGGGATCGAACTCCATGCCGTACGGTCGTTCCCAGGCCAGGATGGTCGAGGCAGCGCGAATCGCGCGCGGACCGAGGCGCGCGCCCGGGCGATTCGTCGTCGCCGTATCCAGCGGAACGCCGGTGACCGCCAGGTCGACGCCTGTCAGATCGCGCGTATATTTGCGGCGCATGAACGACGCGGCACCGGCGTAGGTCGGCTCGCTGGTCGTCCCGTACAGACTGTCCCGCAGGATGGCGTGATCGCCGGCTGTTTTTTCCGTCATATGTGCAATCCGTACTTGTCTACAGGGCCGCCCGGGTCAGGTCGAGGCACTTCCAGGCCTTCTCGACGAGTTCGTCCGCCTGCTCGCGCGTCAGGATCAGTGGCGGTGCGGTGACGATGGTGTCGCCGACTGCCCGCATGACAAGGCCGTTGATGACCAGCAAGTCCCGGCAGATCGTCCCGACGCCTTCATCCTCGTCGAAGCGCTCCAGCGTTTCCTTGTCCGCGACAATTTCCAGCGCGCCCATCAGGCCGACCATGCGCGTCTCGCCGACCAGGGGATGATCGCCGAGCCTGTGCCAGCGCTCCTGCAGATACGGACCGATGTCGTTTTTCACGCGGTCCAGCAGACGCTCCCGTTGCAGAATGCGGATATTCTCGATTGCCACGGCACAGGCCGCCGGGTGACCGGAATAGGTATAGCCGTGGAAAAACTCACCGCCCTTGTCCACGAGTACATCGGCAACCCGGTCTCCGACCAGCACGCCACCGAGCGGCAGATAGCCGGATGTCACGCCCTTTGCGAACGGCATCAGGTCCGGCCTGACCTGGAAGTAGTCGGCGCCGAACCACTCGCCGAGCCGCCCGAATCCGGTGATGACCTCGTCCGTGATCAGCAGGATTCCATAGTCGTCGCATATGCGCTGAATCTCGGGCCAGTAGGTATCGGGCGGCACGATGACACCGCCTGCGCCCTGAACCGGCTCGGCGATAAAGGCTGCGATCTTGTCGACGCCCTCCTCCTCGATCTTGGTCTCCAGCGCGCGCGCCGCCTGCAATCCGAATTCCTCCGGCGAGAGGCTGCGATCCGATCCGAACCAGTAAGGCTGCTCGATGTGAACGATGCCCGGGATCGGCAGGCCGCCCTGCTTGTGCATCGGCTTCATGCCACCGAGACTCGCACCGGCCATGGTCGAGCCATGATAGGCATTGTCGCGACTGATGATGGTCATTTTGTCGGGCTGGTCGAGGAGGTCCCAGTAGCGGCGAACCATGCGTACTATCGTGTCATTGGACTCGGAGCCCGAGCCGGTGAAGAAAACGTTGTTGAGCTGCGGCTGGCTGATCTCCCCGAGCAACAGCGATAGCTCGATGGACGGCGGATTGGCGCACTGGAAAAAGCTATTGTAGTAGGGAAGCTCCCGAAGTTGCCTGGCCGCCGCCTCCACGAGTTCGTCGCGACCATAACCCGCATTGACACACCACAGCCCGGACATGCCATCGAGTATCTCGTTATCGTCGGCGTCGTATATGTATGCGCCGTGGGCCCGCGAGATGATACGGCTCTTCTTCTCTCGCAGATCCTTGTGATCCGTAAACGGATGCAGGTAGTGATCGCGATCGAGTTCCTGCCATTCGGCGCGCGAGCGAGTTTCGACGACTGCCATAGATCTCCCCTCAGACATTGAACAACAGAATCTCGCGTTCCCAGGGCGTGATTATCGACTGGAACTCGCGATATTCCTCTTCCTTGAGCGAGCAATACAGCGATACGAACTCGTCGCCCAGGGTTTTTCGCATCGCCTTGCTGTTTCTCATCGCGTCGATCGATGCATAGATATGCGGATGCAGGGAAAACGGGATGTCGTAGGCGCTACCTTCGACCGGATCGGCGGGCTCGAGTTTTTCCTCCATGCCCAGGTATCCGCAGGCAAGCGTCGCGGCGATCGCCAGATACGGATTGACATCCGAACCTGCGAGGCGATTCTCGACGCGTCTGGCTTCGGGACCCGAATCGGGTACGCGCAGGCCGACCGTGCGGTTGTCAATGGCCCAGGCAAGGTTGATCGGCGACGAGAATGAATTCAGGAAACGGCGGTAGGAATTCACATACGGCGCAAAAATCAGCAGTGCCTCCGGCATGTATTTCTGCAGCCCGGCGATGTATGAGGAAAACAGCTTGCTCTGCCTGCCGGTTCTGGTCGAGAAGACATTGCTGCCATCGTCGAGATCGACGATGCTCTGATGGATATGCAGCGCGCTTCCGGCCTGCTCCGCCATGGGTTTGGCCAGAAAGGTCGCATGCATTTCGTGGCGAATGGCGGCCTCCCGAACCGTTCGTTTGAACAGGAATACGTGATCCGCGAGCGTTACCGGTTCACCGTGCAGGAAATTGATTTCGAATTGCGCCGGGCCCATTTCCTGCGACAGTGCCTCGATCTGGATGCCTTGTTCCTCGCAGAATGAATAGACGTCGATGATAAAGGGATCGAAGTCGTTCATCTGATCGATGCTGAAAGGTTGGCGTGAGGCCTCGGTCCGACCCAGTCTGCCTTCGGGCGGCTCGACTTCGGCATTGGAGTCCGAGTGCGGATTAATCAGATAGAATTCGACCTCCGGCGCGACCACCGCCGCCCATCCCCTTGTTTCGTACAGGGCCAGGATCTTTCGCAGCACCTGACGCGGCGACGTATTGATGGGTGAGCCTTCCTTATCAAGACAATCGACGAAGACCGACGCGGTCGGCTCCTCGAACCAGGGCACGGTTCTGAGCGTCGTTATGTCCGGGACCAGAATCATGTCCCGGTCCTCGACATTCGCCTCGTTGTCGATGTAGCCGCCGGATACCGTCTGTGCAAATACACCTTCAGGCAGTTTGAGTTCGCCGGCACCGCATTTGTCGGCGGGCAGCAGTTTGCCGCGCGCGGCGCCGGCCATGTCCGGGACCAGCGCTTCGACGTCTTCGATTTGCCGCTTTTTCAGCCAGGCCTGGAAGGCCTTCCTGTCGCTCACGCCACACCCTTGACTTTCTTGTTACTCGTTCCCGTTGCGTAATCCCGGCAGGCGTCCCCGAACGCCCTGAATATGGCCAGTGAAAACGGATCCTCCGTGACCTTCCATTCCGGGTGCCATTGCACGGCCAGGGCGAACGCCTGTGCACCGTCTACACGGAATCCCTCAATCAGCCCGTCGTCCGCGACCGCCTCGACGGTTACGCCGTCGGCCAGTCTCGCAACGCCCTGCCTGTGCAGAGAATTGACCTCGACCGTCGAAGCGCCGGCGAGCTCCCGGAGCATTCCGCCCTCGGGCAGGGTCACGGGGTGCGACGGCCCGTACTGAATCTCCAGCGGGTCATCCGGGTTCTCCTTGTGGCTGTGATATCCCGGCACATCGCCGATGCGCTGGTGCAGGCTGCCGCCGAGAACGACATTCAATTCCTGAAAACCGCGACAAATCGCAAACAGCGGCACGCCAGTCGCAATCGCCTTTTCGGCAAGGGGCAGGGTCGTGGCATCCCTGTGTGGGTCATGCCATGAGCCCGGGTCGCTCGCTTGTCCATCGTAATGGTGCGGTTCAAGATCGGAGGGGCTGCCCGTCAGGAGCAGGCCGTCCACATGCGTCAATACGGCGTCCAGGTCGAGGCTGTCACCTAAAGCCGGAATCAGAAAGGGCATCGCATCGGCGCCCTCGTGAATCGCCGCAAGGTATTTCTCGCCGACCATATGGAAGGGATGCGGATCGAGTTCACGGCGGTCCGCGATCACACCGACAACGGGTCTTGACCTGTCCATTTGGCAGTTCGGGCTTTTTGCGTTAAAAAGATGGCCGAAGTCTAACGCATTAGCGAGACTGCGGCTTATGAGACTCTACGGCTACTATCGAAGCAGCGCTTCGTACCGGATACGGATCATTCTGAACGTCAAGGGACTCGAGTGGGAGTACCGGTCGATACACCTGACCGACGGTGAACAGGACAGCGACCGGTTCAAGGCCATGAACCCGATGGGCCTGGTCCCGGTGCTCGATACCGGCGATGCGACCCTCGCCCAGTCACCGGCCATCGCCGAGTTTCTGGAAGAACGGTATCCCGAGCCGGCGCTGCTGCCCGCAGACCCGGTCGGACGCGCCCGGGTTCGTGAAATGGTGCACTCCATCGGTTGCGAGGTCCATCCGCTGCAAAACCTGAGTGTCCTCAGACACATCAAGGCCGAATACTCGTTGGGCGATCACGCAGTTTTGGAATGGTGCCGGAAATGGATCGGGCGGGGTTTCGCTGCATTCGAGGCCCTGGCCCGCTGCCGATCCACGCACGGTCAGTTTTCCCTCGGCAACAGCCTGACAATGGCCGACGTCTGGCTCATACCGCAACTGTACAATGCCCGGCGCTACGAACTGGACCTTGCACCGTACCCGACCATCGTGTCGATTGACGATCACTGTCAGTCACTCAAGGCGATCGCCGCGGCGCATCCATCCAAACAGCCGGACGCACCCTAAGGTGCCGGAGCGAACTTCCCGAACTTTCCTGACTTGAGGGAAAGTTCGGGAAGTTCGCTCCGGCACCAGGTAATTTACTGTTTTGCTGCAGTCTGCATGTCTTTCTCGGCCTGACGTTGCGCCCGTCTGGCGGCATACCACGCAATAATCACGCCGATACTCACGAACAGTATGATCAAGGTCGCCAGCGCATTGATGTCGGGCGTTACCCCGAGTTTTACCTTTGAGAAAATCACCATTGGCAGTGTGCTGCCACCCGGTCCGGAAACGAAGCTGGCTATCACGAGATCGTCGAGGGACAGAGTAAACGACAGAAGCCAACCGGCGATCATCGCCGGTGCAATCAGCGGCAGGGTAATGTCAAAAACGACCCGGAAGGGCCGGCCACCGAGATCCATCGCCGCCTCCTCGAGCGACTCGTCCATTCCGGACAGCCGCGATTGAATGATGACCGTGACGTAGGCCATCGCGAATGTCGTGTGAGCGATGGTGATAGTCGTGAATCCACGCTGCGCCGGCCAGCCGATGAGTTGCTGCAGACTCACGAACAACAGCAGTAACGACAGTCCGGTAATGACCTCCGGCATCACCAGAGGCGAGGTGATCATTCCCGAGAACAGCGTACGGCCCCGAAAACGACCGAACCGCGACAATGCAATGCCGGCCATGGTCCCCAGAATGGTTGCAAGCGTCGCGGTGGTCACCGCAATGCGCAGACTGAGCAGGGCGGCATCCAGGATTTGCTCGTTTTTCAGGAGTTCGCCGTACCAGCGCGTCGAGAATCCGCCCCAGACGGTCGCCAGCCGGGAGTCGTTAAACGAATAGACAATGACCGAGACCAGCGGTATGTAGAGAAAGGCATAGCCAAACGCCAGCACCGACAACAGGAATCGCGACCGCCGGCCGTTCATGCCTCGCCCTCTGTATCCCTCACCTGGCTCCGTTGCAGCAGCACGATCGGGACGACGAGCAGCAATAGCAGGATGATGGCAACCGATGAGGCGAGCGGCCAGTCGCGGTTGACAAAGAACTCGTCGAACAGGACCCGTCCGATCAGCAGAGAATCCGGGCCACCGAGCAGGTAGGGGATCACGTACTCACCCATCGCCGGAATGAAGACCAGCAGGCAGCCGGCTATGACGCCCGGCCGTGCCAGTGGCCAGGTCACGTCCCGGAAGGCCTGCGACGGCCGCGCGCCGAGGTCCAGGGCCGCATCGACGAGATCGAGATCCATTCGCTCGAGCGTCGCATAGAGCGGCAGGATCATGAACGGCAGGTATGAATAGACGAGCCCGATATAGATGGCCAGGTCCGTATACATGATCGGTATCGGCTGATCGATCACGCCCAACCACATCAGGAGATTATTAATGATGCCGTAGTTGTTGAGCAGGCCCATCCAGGCGTACACGCGCAGCAGGAACGAGATCCAGAACGGCAGTATGACGAGGAGCAACAAAACGCCTCGTGCCGCAGAACCCGAACGCGCGATGCCGTAGGCCATCGGAAATCCCAGCATCAGGCACAACACGGTCGCCATCGCAGCCATGACGACCGATTTGAGATAGGTGATGCCGTAGAGTTTGTCGGTCAGAAGAAACCTGAAACTGTCCACCGTGGCCAAGATTGATCCGTCATCAGCGAAGGTCGGCGTGAACGGTGGCTGACCGATTACCGGATCTGCCGTGGAAATCTTCAGGATGATGACAAACGGCGCGAGGAAAAATACGAGCAGCCAGACATACGGAATCGCGACCGTGAACCGTTGCCACAGCGTGTCCCGCCAACTTTCAGAACCGGCGCTCAATTCCCTACTCAGTCAGAACGACCGCGCTGCGGTGACGCCAGGAGATAAAGACCTCGTCCTCCCATTCAAGCGACCGCTCGGCCGAGCGACGCCGGTTCTGCGCGCTGACCTGCACGATCTTGCCCGAGGGCAGCCGGACCCGATAAAGAGAAAGATTACCGAAATAGCCGAGGTCATGGACTACGCCCGGGAGTTGCGTGTCTTCCCGGTTATCCGGCTCGTGGTCACTGATGTAGATTTTTTCCGGACGCACGGCGATGCAGACCTTGTCCCCCTTTTGCAATTTCCTGTCCGTTAGCCCGGTCAGCGGTACATCTACCTCGATCGCGTCGACGGAGATGCTGCCATCTCTCACGGCATCAACGGTGCCTTCGAACATGTTTATCGTGCCGATGAAATCGGCAACGAAACGACTCTTCGGGTATTCGTAGACCTCCTTTGCCGTTCCGATCTGTTCGAACCGGCCCCTGTCCATGACGGCGATCCGGCTGGACAGGATCATTGCCTCTTCCTGATCGTGAGTAACGACGACAAAAGTGATTCCGAGTTCGTCCTGGATGTTCATCAGCTCAAACTGCGTGTGTTCCCGAAGCTTCTTGTCGAGGGCAGCGAGGGGCTCATCGAGCAGCAGGACCTTCGGCCGCTTGACCAGGGCCCGGGCAAGCGCGACGCGTTGTCGCTGGCCGCCCGAGAGCTGATCGGGTTTGCGTTTCGAAAAATCGGAAAGTTTCACGAGCTCCAGAATCTCGTGGACGCGAGCCGTTACATCCTCTTTAGCGACCCTGTCTTTCGCGAGGCCGTACGCGATGTTTTTCTCCACAGTCATGTGTGGAAAAATTGCGTACGACTGGAACATCATATTGACCGGACGGCGATACGGCGCCTGATCCGTCACATCGACGCCATCGATAAAGATCCGTCCGGAAGTCGGCGTCTCGAAGCCCGCCATCATCCGCAGCAGGGTCGATTTACCACAGCCGGAGCCCCCCAGTATACAAAAAAGCTCACCGCGACCGATTGTCAGGTTGACCGAATCGACAGCGGCAAAATCACCGAAAAACTTGCTGACGTCCTTTATTTCGATAAACGGGTCGGGGTCTGATTTTTCGTTTCCTGTCATTGTTCTTCTTGCGGGATCGCTTTTCTCATATGCCGCTCTTGATCCTCGCAAACGCGCGCGTCCGGGGCCGTTCCCGCTTCGGATCGGCAGTCAGTATCGGGTACATTACTTTCCAGGCTTTCTCGTCCGGAAAAACCGCCGGGTTGTTGAGCATTTCCGCGGACATGAATTCGCGCGACGATCTGTTTGAATTCGCGTACCAGACTTCCATTGCAATATCGGCGGCTATTCGAGGACGCATCAGGAAATTGATGAGCAGGTAGGCATTGTCCTTGTGCGGCGCATCCGCCGGAATGTACAGACCATCGACCCAGAGCCCGGATCCCTCCTTCGGAATGGTGTAGCGCAGGTCCATGTCCAGACCGGCCTCTCTCGCCCTGCGCAGTGCCACCGCATAGTCGCCGGACCAGCTCATGGCCACGCATACTTCCTGATTCGAGAGGTCGGTCGCTATTTTTTGATTGCTGAAATAGCGGATGTAGGGGCGTACCAGCTTGAGCTGGGCCTCGGCGGCAGCGAGACTTTCGTCGTCCAGCGCATTCGGATCCCTGCCGAGATACGCCAGAACCATCGGAATGAGGTCAGTCGGCCCGTCGAGAAGGCTGACTCCGCAGTCGGCGAGCCTGGCCACGACTTCCGGGTCGAATAATACGTCGCTGCTGTCCATCGGGTGATCCGGCAGGCGATCACGAACCAGCTTTTCGTTGTAGGCGTAGCCGGTCGAGCCCCAGTGGTAGGGTACGGTGTAACCCCTGGTTTTCTCGTAGACGTCTGTCTTGGCGATGAGGTCCTGATCCAGGTGGCGGGCGTTGTCCAGCCTGGAAAAATCCAGCTTTTCGAATATGCCGATGGGCGTCAGCCTCGACGAAAACTGGCTGCTGTGTACAACGACGTCGTAACCGCTGCCACCGGCGAGCAGTTTGACGTCGACGACTTCGGACGAGTCGTACAGGTCGTAATTGACCTTGATGCCGTACTCGGCTTGGAACTTGTCCAACGTGTCCGGGGCGATGTAGTCCGCCCAGTTATAGACGTTGACGATCCTTTCGGCGCTGGCCGTACCGGCAGCGCGATCCGTGGTGCAGGACACCAGCAACGCAGGCAATATCACCGCCCATGCCAGGGAACCAGCAGGCTTGGCCATTTTTTGTCCGCTCCACTTGCCGACAACTAAGGTCCGATGATTATAAGTCGTCCAGTCCGCGTTTCAGCAAGCCGCGCGCAATGATGAGACGCTGGATTTCGCTGGTTCCCTCCCAGATCCGATCGACCCGGAGCTCTCGAAAGAACCGTTCCGCGACGTTTACGCGCATGTAGCCGCGACCTCCGAATATCTGAACGGCGCGGTCGGCAACGCGGTTCGCCATCTCGGATGCGTAGAGTTTCACCATCGAACACCGGTTATGCAGCCTCTTGAGATCCTCTCCCCGATCATGTGCCGCGGCCGCTTCGAAGGTCATCAGCCGTGCCGCCCACAACTCGGTCGCGCTGTCAGCCAGGATGAACTGAATGGCCTGCTTCTCACTTAATGGCATTCCGTCCACGGTGCGCCCCTGCGCAAACTCCATCGCGTCCTCGATCAGCCGGGCAGCGGCGCCACAGCAACGTGCGCCGATCATGAGTCTCTCGTGTCGAAACCAGCTTTTCGTATAGGCCATTCGATCGCCGGAAGTGCCGACACGCCCTTGCGCAGGAACCCTGACATCGGTGAATCGATAGGTCGGGTGGTGGGCCGCGTAAGTGTGACTGAAAAGGGGTGTCGCGAGGATCTCGATCCCGTCGGTACCCTGGTCCACCAGGAAGAGCGCGTCGTCCTGATCATCCGGCAACTGCGCCTGAAACCAGAAGAAATCGGCGAGGTTCGCGCCGGTCACATACCACTTCTCGCCGTTCAGCACGTAGTCGCCGCCCGATCTCACTGCTGTCGACTGAATTTCCGACACGTCGGAACCGGGACCCGATTCGGTAATCGCGCAACAGTCCTTTTTTTCGCCTCGCATCATCGGCAACACGTAGGCCTGGATCTGCTCTTCGTTACAGGCATCGAACATCCAGCTCTGCGGCTCCGAGAAACACCATGACAGAGCGTTCGTCACCCGGCCCAGCTGCTCCCAGATCGCGACCTGTTCGACCATCGGCAATTCGAGTCCGCCGTATGCCTTGGGTACATCGATTGCGCTGAATCCCAGTTCGATGGCACGGCGTTTTTGTTTTTCAACGATCTCCGGCGACAATTCACCGTCGTTCAATTCGGCCTCGATCTCGTACGGCTGCAGATACTCGTCCGCGTATCGTCGCGCTTTCTGTTGCCAGTCCTGTGCGCGTTTACTCAGCTCGATATGCACGTTCTATCCTTTGCCCGTTGGCCTAGTAGTGATTCGGAAATACTGACTGCAAATAGCCCCTGACCGATTCCAGGGCAGCGTGTCGATCCCAACTCTTCGGATTGATCAAACAGGACAACCACAGGCCGTTGGTCAGGGACGACAACACCTCCGCAATGCTTGCCGCACTGACATTCGTGTACCTGCCGTCGGCGATTATTTCCTTGCACAATTGCTCGAGCACCTTGTCATAACCGCGATCGTACTCATTGCACATCTTGCGATAGGTCGGCATCGCTTTTACTTCACCCCAAAAGCCGAACCACACGGCGAGTTTTCTCGGGTCACAAACCGAGGGCCGCAGATCGAGCTCCATCAATGCCAGTAACTTGTCGGCTGCGCCCGGGCCCGCCTTCTCCAGCGTTTTCTCAAACAGAGTCCTGTATTCCTCGGCCAGGTACCGAAGCGTCTCGTTGAACAGGTTGTCCTTGCTCTTGAAGTGCAGATTGACGATGCCCTGCGACAAGCCGGCGGCCTGCGCGACATCGCCGAGCGTCGTACTGCCGATGCCCCGTTTGGAAATGCACCTGATCGTGGCTTCGATCAGCTGTTGACGTCGTGCCTCCTTCGACGCAGTCCGGCCCGAATTCACCGCGGCGACCGCCATATGCTGTTCCGTCGTCCTCCGTCTGAGCATCACATTCTGCCACAAAATGAATGATTATTCATTCATTTTTCTGGACTTCAGTCCCCTCTTCGTGAGATCCTATGCGGGTGCCGGACAAAAGGAAGCCAGCATGCGCAGCCTCAAAAAATCCAACGCGCATTTTCGAAAAGCCCTGACCCGCCTGCCCCTGGGCGTCTCGTCGAACTACCGCTACTGGGGCGAGGACAAGACGATCTATGTCAAGCGCGCCAAGGGCGGGCGATTCTGGGACATCGACGGCAACGAATACATCGATTACCGGCTGGGCTACGGTCCGGCCATACTGGGCTATGCCGATCCACGCGTTGACGACGCTGCCATGGCCGGCATGACAATCGGCGGCGTGTTCGCGCTGGCCACGGAACTCGAATACGAGGTTGCCCAACGAATCAGCAGGATGGTGCCGGCAGCAGAACTGGTCAGGTTCTCGAACTCGGGCACCGAGGCTGTCATGGCAGCGCTGCGCGTCGCGCGGGCGTTCTCCGGCAAGGACGGCCATATCATCCTCGAAGGTGGATACCACGGTGTGTTCAGCGAAGTACTCTGGTATGCCGATGTCGAGGAGTGGGGTCCGCAAGACGGCAAACCCGAGGTTCTTCCCCTGGGAGAGGGCGTGCCGCAGATCCTGAAACCACTCTTTCACGCAGTACCGCTCAACGACGCGAATGCGCTCGAGGATGTTCTCAAAAAACATGGCGACGAAATCGGCGCATTCCTCGTCGAGCCGATCATGGGTAACTGTTGCGGATTGACTGCGACGAACCAGTACATGCTGGACGTGCGGGCGCTTTGTGACAAATACGATGTCGTGCTGATCATCGACGAAGTCAAAACCGGTTTTCGAGTAGCGAAAGGCGGCGTCCAGGAACTGATGGGCGTCAAGGCCGACCTGTGCACATTCGCCAAGGCGATGGGAAACGGTTACCCGATCGCGGTGCTTGCCGGACGGGAAGACATCATGCGAAAAATCGGCGACGGCGTGTTGCATGGCGGCACATTTACGGCTCACTCGGTCTCACTCTCAGCCGCACAAAAGACCCTCGAGATCCTGGACGAAACAGACGCGCTTGCAAACATCGAGAAATACGGTCTCAGTCTGCAAAAGGGGTTCGGTGAAATTCTAGGATCACGCAATATCCCGCACAGCTTCATCGGCCATCCGTCGATGATGGGCCTGTTCTTCAATGACACCCCACCAACAAATTATCGCGACTGGATCAATACCGACTACGAGTTTTACGACGCCACGGCGCCCGAGCTGCACGAACTGGGTATTCTCATTGAACCGGATTCGCGCGAGCCGTGGTTCATGTGCGAGGCACACGACGAGACATGCCTGGCGGAGACGCTTGATAAGTTCGAGCGTGCCGTCGACATTACGATCAACAAGTCGCCGTCCGAAAGGCAACGAGCCGTGAGTGCGTACAAGTAGCCCGGCAACATGGGGAGGCCCTGCCATTGAAAACCTATGACGCCATCGTCGTCGGTGCCGGTCATAACGGCCTGACGAGCGCCGCGTTTCTGGCCAAAGCCGGCCTCGACGTGCTCTGTCTGGAAAAGAACGACTATATCGGCGGCGCCACCGTGAGCCGCAAGCTGTACAAGGACTGGATCTACTCGAACTGTTCCTATGTTTGCAGCCTGTTGCGGCCGGAAATCTTCCGCGCGCTGGAATTGTCCCGGCACGGCCTTCAGATAACCCCCTACGGCGGCGGCACGGTCTTCATGGAAAACGGCGGTTATCTGGGCAGTTACCCGGATCCCGAGGTGCACCACCGTGAATACGCGCGATTCTCGATGAAGGATGCGGATGCTTACGAGCGCTATTCCGCGGACACCATGCGCCAGTGCCGATTCGTCCGGGATTCCCTGATGCGCACGCCTCCCGATCCGACCTCGTTCAAACCGAAGGACCTGGTGGGCCTCGCTCATCTGGGACGCAAGTTTCTCGAGATGGGCGAACAGAGGATGTACGACACGATCCGCTTTTGGACCATGAGTGTCGCCGAATACCTGGACGAATACTTCGAAACGGACGTCATCAAAGCTGCGCTGTCCGGCAGCGGGATTATAGGCACGGCTCTGGGCATCCATTCACCCGGCACCGCGTACGTGCTACTGCACCATTACATGGGCGAGGTCGACGGCAACATGGGCGCCTGGGGTTATGCCCGCGGCGGCATGGGGGCGGTGGCCACATCGATCGCCGGGGCCTTCCAGGCCTATGGTGGTGAGCTGCGCAGAGACGCGGACGTGGAACAGATTCTGGTCCAGAACGGCAAAGTCAAAGGCGTTGCCTTGTCCGGCGGCGAGGAAATCGACGCGCGCATCGTGGTGTCCGGCATGGACGTCAAGCGCACTTTTCTGAAATGCATGGACAGGAACGAGCTGCCGACCGATTTCTACCACCGCGTCAGGAATTTCAAGATCCGTGGCTCGTCGGGCAAGCTCAACATCGCGCTGGACGGCATGCCCACCTTCCCCGCCCTGCCGAAGGACAGCCCGCTGCTCGACGGCGACATGCACTTCATCGACTCGATGGAGCGCATGGAGAAGGCATACGACGACTGGAAAGCGGGCACCTGGTCGAAAGACCCCTATGTCGACATGGTCATACCGACGACCAGCGATCCGACAATGGCGCCGCCGGGCAAGCATTTCATGAGCTGTTTCGTCCAGTATTGCCCGCCACAGATCGAAGGTCGTGCCTGGAAACCCGAGGAGAAGGAGGCCTTCGGCCAGACGGTCATCGATCAGATCGCCGACTACAGCCCGGACTTCAAGGACCTGATTCTGCATGTCGAGGTCAGGACACCGGAGGAAATGGACAATGAGTCCGGCCTGACCGAGGGCAATATCTTCCACGGCGAGCTGACGATGGATCAGCTGATGTTCAACCGCCCGGTGCCCGGATATGCGCAGTACCGGGCGCCGGTCACGGGTCTCTACATGTGTGGATCGAGCACTCACCCTGGCGGAGGCGTGATGTCCGCCCCGGGCGCGAATGCGGCTCGCGAAATCCTTATCGATCTGAAGCGCGCCAATACAGTGCCCGAGAGTTTCGGAGAAGACTGAAATGACCGATCGTTACGATGCCATCATCGTCGGGGCCGGCCATAACGGTCTGGTCTGTTCCACATTGCTCGCCAGGGCCGGCAAACGCGTCCTCGTATTGGAAGCCAGGGATCGCGTCGGCGGCGCCGCGATGACGCGCCCGTTCGCCGAGGGCTACTCGGTGTCCGCCTGCGCACACCTGCTGTATCAGCTCCAGCCGAAGGTCGTGAAGGACCTCGGGCTGAAGATCGATTACGCGACCAGGAACATGGAAACCATCTCCCTGTCACCGGACGGTCATCACGTTCGAACCAAAGGCAACGAGGTCAGCGGCGTCGGAGATGCCGACATGGAGAGCTATCGAGCATTCTTCAAGCGCATGACCCGCTTCGCGGACCTGTTACAAACGTACATCAACAAGGCGCCACCCAGGCTCGCCAATGGCACGGCGGGCGATTATCTGACGCTGGCGCGGCTCGGTTTCGATGTCAGGCGGCTTGGCAAGACCGAGATGCAGGAATTCCTGCGCCTGATCGGCATCAATATTTACGATGAGCTGGTCGAGAGGTTCGACAGCCCGTTGCTCAAGGGCGCGCTCTGCGTCGATGCAGTACTCGGTACGCATCTCGGGCCGAGATCGCCGAACACGATCCTCACCTACCTGTACCGGCTGTGCGGCAGTCACGGGGCCGTGGGCCTGCCCGTCGGCGGTATGAGCAGTGTCACAGAGGCGCTGGCGCAGGCCGCGCGCGACAGTGGCGCGACCATCAGGACGGGTGTGCCCGTCAAGCGAATAATCATCGAAAACGGGCGTGCCGCGGGCGTGGAAACCGAAAGTGGCGAGACGTTTTCGAGCTGGCTGATTGTATCCAACGCCGATCCAAAATCGACGATCATGAATCTCGTCTCACCGAGGCACGTCGAGACCGGGTTCACGCGCCGGGTACACAATATCCGCATGCGGGGTAACGCGGCCAAACTACATCTGGCGCTCGAGGGACTGCCGCAGGTCCCGGGGCTCGAGCCCAAGGACTTCGGGGAGCGCATGGTGATCGCGCCCGATGAAGACTATGTCGAGCGCGCATTCAATCCGGCCAAGTACCGGCAGTTCTCTCCCGAACCGATACTGGAAATTACCTTTCCGAGTGTCCGGGACGAGTCGCTGGCGCCGGCGGGCAGGCACGTATTGTCCGCGATCGTTCAATATGCGCCCTATGAAATAGACGGCGGCTGGACCGATGCGCGGCGCGATGAGTTCATGAAAGTGCTTACATCGAGGCTTGCCGAGTACGCACCCGACCTGCCCGACCAGATTACGGCTGCCGAGCTGTTGACGCCTGCCGATATCGAAAAGGAATTTCGTATGACGGGCGGGCACTGGCATCACGGCGAGCTGACGCTCGATCAGTTCTTGTTCGTCCGCCCGGTCGGCGGCGCCGCCCAGTACGCAATGCCACTCGACGGCCTGTACCTGTGTGGCGCAGGTACTCACCCGGGCGGTGGAATCAGTGGTGCGCCCGGACGAAATGCCGCCCGCGCGATTCTGACCAGGGGGAAAGCGGCATGACCAATGCCCAAGTCCAGCAAGACAGAAAGAAGTCGCCTTTTCATTCCCGCCAGGCGAAACTCGACAGGCTGAACGCATCACACGAGTGGAAGGGGTATTCGAGCGCCGACGGTTTCTACGATACCGAGCTCGAATACTTCGCAATCCGCAACAGCACGGCGGTTTTCGACCTCACGCCCATGACCAAGTACCGGATCACGGGCGCCGATTCGCTGGACTACCTCGACCGCCTCGTCACCCGGGACATGCGCAAGATCGGGCCGGGGCGCGTCGCCTACGCGGTCTGGTGCAACGACCAGGGTCAGGTCATCGACGACGGCACGATTTTCCATCTGAAGGAAGGCGAATACAGGCTCTGCTCGCAGGAGCGTCACATGGAGTGGTTTTCCGCGGCCGCAATCGGTTTCGACGTCGATATCGGAGACGAAACCCCGGACATAGCGGCGCTCGCCGTGCAGGGACCGACCTCTTACAGCGTTCTGAAAGACCTCGGACTGGACGGCATCGAAAACCTGAAGCTTTTCGGCCTGATGAACTTCGATTTTCAGGGTGTGGATCTCATGGTGTCACGCACCGGATACACGGGCGACCTGGGTTACGAGCTGTGGCTGGACGCGGCAAAAGCCGAAGACCTCTGGGACGCGCTGTTCGAAGCGGGCGCAGATCATGGCATCATGGCCATCGGCACCACCGCGCTCGAACAGGCGAGAATCGAAGCCGGCTATCTCGCAGCCTACGAGGATTTCCTGCCGGCGCATGCAACCGTTCGCGCCGGCCGCTCCCGGTCGCCTTTCGAGCTCGGCCTGGAATGGCTGGTGGATTTCAAGAAACCGAACTTCAACGGCCGCCGTGCGCTGGCCGAGGAGAAGCGTCGTGGTTCGACCTGGCGGCTCGTAAGACTCGATGTTGAAGGCAACAAGCCGGCGGAACATTCGTATATCTATGGCAAAAAGTATGGACGCCTGAAGCGGGTCGGATTCGTGACCTCGGCGGCCTGGTCGCCCATCTGCAAGCACAACATCGCGATCGGCACAGTCCGCACACCGCATGGTGCGCCCGGTGACACGCTCTGGGTCGAAATCTACTACCGGCGGGAGCTGCACTGGTCACGCCTGATGGCGCGAGCGGATGTTGTCGACAAGCCGTTCTGGGACCCGGAGCGGCGCCGGGCGACGCCTCCCGGCGTTTATTGATACAGCCGGACAGCGTCGGCATGGCGCATCGACTCGATCCTCTGCTCCGCCCGGAATCGATCGCGGTCGTGGGCGCATCCGCCCGAGAGCAGTCGATGGGCCGGGAGACGCTGCAGAACCTGCTCAAGGGAGACTTTCCCGGGCGGCTCTATCCGGTCAACCCCGGGCACCAGGAACTCGCGGGGCTGTCCTGTTATCCGGACCTCGGGAGTCTCCCGGAGACGCCTGACCTCGTCATCTTCTGCGTGGCGGCCAGCCGCGTGGAGCAGCTTCTCGATGACGCCATCGCGATCGGCGTGCCCGCCGTATCCATAATGTCGCCGCTGGTTATCGACGGCGACACCAAGCCCGAACTCGATTCTCGTGTTCGCAAGAAGACCAGGGACGCGGGAATACTGGTTTGCGGCGCGGACGGCATGGGTTTCTACAATATCCGGGATCGAGTCTGGGGCTGCGGTTTCGACGGCCGCGTGCACGAGCCACCGGGCAATGTCAGCCTGATCAGCCATTCCGGCTCCGGCATGTGCGGCATCGCCGACTGCGAGGAGCGAATTCGCTTCAACCTGGCCGTATCGACCGGCACTGAACTGAGCGTCACAATGGACGAATACCTCGATTTCGCGCTCGATCTGCCGGAGACGCGAGTCGTCGGGCTGTTCATCGAGACGGCCAGAAATCCCGACGGTTTCAGGGCAGCGTTGCAGAAAGCCAATGACAGAAGAATACCGATCGTTGCAATAAAGGTCGGCCGCACGGAAAAGGCCGCGGAGCTGACCGAATCGCATTCGGGAGCCATCGCCGGCGATGACGCAAGCTACGAGGCCCTGTTCGATCGTTATGGCGTGCAACGCGTGCGCGACATGGACGAGCTCGCAACGGCCCTGATTCTTTTCGCGGAGTTCAGCCCCGTCGGCAAGGGCAGCCTCGTCGCATTGCACGACTCCGGCGGCGAACAGCAGCTGATGGTCGACCTCGCTGCAATCGAAGGCGTACCGCTGACCGAACTCGCCAGAGCAACGGTGAGCGAACTCGAGCAGGTGCTGGATCCCGAGTTGTCGCCGGTCAACCCCCTCGACGGATGGAGTCGCGGCGGCACGGGTTCTGACGAACGGATGACCCGCTGTCTGACGCTCCTCATGCAGGACCCGGACGCGGCGATCGGCGCGCTGGTGCACGACCGCGCGCCGGACGGCGGCATCTATTCGAGCTATGTCAATTACATGCAGCGAGCGCACGCGGAATCCGGCAAGCCCGTGGCGCTGGTCTCGGCGAGACAGGGCACCGGCAGTGACCCGCTCGTCGTGACGACGACACATGCGGGCTTCCCCGTACTCGACGGCGTATCCGCGTTTCTGGCCGGCGTAGGTGCGCTGTTTTGCTACCGCGATTTTCTGCTGCGCGAGGACTCGCCGGCGCCCGATGTCCCGGCAGACGCCGTCGAACACTGGCGGGCGAGGCTGGGCGCGGGCCGGCAACTCGATGAAGCCGAGTCAGCCATGATGCTTCGCGATTTCGACGTGACGGCAAACCCTTGCGTCATCGCCGAATCGGAATCCGCGGTCCTGGCCGCAACGAACGTCATGGATTACCCGATGGTGCTGAAGACAGCGATGCCGGGCATCGCGCACAAGTCGGACCAGCAGGGCGTGATCCTGAACCTCGCCAGCGAAGATCGGCTGCTCGCCGCGTATCGTGATCTGACCGACCGGCTCGGCGCGAGGGTGATCGTTGCCCCGATGGCGGCGCGCGGCGTGGAGATGATCCTCGGCGCCAGGCGGGATGCGCAGTTCGGCCCGGTTGTGGTGCTCGGATTCGGCGGCATCCACGCCGAACTCCGTGAAGACGTCGCATTTGCCATGCCGCCGTTCGACGCGGAACAGGCCCGGCGGATGCTGGATCGTCTTCGGTCACGGCCTATACTGGATGGTATACGTGGAATGAATGCGGTCAACGTCGAATCGTTCTGCAATATGGCCGCACGCTTCTCTGCGATGGTTCATGCATTACGCGATGATCTGGCGGAAATCGACATCAATCCGGTGATCGTTGGCGAGAGCGACAGTGTCGCTGTCGATGCGCTGGTGATCGGCTACGGAACAGACGGAAACAGGTAAAGACAATGAGTATTCAATCGGCTACAGACTTTACATTCGAGGCCTGGCAGGGAATGGCCGAGAAGGCATTGAGTAAGCCGGAGACCCGGTTGTTCATCGGCGGTGACTACGTCGACGCAATCGACCGCGAGCGGTTCGAGACCGTCAATCCGGCAAACCTCGAAGCGTTTGCATCGGTGTCCGCAGCGAACGCCAAGGACATCGACAGCGCGGTAGCGTCCGCCAGGAAGGCTTTTGCAAGCGGCGTGTGGTCCCGCATGGCGCCGCGGGATCGCATGGAGATCATGTACCGCTTCACCGGGCTGATCGACGAGAATGCCGAGCAACTGGCCGTACTCGACACGCTCGACATGGGCAAGCCCATATCCGATGTTTTGCACATCGACATTCCATCGGTCATCAGGACGATTCAGTTCATGGCTGAGTACATCGACAAGATCGAGGGCACGGTCACGAACACGGAAAAAGACGTGATGCACTACGTACTACGCGAACCCATAGGCGTCGTCGGTGCCATATCGCCCTGGAACTATCCGATGCTGATGGCGACGTGGAAGTTCGCGCCGGCACTTGCAGCCGGCAACACGGTCGTATTGAAGCCTGCGGAACAGGCGCCGCTTTCCTGCCTGCGTCTGGCTGAACTGTTCATCGAGGCCGGCGGGCCTCCGGGTGCATTCAACGTCGTCAACGGGATTGGCGAAGTTGCCGGTAAGGCGCTCGCGCTGCACCCGGATGTCGACAAGATCACGTTTACGGGCTCTACCGACGTCGGCAAACTGATATTGCAATACGCGGGTCGGTCCAACATGAAACGCGTATCGCTTGAGTGCGGCGGCAAGACGCCGCAGATTTTCATGTCGGATGTTGACGATCTCGACCGGGCGGTGGCTGCCGCCTATGACGGCGTGTTTGCAAACATGGGCGAAGTCTGCAATGCGGGCTCGAGGCTGCTGGTGCAGAAAAGTATTCATGACGAGTTCGTCGAGCGCTTCGTCAGCAATGGCAAGGATGCGTATGTGCCGGGTGACCCCCTCGACCCCGAGACGAATCTCGGGCCGCTCGTCACGGACGAGGCGCAACAGCGCGTGCTGTCGTTCATAGAGTCCGGCAAATCGGAGGGCGCCGAGCTGAGATTCGGCGGCAATGTGCCCGAGAACCTGACCGGCGCCTACGTCAACCCGACCCTGTTCACAAAGGTCAACAATTCGATGCGTATTGCGCGCGAGGAAATCTTCGGGCCGGTGGCGTCCGTCATATCTTTTGATACCGTTGACGAGGCGATCTCGATCGCCAACGACACGATATACGGGCTTGCGGCGGGCGTCTGGACCCAGGACCTGAGTCGGGCGCACCGGCTCGTCAAGGAAATCGATGCCGGCGTGATCTGGGTCAACAGCTTCGACGAAGGGGACATGACCCAGCCGTTCGGCGGCTACAAGCAGTCCGGCAACGCGCGGGATAACTGTATCGAGAGCCTGCTCTCGTATACCCAGAGCAAGTCGGCGTGGATTCGGTTGTAAGGTGACGTGCACCTGCTTCCCTGGAACCTATCTCAAGATACCCCGTGAGCCGCATTTCGGCTCTCGAAGCTCGCTCGGCGAGGCGCTCGCCGCGTCCAAATCGTAAGGTCATTGGCAAGGCGAGCAACGACGTCCGACGGGCTTCGAGAGCGAAACCCGGATGGGCAGTGGCCTTGCGGGTGATCTGCTGCGCCGTCGCACGGGGAATCCCGGTCATGTATACTTTTGACCGCGAATCAAAACAACAATTTCAATCGATGAAATCTCGGGGGGTCAGCGCATGTTCAGGAAGATATTTATCGCCGTTGCATTTGTCGCAGCATGTTTCACTTCACCAGCAACGATCGGGGAGGATGCTATCGAGGCCGATCCGGAACACTACACCGTCGAATTCGAGAACGACAGAGTTCGTGTGATACGGATCAAATATGGCCCGGGCGAGAAGTCCGTGATGCATACGCACGGACCGAATGTCGCCGTATTCCTGACCGATAACTCTGTTCGCATGACACTGCCCGACGGCACATCCGCGGAAGTCAATGGACAAGCCGGTAGCACTCAGTGGGCCGATGCCGAGGAGCATTTGCCGGAGAACATAGGCGACGAACCATTCGAACTCGTTCTCGTGGAACTCAAAGAGTAAGTTCCTCAGCTGCCCGGCACCTTTTTTCCGAAGTAGCGCAGCGCCGCCACAAGAATAGCGGCGCCGATTAGAAGCGATAGCAACGGCGGGAATCCGTAACCGCCCGGGATCGTGCCGATACCGATGGCGACGGTGCCGACAAGCGCCGCGTAGGGCAGTTGCGTTCGAACGTGCTCGACGTGATCGCAACCGCTTGCCATCGACGAGAGCACGGTCGTATCGGAGATCGGTGAGCAGTGGTCGCCCCAAACGGCGCCAGCCAGGTTGCAGGCGACTGCCGAATAGAGAATATGCATGTGCGCCGCGTCATTGATGCCGTTGACCGTCATGACCGCCCAGCACAGTGGCACCACCAGCGGCATCAGGATGCCCATCGTTCCCCAGCTCGTCCCGGTCGTGAATGCCGTAATGGCCGACAAGACAAAGACACTCGCCGGCACGATCGCGGCCGGCAAGGAATCCGCCAGGATGCTGACCATGTAGTCGGCCGTGTGGAGATGCCCGGTGACGGCGGACAGCGCCCACGCCAGGACCAGGACGATCATCGCAAAAAGCATCGCGCGAACGCCGCCATACCAGGCGTCCACCGTCTCGTGGGCGTCGAGTATCCCCTGCCCGACAGTCAGCGCGGCCGCGGTTACTGCGCCCAGCAGGGAGGCCCACATCATGGCCTTGTAGGCGTCAGCGTCGCCGATGATGACCGAGAGCGTCTTGCCTTCGCCGAAACCGGTGACGTACAGGCCGATCAACAGCGAGACGATGAGTACCAGCAACGGAACAAACGCGTTCAAGGCCCGCATCGGGATATCGGGCTTCGGTGCGAGCTCCTCGCCCTGCATTGACGGCATTTGCTCCGCCGAAATCGGCGATACCTGCCCGTTCCGCGCGCGGACCTCCGCCTTGTACATCGGACCCATGTCGCGACCGCTCCATGACACGGCCAAAACGAACATGACTGCGAGTATCGGATAGAAACTGTAAGGTATCGATCTCAGGAAAACCGTGTACGCGGGATCCGTGATTTCCGGGATACCGCCGAGCGCCTCGCCGATCAGGCCCACCTCGTAACCGATCCACGTCGTGATCAGCGCAATGCAGACTACCGGCGCCGCAGTCGAGTCGACGATGTAGGCAAGCTTTTCGCGCGATATTTTCAGATGATCGGTCAGCGGGCGTGCAGTATTTCCGACGACTAGCGTGTTGCTGTAGTCATCGAAGAAAATCATCAGGCCCATCAACCAGACAGCGATCTGGCCGCCGATCGCGGTTTTCGCGCGTGTGACTATCATGCGCACGATACTTGCCATTCCGCCGTTGCGCGTGATGATGCCGACCATGCCGCCGATCATGAGCGAAAAAAGAATGATCGCCGCATGATCGGCATCCGCGAGCGCTTCGGTGACGAATAACTGGAAACCATCGAGAAGACCGCCCAGTATTCCCGACGGTGAAAAGGATCGTAACGCCGTCGCGCCGACCCATACGCCGATGAGCAGGGCCGGGATTACATTGCGCAGCGTAAGCGCAATCAATATGGCGACCAGCGGCGGCATGATGGAGACCCAGCCGGGCAATACCCGTAATGCCTTGTCGACGCTTACGCCGTCGGACGATGTGAAACGGACATCAACGCTGCCTGCCTCGGCGACGACGACGGCAGAGAAACTCGCGCTTCCCGTTTCATCGGATATCGCCGAGTATGCCGCTTCCCCGACATTCAATACCAGATTGCCGTTGGGCATGCCTCCGGTGACGACGATCTCAGTCGGCACATTCACCAACGCGACGCCGGGCGTGTCGATTTCGGGTGTATCTGCCTGGGCAATCGAAGCGACCAGGATAGGCAGGAACCCCAGGATTCCCCTCACGCGCTCAGCCTCGCGGCCGCCTTGCAGAGCGAATCACCGAGCTCCGCCCGTCTTGCCGGAGTCAACCTTTGCGTTGGACCGCCGATGGACAGCGCACCCTGCACGTCCCCCAAAGCACCGCGAATGACGGTCGCGACCGCCGCAAACCCATCCTCCAGCTCGTCGACGGTAGTCGCGTAACCGCGGCGGCGAATGTCGATGAATTCGGGTTGAAAGGAACCCTTGCTCACGAGCATCTTCGACGTCAGTGCCTCGAGCGGCTCGGAGAGGCGGGCGAGGCCATCCTCGTCGAAGGCCAGCACGGCTTTACCGGTCGATGTCGCATGCAGGGGCCAGCGGGTACCCACATTCCCGGCGGCAGCGACGACGTGATGTCCCGTTACCTCGTCCAGTATCAGCATGCTGTCTTCAATCGGAACCTCGAGCGTCGCCGTTTCTCCGCTGTCGTTTGCGAGTGACTTGAGCACGGGTCGGACGCGCCGCCTCAGATCGCTGCTCGCCAGCGCCTGGACGCCGAGCGCCATTAGTGTCGGGCCGAGGCTGTACCCCGCCGTTGCCGAATTTCTCTCGATCAGCCCCTCGCTCTGCAGCGCCTTCAGCAAGCGATGGGTTGTGGTCTTGTTGAGTCCCGATGCCGCGCTCAGGTCGCCCAACGACATCTCGGGCCGTTCGATGGTGAACAGTTTCAACAGTCTGACGGCTCGCAGTGCTGCCTGGGCGCCCTGCGGAGGGGGCGGCTCGATCATGATGGTCATGTCATATTATGAATTTGGATTTCATATTATGGCAGAGAGTCTTCGGTATCACCGAGCGTCTTTCAGCACCTGCCGGGCGAGATATGCGGACGCCGTGAGCCCATTGTGGCCCGCGCCGGTTACCACCGCATCGAATCTGAAACTCACCTGCATGGTCAAAGATTACGGCACGACGACAGGCAGTCGGGCTGATGCCCGTGATGGATGCCCTGTGCTAATCTCGATCGATGTATCTGTCTACGGTCGAATTCGAGAAACGTGGCCCGGTCGCGGAAATCCGCCTGAACCGGCCCGAAAAACTCAATGCGGTCAACGCGGCGATGGTCGATGAACTGAATTCGGCACTCGACGAGGCGGAAGCAGACGAGAATGTCCGGGTCATCCTCTTGAGCGGGAACGGCCGGGCGTATTCGGCCGGATTCGATCTCGAAATGGGCGAAGCGGATGTGGAGATGTCGGAAAGCGAATTCATGGCTCAGGAGTTGAAACGAGCTTTTCACCTGATCATGCGCTTCTGGGACTGCCCGATTCCGACCATTGCCGCCGTTCATGGCTATTGTCTCGGCAGTTCGATGGAGATTTCGGCCGTCTGTGACATTACGATCGCTACGGACGAGTGCCGCTTCGGCGCACCGGAAGTCCGGTTCGGTAGTGGCATCGTCTGCCTCGTGCTTCCATGGATCGTCGGCGTCAAGAACGCAAAGGAAATCCTGCTGGTCGGCAGCACCGACATCGATACCGCCCGCGCGCTGGAGATCGGACTGATCAACAGAATCGTTCCCGGCTCCGAACTGATGGCAGCAGCGCACTCGCTGGCCGACGAAATAGCACTCAACGATCCGCTTGCCGTTCGATTGACCAAGGACGCGATCAGACGTAGTGTCGAAATCGCGGGGATGAGGCAGGCGCTGACGGAGGCGCTCGAAACAGATATCGAAATCGAGACGACGGAGACGCCGGAGTCAAAAGCATTCAATGAAATCCTGGCTCAAGACGGGCCGAAAGCGGCCCTCGCCTGGCGTGCCGCAAAGCCGCCCGACACCAAAATACAAGAATAAGATCGAGGAACTTCACTAGGAATGGCCAGACCAAAAGCCGACAGCGTGCCGGCGGAACTTCGATCGCTCCTGAGGAAACACCCCGGAACCGATTCCATGGAGCTGCTCATCGCGGATTTGCCCGGCGTCCTGCGGGGCAAGCGGATTCGTGGCGACGACTTTGTCAAGGTCTATCGCGACGGATTCTGTATTCCCGGAGGAACCGTTCTCCTGAATACCCTGGGCGACGCGGTTCCCGGGATGGCCTGGAGTTCGGACGACGGGGACCCCGACGCAGTCGCGAGGGTCGTTGCCGGCAGCCTGGCCCCCGTTCCCTGGGCCAGGAAACCGACGGCGCAGGCGCTTTATCGATTCTATTGTCGAGACGGCACACCGTTTTTCGCCGATCCGCGCGCCATTCTCGAAAGGGCGATGGCGCCAATACGGAAAATGAAACTCGGGATCGTCATGGCGGCGGAACTCGAGTTCTACCTGCTCGACGGCAAGACCGACAGGCCGACGCCGAAGACCTCGATCGTGCCGGGAATCGGCCGTCCCCAGCCCGGACCGCAGGTCTATCACCCGGACGATCTGTGGGACATCGAGAACTTCCTGAACGACATAAACGAAGTCTGTGCGGCGCAGAACCTTCCGGTCGGAACGACGACTTCGGAATTCGCCGCCGGTCAGTTCGAGATCAATCTGCACCACGTCGACGATCCGGTCCTGGCCTGCGACCACGCAGTATTGTTAAAACGCGCGATCAAGGCTTGTGCCAGACAACACGGATTCGTCGCCTGCTTCATGGCCAAGCCCTTCGAAGAGGACTCCGGCTCGGGACTGCATATCCACATGAGCCTGGTCGACGCGAAGGGGAAGAACTATTTTTCTCACGGCAGGGACAAAATGGCGTTGCCGCCGTATTCGGCGCGGCTCAGACATGCCGTCGGCGGGCTCATCAAAACCATGGCGGACGCCACGGCGATTTTCGCTCCGAACGCGAATTCCTACCGTCGCCTGCGACCGGAGATGTTCGCGCCCGTTGAGCCGAACTGGGGCGTCAACCACCGCAATGTCGCCATCCGCATCCCCGTCTGTGATGAAGAAAACCTGCGTTTCGAGCATCGCACCTCCGGGGCGGATGCAAATCCCTACCTGGTCACCGCAGCCATACTTGCAGGCGTTCACTTTGGGCTCAAGAACCGCTGCGATCCGGGTCGCATGGTGCAGGAAGGCGAATTCATAGCGCTAAGGAAAAAATTACCTGACCGTTGGGACGCGGCGATCGACAAGTTCGCGCGCAGCAAATTCTTGCCGCAATACCTCGGTGAAGAGTACTGCAAAGCCTACGTGATAAACCGCCGGGACGAGTCACGCTGCTTCCATAACGTTGTCAGTAATACCGACTTCGACTGGTATATGCGCGCCGTGTAGGGAACAAGGTGCTGAGCGTTTATTCCGAAGATCACCGGTCACACGACGGCCTGCTCGAGGAGGCCGGCGATGGTTATGCTCCAAGCGTCGAGTGCCCGGCCCGGGCAAACAACGTAGCGGCGGAGATAGCGCACCGGATGCCGGGCGACATTATCCCGCCACGCGCCTACGGCGATGACAAACTGACGAGGATACATGATGCAGACTATTTGGAGTTTCTGGCGGTTGCCTGGGATGAATGGGTCGCGGCCGGAGAGACAGGCACGAACGCCAAGCCCTTCGCCTTCGTCGGCTCCGGCATGCGTAATGCCGACAGCAGGAATATTTTCGGCAAGCTCGGCCGATATTCATTCGGCACGGACGCACCTTTGGTTGCCGGCAGCTGGCAGGCGATTCGCCGATCGGCGGAGACCGCTCTCACGGGCGCCGATCTGGTGCTCGAGGGGGAAGGTCTTGCTTTTTCCGCCTGCCGCCCGCCCGGCCACCACGCGTCGGCGGCGCTGTGCGGCGGCTACTGTTATCTGAACAACACCGCGCTTGCCGCGCAGTCATTGATCGACGGCGGGCTGGAGGGAATCGCGATTGTCGACGTCGACTATCACCACGGCAACGGCACGCAGAGCATTTTCTATGAGCGCAGCGACATACTGACCATATCCTTGCATGCAGATCCGGCGTTCGAGTACCCGTACTTCCTCGGCTTCGGTGACGAGCGCGGATCCGGCGGAGGCCTGGGGCTGAATCGAAATTATCCATTGCCCTTCGGCACGGACTGGGCCGTCTATAGCGAGGCGCTGGACGATGCGCTCGAGCGTGTCAGGGAATTTGCGCCGGCGGCACTCGTCGTGGCCCTGGGCCTGGACACCTTCGCCGGCGATCCGACGACCTCGTTCGGGATCCTGGCCGAAGACTATTACACGATGGGTGAGCGGCTCGGTTCACTGGGTCTGCCGACGCTCGTCGTTCTCGAAGGCGGATACGCCGTCGACGAGATCGGCGCCAACACGGTCAATTTTCTCGAGGGCATCGAGCGCGCCGGCTAGCCTGAAAATTGCACGAGAGTCCGGGATTGTGGGCGAGAGATCGTCGCGGCTGACGCCGCTCTGGACTGAGAGCCATAGCGGGCTATGGCTCGAAGGAAGAGCCAGTCAGGCGTAACGAGATCCGGCCACAGACCGGACAGCCGGTGATTCTTACAAAGTGTCACCATCAAGATCATCGCCATTCGTATCAAAATCATGACCATGTCGGCAATCTCGGGCGGTCTCGTGCAATTTTCAGGCTAGATTCAAACATCGTCGGCGCGCGCCAGGTCGTGCTCGATGTGCCGACCCGCCATGAAATAGTGAAACGCGGTCCACGGCGTCATGACCGCGCCGATGATCAACAGGCTGTATCGCATCGATTCAATGCCGAGACTGTCGGCAAGGGCATCGCTGAGCATACCCGCGAGTAACGGGCCGAGACCGAGGCCTACTATGTTTATCAGGAATAACAGAATCGCGGATGCGACCGAACGCATGCGCAACGGAGCGAGATTTTGCGTTTGTGCGAACGTCGTCGCCAGATAAACGTTGGAGAGCACGGTCGGTATGATGGCGGCGATCAACGACCAACGCGCGGTGCTCGCCAGATACACGGGGAAAACGAAAACCCAGCCCAGCAGCAGCAAGGCGGCAATCGTATGGAGCGCTCGCCTGTGGCTCTTCTTGCCGATATTGTCGGCGATGTAGCCGCCGCCTGCGAAACCGATCCCCCCGGCAATACCGATGAGCAACCCGAGATAGAGGCCGACGTCCGCAATGCTCATCGAGAAGCTGCGTGTCAGGAAGCTGGGAAAAAAGCTCAAAACCGAGTACCCGACGAATGACGCGAGTCCCGCCCCGACCGCCATGTGCAGGAACGATCTGCGCGCCACGAGAAAACGCGCCACGGTAACGATCCCGGGTAGTCTGCCGCGGTCGGTCCGCTGCTCCGAGGATCCTCGCACCGGCTCCCTGACCGTAAATCGCACCAGAAGCGCCAGAACCAGCCCCGGTATGCCGACGATGAAGAAAGCCTCGCGCCAGCCGATGTTCTCGGCAACCCATCCGCCGGCGAGGTAGGCGATCATGATGCCGGCCGAGATCCCCAGCGTATAGACGCCCATGGCCGTCGAGCGCTTCGCGGGCGGGTAGTAATCGGCGATCAGCGAATGCGCGGGCGGAGAACAGCCGGCCTCGCCGATGCCGACGCCGATGCGTGCGAGGACCAGGTGCGCCACTCCGGTTGCCAGGCCGGAGAGCGCCGTCATGCCGCTCCAGATGGCCAGCGCGATCGCGATCAGGTTGCGCCGATTCGACCGGTCGGCAAGAAACGCGATCGGAATACCGAGCGTTGCATACAGGACGGCGAAAGCCGGTCCTGCCAGGAAGCCGAGCACCGAGTCGCCGGCCGCAAATTCGGCCTTGATCGCCGGCAACAGAATCGAGAGGACCTGGCGGTCGATAAAATTGAATGTATACACGATCACCAGCAGGCCCAGCGCGTAGCGCTTCGCGCCTGTGCCCGATGAATGGCCTGGTTTGACCGCGTCGACCGCGCTTATCACGGGTGTTCCATATCCTGAGAAAGACGTTCGTTATGTTCTTGCGGGCGGTACGATAGCAGATAATGAACACGCGCCAACAGGAAACCCGCACGATTCTTGCGATCAGCTTGCCGCTGATGACCGCGTATGTTGCCGAGATGGGCATGGTCATCACGGATATGATCATCGTCGGCCGTCTGGGGAGCAACGAGCTGGCGGCAGTCGGACTGGCCGGTGACTGGTTTTACGTTCTATTGCTCATCGGTATGGGCATCATCTCGATCGTTGGTGTTCTCGCCGCTCAGAACTTCGGTGCGGGTAACAGGGCCGGCGTCGTCGATGCCGCGGAACAAGGGATGATTGCCGCATCGACGGCAGCAATACCGGTCATGCTTGCCATCTGGTATCTGGGGCCGCTACTGGCATTGACCGATCAGGATGCCGACGTCATCCGGTTGATTACCGATTACTCCCGGCCGCTGACCTGGGGCGTGTTGCCCGTGCTCTGGTTTGCAGTGCTGCGCAACTACATCACGGCGCTCGCGAAGTCGTCTGCAGTCATGACGATTACGCTATGCGCGCTCGTCGTAAACCTGGCGCTCAACTACACGCTCGTATTCGGCAAGTTCGGTTTCCCGGCGCTGGGCGTCGTCGGTGCCGGCTGGGGAACGACCATAGTGAACTGGATGATGTTCGTCGCCCTTGCAGCCCACATCCTTCATTCACCGAATTTTCGTGATTATCGGCCATCGATAATCCCCAGGCGCATCGATCGGGACGTTCTCGGAGAGATTTTCGGGCTCGGCCTGCCGGTCACGGCGACGCAGATGCTGAACGGAGCCATGTTCACGGTCGCCGCAGTGCTGGTCGGCATGATCAGCGCCGACATACTGGCTGCCCAGCAAATCGTCTACAGCGTCATATACCTCGCTCTCAGCGCATCGATCGCGCTGGGGGACGCCGTCAAAGTGCGGGTCGCCTATGGTATCGGTCTGCGTTCGGTCGATGCGGCACGACAGTCGGCGCACATTTCATTCTTGCTCGCCGCGGTCGCAATAGTGATCGCCTCCTCCCTGCTCTGGATTTTCCCGGAAATTCTGGTCGGGATCTTTCTCGACACCCGGGACCCGGCGAACGCGGCAGTCCTGATCATCGCTGTCGGCCTGTCGCCGTACGCCGGTCTCTTCCTGTTGTTCGATGGCCTGCTCATCGTTGGCGCCAACGCGATCCGCGGTCTTCGCGACACGCGATCGCCCCTGTGGATCTCGATGTCCGGATACTGGGCCGTCGGAATCGGCGTCGGCTCATTGCTGTGCTTTCCGATGGGTTACGGTGAGATCGGGCTCTGGTGGGGACTGGTGCTCGGCGTCATATTCTCGAGCATCCTGATGTTCCGGCGGTTCCGCGGTCGTCTGGATGACGCTCGACAGTCGCTGGCCGGGCTCGCCGCGTCAATGGCATCCGGGTCGCCCTAGCTCCGGCGGCAACACGGCCTCGATACGTTTCATGACGTCCAGTCTGTGAATCAGGTCGTGGATGTAATCCAGCCGGTCCGTCTCGAGGACTAGCACCTCGCTCATCTCATACGAGTCTATCCATTGCTCGTACAGCCGATCCAGCCGTTTGAGATACGAAAGCGGCACATCCTGCTCCATGGCCCGGCCGCGCAACCTGATCCGCTTGCGCAGCGTCCGCATCGAGCAGCGCAGATAGATCATCAGGTCGGGCGGCTTGATCGCATCGAGAATCGCCTCATAAAAGCCCCAGTAAGTCTGCCAGTCGCGCTTGTCGATTTTTCTCATCTGATGTAACGCGGTCGCAAAAATCTCGGCATCCTCGAAAATTGTCCGGTCCAGGGCCACGACGCCCGGAGTGCGGTCAAGCTCCTGATGCAGGCGAAACTTGTTGCTCAGGAAATAGAGCTGGGACCGGAACGCCCAGCGTTTCATGTCCTTGTAAAAGTCGGGCAGGTAGGGATTCTCCTCGTTCGGCTCGTAAAACGGCTGGACGTCATAGGTGCGCGCCAGAAACTCGACCAGCGTGGACTTGCCCGATCCCATGTTGCCGGCAATTGCTATCGAGCGCCGCATTCAATCGCGCAGGGTGGTCGGTCCCGCGCTGCCGCCGCCGGGCCTGCGCGGATCTGCGGCACCGAGAAACCAGCTGTCTTCGCGTGAGACAGAATGGACATTGCCGATGGTAAAGCCTGCGCCCCGGATTTCGTGGCCGCGGCGTCGCAGTTCCCGGATCGTGTCGGGGCTGAACCCGGACTCGAGCTGAAGCACGTCGGGCATCCATTGATGATGCATGCGCGGCGCACTGGATGCGACGCCGATGTTCATCTCGTGATCGATGACGTTCACGATCATCTGCAGCACCGCCATGATGATCCTGCTCCCGCCGGGGCTGCCCGTTGCGAGCACGGCTTCGCCGTCCCTGAACACCAGCGTCGGCGTCATGGAGCTCAACGGTCTCTTGCCCGCTTCGATCGAATTCGCCGTCCCGCCAATCAGGCCGAAAGCATTCGGAAGCCCGGGCTTGGATGAAAAATCGTCCATTTCATTATTGAGCAGAAAACCGGCGCCGTCGACACTCATGCCGGAGCCGAAGGACAGGTTGAGCGTGTAAGTGTTGGCGACCGTGTTGCCGTCGCGGTCAACGACGGAGAAGTGTGTCGTGTCGACACTTTCATCGTCCGCCGCAATTCCGGGCGCGATCGTCGCTGACGGTCTTGCCTTTTGCATGTCTATGCCTGCGGCGAGGTCCTTTGCATATGCCTTGCTCGTCAGCCAATCGACGGGAACTTCGTAGAAATCGAGATCACCGAGGTGCTTGCTGCGATCGGCATAGGCGAGCTTGGCGACCTCGGCAAGCAAATGAACGTTGTCGGCGCTCTCGGCACCGTACTCGCGGACCGGAAAATTCTCGAGTATGTTCAGCATCTGGATGACGTGCACACCGCCGGAACTGGACGGCGGCATCGAAACGATGTCATAGCTGCGGTAGGTACCGCGGACGGGCTCCCTCACCACCGGTTCATAGGCGGCGAGAGACCTGGCATCGATGAGGCCGCCGCCCTTGCCCATTTCCATGATGATCCTGTCCGCGATCTCGCCGCGATAAAACGCGCCCGGTCCCTGCTCTGCGATCTGCGTCAGCGACCAGGCGAGGTCTTCCTGTACCAGTATCTCGCCGGGGCCGATGGCCTCGCCGTTCTCCTTGAAGAAATACTCCAGCGACGAGGCGTCTTTGCTCAACCTGTCGCGCGAGCGCGTCAAAGCGCTCGACATGTCATAGCTGACCCTGAAGCCTTCCCTTGCCAGCCGTATGGCGGGCGCCAGCAGGCGCTTCCAGGGCAGCCTGCCGTAGGTCTCGTGCGCCAGGTGCAGGCCGGCAACGGTGCCCGGCACACCCGACGAGAGATGGCTGAACCTGGCCCGCTCGTTGTCCACCTCGCCGTCAGAATCCAGAAACATGTCGCGTGATGCCCCGAGCGGCGCGGTCTCGCGGTAATCGATTGCCGCAGTCTTTCCGTTATCAGCCGAATAAACCAGCATGAAGCCGCCACCGCCGATGTTGCCGGCCCGTGGGCGGACGACGGCAAGCGCGAAACCGACGGCGACCGCGGCATCGACGGCATTGCCGCCGTCGGCCAGCACTCTTGCGCCCGCCTCGCTGGCCAGCACATTGGACGACACGACCATGCCTTCGCGGTCGTGGACCGGATGACGGACATCGCCGTAACGGATGACGTCGGCGCCCTGGGCCGGGGCGGCATGATTCAGCGACGGCAGCAGGATGACGAATGCCATCAGCAGAAAGCGGATGCTTTTCATCGCAGTTGTTCGGTATTGTCTACGGCAACGTGGCCCTAAACACGTAGAAGAACAGAATCGCCAGGAAAGCGCCAGCCGGAATGGTAACCACCCACGACACAAAAATACGGCCAACGACACGAAGATCGAGGGCCTGGATACCGCGTGCGAGACCCACGCCGAGAACTGCCCCGACGAGCGTGTGTGTCGTCGAGATCGGGATGCCCGTGCCCGATGCAATAACGATGGTTGTCGCGGCCGCCAGCTCCGCGGCAAAGCCGCGACTCGGCGTGAGCTGGGTAATCTTGTGCCCGACCGTCGCGATCACGTGCCGCCCGAATGTCGCAAGTCCGGTAACGATGCCGGCGCCGCCGAGCACCAGCACCCAGACCGGAACTGCGGTCTTGGCCCCGACAATACCCGTGTGGGCAACACTGATGACTGCAGCGAGCGGTCCGATCGCGTTCGCCACGTCGTTGGAACCATGCGCGAACGCCATCGAGCATGCGGTCACAATCATCAATATGGCGAATACCCGCTCGACCGTATAGAAGTGCTGGTGTTTTTCGAGTTTCTTGTCGGGCTGGATACGCCGGATTGCGAGCGCGCCCACCAGCGCGATGACCGTGCCGCCGAGCATTGCAAGCCAAAAGGCATTGGCGGCACTGAGATCCAGGCCGACATGTTTCAGTCCCTTGAGTATGGTGACCAGCGTAATGGTAAACGCCGCCATGAACATATATACCGGGACATACCTTTTTGCTCTGGCAAGCGGATCTTCGTGTCTCAGGATCAGCGCCTGTACGCTCATGTAAATAAAGTATGCGATGAAGCCGGCGACCAGCGGAGACACCACCCAACTCATTACGATCGTGCCTACCTTGCTCCACTGTACCGCGTCGACACCGATGCCGACGGCCGCAAAGCCGACGATAGCGCCCACGATCGAGTGAGTGGTCGACACGGGCCAGCCGTTACGGGAAGCGACGAGCAGCCAGGTCCCGGCAGCAAGGAGTGATGCCAACATGCCGTATACCAGCAGCTCCGGCGTGCCGCTGAGCAGACTCGCGTCGACAATTCCCTTGCGGATGGTCGATGTGACCTCGCCGCCAGCGAGGACCGCTCCAAGAAATTCGAAAACGGCTGCGACGAGAATCGCCTGCTTGATCGTCAATGCCTTCGAACCGACCGACGTCGCCATGGCGTTTGCTACATCGTTGGCGCCGATTCCCCAGGCCATGAACACGCCGAAGAGGGCCGCCAGGGCGACATAGACGATTTCCGCTTCCATCAGGTCACCTCCGGTCTTCAGGCCAGCGTTTTATTCGGGACCACATCGATCAGTGGGAGAGCAACAGCTCCAGGCGACGGCCGACGCGCTCCGCCATGTCGGCTATCTCGCCGGTCAACTCGATCACCTTGTAGAGAAACATGACAGTGACCGGATCCAGGGTGTCCTCGATCTCGAACAACGAACCCCGGAGACCGGCTTGCAGGTCGTCCGTTTCTGTTTCGATTCGATCGAGTTCCTCGACCAGCGCCTCGACGAGTGATGCTTCGGCGCCGCGAAAACCCGTTGTAAACAACTCATCGAGTTCCCGGACGCTTTTTCTCGCCTGCTTTGCCGCATCCACATTTCGGCTGACGAATGCCAGAAAGTCCTCCGTTATCGGCGCGGGAATCCGCATTTTCCGGCCCATGACCAGTCCGGAAACATCTCTTGTCCTGTTCGCCATCCGGTCCTGAACCAGCAGGAGTTCGAGGAGATCCTGGCGAGGCACCGGCATGAACAGGCTCTTCGGCAGATGCATCCGGATTTCCTTTTTCAGATCGTCGGCCTCGTGTTCCAGCCTCTCGATCTCGTCACGGTAGCCGGCAGCCCTTTCCCAGTTACCCTTGGTCGCCGCCTTGAAAAAGCCATTCAGCTGCTTGACGCATCGATACGCGATGTCGACATGCTTCTCCAGCGGCATGACCGGAGACGAGCCGAAGATGTTTGCCAGAAGATTCGCCAAGACGATTTCCTTGTTGTTGTTGGTCGCGCGGTATCCTACCAGAACCGAAATCCGGTTCAATCGAGCCGGGGGAACCTTATGTCTTGACGTTCAATATCAGCCGCTTGGGCCCGATATGATCGGCCACACCCGGGCTCGCCATGTAATGCTTGCATCTTTCGTATATATGAGACAAAATGTCTCATATAACTGGATACCCCCGGTCAGCGCACGATCACAGCAATGATGGCACAGCTACCGACATCGGCGATTTACGCGTTTTTCTCCAGGCTCCTGAGGCCGGTGGCGAGAATCCTGTTGCGTCACGGCGTGAGCTTCAGGGAATTGAGTGAACTGTGCAAGAAGACCTACATCGCGGTCGCAACGAATGAGTTCGGCGTGGATGGCCGGCCGACCAATGTTTCCCGGGTCGCGATGCTGACGGGGATGACGCGCCGGGACGTCCGTAAGGTCCGGTTGAGTCTCGACGATGAAGACCAGGAAGTCCTCGGCCGGATGAACAGCGCAACGCGCTTGCTGTCCGGATGGTACCAGGATGCCGACTTTACCGACGATGCCGGAGGTCCGCTGCGGTTGCCCGAGTCGGGTCCGGGTCCTTCGTTTGCGGAGCTGGCGCGGCGCTACGCCGGCGACATTCCGGTCACCACGTTACTAAAAGAACTGAAGAATGCCGGCGCAATCGACAGCCCTGAGGACGGACTTTTGGCCGCAAAGACACGTTACTACATGCCGGGACACACCACACCGGCCACCACGGAGACACTCATGCGTTCGGGCAGCGTGCTGGAAGACATGGGAAATACCGTGGATTACAACCTGTGGCGCCGGCCGGAAGAGGTGTCGCGGTTCGAGCGCCGTGCCACGAATGCGCTCATCGCCGCGGACAGCGTCAGCGATTTCCGGGAATTCATAAACCGGGAAGGCCAGGCCTTCCTCGAGAGGGTGGATTCCTGGCTCAGCGACCATGAGGTCGCAAACAGTGAATCGAATCATCATGAAACAATCAGACTCGGACTGGGTGCGTACTGGATCCAGGGCCCGGTAACCAACGGAGCAGGAAAATGAAAGGTCGATCTGGTCGTCAGAAGTCCCTAATGAGGTTTGCCACAGCGTTGCAGTTTGCAGCGATCGTCGCCGCGTGCGGCGGCGGCGGGTACGGCGGAACGCAAGACCCGATAGCCGGCATCGACGCGGGCGGCGCCCCCACCCGGTTCATCGCGGTCGGCCCGATTTCCGGATTCGGCAGCATCATCGTCAACGGTGTCCGGTACGACACGTCACAGGCGCAGGTTTTCGTGGACGGCGCCGCGGGCACCGAGGCGGACCTTACCGTCGGACAGATCGTTGCCGTGAGCGGGCCGATCAGCGGCAGCAGCAGGACTGCCGAGCGGGTCGAATACGACGAGAACGTCGAGGGACCGATCGAGTCGATCGACCTCGCGAACAACACAATGGTCGTTCTTGGCCAGACTGTCATCGTCACTGCGGCCACGTCGTTCGATGACAGGATATCGCCGGATTCGCTGGAGGGCCTTGCCGTCGGCGATGTGGTCGAGGTCAGCGGCAACGTCGATTCGAACGGCAACATTATTGCCAGCAGAATCGAACCCAAGGCGCCGGGCGGGGTGTTCGAGGTCACCGGCATCGTATCCGGCCATGACGCATCCGCGGCGACCTTAATGATCAACGATCTGCTGGTCGACTACAGTTCGGCCGCGCTGCTGGATTTCGGCAGCGGTCAGCCGGCCGACGGCGACCTGGTGGAAGCGGAAGGCAGCCAACTCGGGGTGAACGGTGAGCTCATCGCCGATAAGGTCGAATTCAAGGGCAATGACTTCGACGACAGGATCGACAACGACACGGAGATCGAAATCGAGGGCCTGATAACGCGCTTCGTCTCATCGACCGACTTCGACGTGGCCGACTTCGCGGTAACGACAGACAGCCGGACGGAGTACCGGCGCGGAACGGTGGCGGACCTCGGCCTGAACGTCAGGATCGAAGTCCACGGCAGACGGGATTCGCAGGGGCGGATACTGGCGCGCGAGATCGAATTCGAGGATGAAGGAGACCTCGAGATTCATGCCGTCGTCGACAGCGTCGATGCAGCCAACAATCGGTTGACCTTGCTCGGCATCGTGGTCGAGCTCAGCATCGATACGCGGATGGAGGACAAGGCCGGCAACAATCCATTGCGCTCATTCTCCATCTCCGACATCAACTCCGGCGACTGGCTCGAGATCCGTGGCACGGAATCGGCCACCGGCGGCGTTGCGGCCACGAGGGCCGAGCGCGATGATGCCAGAAGCGAATCGAGGATTCAGGGTTTTGCGGCCAACGTCGCCGATCCGAGTTTTCAGATTCTGGGTCTGGACATCGACACCGACCCCAATACCCAGTTCAGGAACATCACGCGCGCCGATTTCTTTGCGACTGCGGACGGACGCCTTGTGCAGGCAGACGGTAATCTCAACGGCCGGTTCCTGGCGACCGAGGTCGAATTCGAGCCAGTCAATTAGACAGCGGGACCGTGTGCTAGACTCCCCTCCCCTGACATTCCGAGCACGGGAGGGTCCGCGGTGGCCTATTGGCTGATGAAGTCCGAGCCGGGCGATTACAGCATCGACGACCTCGAGCGCGACGGAGTAGAGCCCTGGGACGGCATCCGCAACTACCAGGCGCGCAATATGATGCGCGACGACATGAGAGTCGGCGACGAGGCCTTCTTCTACCACTCGAGCTGCAAGGTGCCGGGCGTGGTCGGGGTCATGAGAATTGCCAGCGAGGCCTATCCCGACCCGACCCAGTTCGATCCCGACTCGAAGTACTATGACGGGAAAAGCACCGCGGAGAATCCGCGCTGGCTGTTGGTCGACGTTGCATTCGAGCGCAGGCTCGAGCGCGCGATCACGCTAAGGGAGCTGAAGCAGCACCCGGGCTTGAACGGCTTCCGCCTGAATCAGCGCGGCAACCGCCTGTCGATATTCCCGGTCAGCGAGGAACACTGGAACCTCGTTTTGGGCCTCGAGTAAACTCCCTCGAACTTCCAACTCATTGATGGTCTGAGTACACCATGAAATGGCAATACCTGACGATTTTTTCTCTTACCGCGCTTCTGCCGGCATGCTCGATGGACGATGACGCGCCTGCCGTCGACGATCCGGCGATTGACAACCCGTTGCTGGCCGAATGGGACACGCCATTCGGTGTGCCGCCTTTCGACAGGATCGAGTCGAAACATTACCTGCCCGCCATCCGGGCCGGCATGGCGCAACAGAAACAAGAGATCGATGCCATCGTTGCAAATCCGGATCAGCCGAGCTTCGCCAACACGCTCGAGGCGCTGGAGATCAGCGGCAGGACGTACGGCAAGGTGTCCAACGCATTCTATGCCGTCAATGGCGCGCACTCCGACGAGGTCACACAGGAAACAGCGAAGACAATCGCACCGGAAGTCTCGGCACACGATGACGACATACTCCTGAATGCGGCGCTGTTCGAGCGGATCAGCGCCGTCTACGACCGGCGCGGTGAGCTGAGCCTGAGCGACGAGCAAAGGCGCCTGCTCGAGGAGACGCACAAGGACTTCCTGCGCGCCGGCGTCAACCTGGATGCGGCTTCCCAGTCCCGCCTGCGTGAAATCAACGCCGAGCTCGCCATCCTGACCACCGAGTTCCGGGACAATCTGCTCGCCGAGACCAACGATTTCGAACTGCTGGTCACGGACCACGCCGACCTCGGAGACCTGCCTACGAGCCTGGTGGCGCTGGCCGCCGAGGAAGCGAAACGTCGCGGGCACGATTGCGAGTGCTGGGCATTCACCCTGCAGCGCCCGAGCATCAACCCCTTCCTGCAATACTCGCCGAATCGTGAACTCCGCAAGAAGATCTACGACGGCTACGCGATGCGTGGCGACAACGACAATGATTCCGACAACAAGGGCATCCTGGTCCGCATCGTTCAGCTTCGCGCCGAAAGAGCGAAGATGATGGGCTTCGATTCGCATGCGGACTATGTGCTGGTCGAGCGGATGGCGGAGAAGCCCGAGCTGGTCTATGACCTGCTCGACAGGGTGTGGAAACCGGCCCTCGAGGCCGCCAGGGAAGAAAGGGCCGCGCGCCAGGCAATGATGAACGCCGAAGGCATCGAGGGCGCCCTCCAGGGCTGGGACTGGCGTTATTACACGGAAAAAGTCCGCAAAGCCAGGTACGACTTCGATGAGGAAGCTCTACGCCCGTACTTCGAAGTGAATGCGGTCAGGGACGGTGTCTTTAGACTAGCGACCAATCTGTTCGGCCTGCAATTCGAGCCGCGCGACGACATCCCGGGCTGGCATCCCGATCAGCAGGTCTTCGAGGTCAAGGAAGCCGACGGCAGTCATCTCGCAATTCTCTACATGGACTTCTTCGCCCGCGAGAGCAAGCGTGGCGGCGCGTGGATGAACGCGTTGCGCCAGCAATCGAAACTCGGCGGCAGGGTCACGCCGATCGTCACCAACAACTTCAATTTCCCGGCGCCCACCGACGAGTCGCCATCACTGCTGAGCCTCACCGAGGCGAGCACACTCTTCCATGAGTTCGGGCACGCGCTTCACGGCATGCTCTCCGACGTCACCTATGAGTCGCTGGCCGGCACGAGCGTGCCGCGCGACTTCGTGGAATTTCCCTCACAAGTCATGGAAAACTGGATGAGCGAACCCGAGATCCTTCGCTCGTTCGCCCGCCACTACCAGACCGGCGAGAGCATTCCCGAGGAGATCATCGAGAAGATCACGGCCTCAACCAAATTCAACCAGGGCTTCGCGACGGTCGAGTACATGGCGGCGAGCTACCTCGACATGGCCTATCACACTTCAGAATTTGCCGAGGCACCGGAACCGAGGAGCTTCGAGAACCAGGCGATGGCGAAGATCGGTCTGATCGAGGAGATCATCCCGCGCTATCGCAGCACCTACTTCGCCCACATCTTCGCCGGCGGCTACTCGGCCGGCTACTACAGTTATCTCTGGTCCGAGGTCCTCGACGCCGACGCGTTTCAGGCCTTCAAGGAAACCGGCCTGCTGGACACAGACACGGCGGCCCGCTACCGCGAACACATCCTGAGCAAGGGCGCCATCCGCCCCGGCATGGAGCTCTATCAGAATTTCCGCGGCCGGCCGCCCGAAATCGCGCCACTGCTCGAGCGGCGTGGGCTGAATTGATCAGAAGATCGCAACCCGTTCGACAATGATCTCTCTGGAAATACGAACGACTACGAGCCTTTTTCGATACCGAACGCATTCATCCGATACGACAGCGTCGACGGTTTGATGCCCAGCATCGCGGCTGCGCCGTCCGGCCCCCAGACGCGCCAGTCCGCCGCGCGTAACGCCGCGATCAGGTTTTGCTTTTCCTTGGCACGAAATTCCGCCTCGGTCAGAAATCGGGGCGCATCTGCAGCCGCCGGCTCGAGCGCGGCCTCGGCTGTCGCGGCGCTGCCCATCGCCAGGTCAAGACGTAGCCTGGCGCCCTTCGTCAGAATGACTGCTCTTTCGATCACGTTCCTGAGTTCGCGGATATTGCCCGGCCAATGGTGCTTCTGCAACATGACGCTGTGCTGTTTGGTCAGAGCAAGTGGATCACGACCCAAATCGGCGCAGATGGTTTCCAGAAAATGCGTCGCCAACGGCGCGATGTCCTCGAGCCTGTCACGCAGTGGCGACAATTCGATCGGGAACACGCTCAGGCGGTAATACAGGTCCTCGCGAAATCGTCCTGCCGCCACGTCTTCTTCGAGGTTTCGATTGGTCGCTGCAACAACGCGTACATCGACTTTCGTTGTCTGGTCGTCCCCGACCCGTTCGAATTCCTGCTCCTGCAGGGCGCGTAGCAGCTTTCCCTGCAGCGACATCGGTATCTCGCCGACCTCGTCGAGAAACAGGGTGCCGCCGTTCGCAAGCTGCAGCCGGCCGACGCGATCCTTGTGCGCCCCCGTGAACGCACCGCGCACATGGCCGAAAAACTCGCTTTCGAACAACTCTTTGGGAACAGACGCACAGTTGACCTTTATGAGAGGCTTGTCCTCGCGATCGCTTTCGCAATGTATCGCCCGCGCAATCATTTCCTTGCCGACGCCCGACTCGCCAAGAATCAATACGTTGGCCGATGTGCCCGCCACAGCCTCGACTTTCGCCAGTGTCCGTTTCAATGCCGCGCTTTGGCCGATGATTTCGCCGAAGTTTACAGTGACGTCGATCTCATCACGCAGGTAGTCCCGCTCCTGCTCCAGTCGTTCCGTCAACGCCCTGATTTCGGCATAGGCCTCCTCACGCTGGCGTTCGATTCGCTTACGTTGTGTCACATCGCGGAATACGACGACCGCTCCGTTCGGTTTCCCATCCTTGATAATCGGCGTGCTCGTGTATTCGACCGGCACCGGATTGCCGTTGGTATGCCAGAACACTTCGTCATCGACGCGATGGACTTCGCCGTCTTTCAGCGCCGCATAAATCGGGCATTCCTCGCGCGGATACGGCGACCCGTCCTCGTGCGAATGGTGATGCACGTCGTGCGCTTTTTGATTGCGGACATCGTCGAATTGCCAGCCGAGGATTTGCGCGGTTGCGGCGTTGCCGAAAGTGATGCCACCATCTGCATCGAGGCCGTAAATCCCTTCACCCGCCGCATCGAGTATGAGCCGCTGCTCGGTCTGCAAGCTCGTTAATTCCTCATAGGCGGCTTCGCGTTGGCGCTCTATTTCCCTGCGCTTTGAAACGTCCCGAAATACGACGACCGCGCCAGTCAGTTTGCCGTCTTCGAATATGGGAGTGCTGGTGTATTCGACCGGTACGCAGGAACCGTCGACATGCCAGAAAACCTCATCGTCCACGCGGTGAACCTCGCCGTCATGGAGTGCCGCATAGATCGGGCACTCGTCCAGCGGATACGGCGACCCGTCGGCACGGGAATGGTGGTGCATGTCATGGGCCTTTCGCCCGCGCACATTCTCCAGCCGCCAACCGAGAATCTCCGTGGCCGCCGCATTACTGAACGTGATTCTGCCGTCGCAATCCAGTCCATAGACGCCCTCACCGGCCGAGTCGAGGATCAGCTGGTGCTGGGTCTGAAGCTGTGAGAGCTCGTCATTGCCGGTCATCGCATCCCTCTCCCTCAGTTTTCTGAGGATTAGACCACAATTTTCTGTGGACCACAATTTTCTGCGGTCTCGGAGTTTCCGTAACTATCTGTTTCTCAACAATTCTCGAAGTTGGCACGTTTGCTGCAACAGCACAGACAAACGCAAGGCTTTTACCGACAGAGAGCAACGATGAAAGACAATCACCTCGCCAGCGTCTATCCGGCCCGCCACCGGTACCGTCACGTGATCGTATTCATGGCGGCCATGGCGTCGTTGTCGCTGCAGAGCTCCAACGCGCGGGCGGCAACCCTCGTGCCGGACGATTATCGCGTCGGCAAGGTCGTCAGCAAGTTCGATGATACCTGGCAGATCGCGGCCGCATTCAGACTCCGCTCACCCCGCCGGCTGCGCGCGCAGTATCTTGAATTCGCGGTCGGCGCGACCACGACCCCGCGCGAAACCCGCGCGTTCGTCTCGATGGGGCCGGTCTGGCGATTCCCGGTCTATCGCGACCGTATCTCCATCAAGCTCGGCTTCAGTCCGACCCTGCTCGCGGGCTCGGTGTTCGGTGGCCGCGACATGGGCGGCAAGGTTCATTTCACATCTTCGGCTGCCGTTGAAGCGGCTCTCGGTGTGCGCCGATCCGCATCGCTTGCACTGCGCATCCAGCACACGTCGAACGGCAGCCTGAACAGTACCAACCCCGGCATGGACATCGTCGGACTCAGCTTCGGCTACCGATTCGACCAGTGAGCCGGAACCACGAGGAGAAGAACCATGAGACGCATCGATAACAGAGATCCGGTCAGCGCAAGCGAAGTGCGCATCGCCTTGAACGAAATTTTTCCTGAATCCAGCTACGGCGCCGTGCCGGTAACCGACCAGTTCGACGCAGTCGAGGCGTTTCGCGCCTACGACGATGGCGGGCTTGCGGAAGTGCCGAACGCGCACGCCGCATACCTGCAGAACCAGCGTCGGCAATCACTTTAAGGAGCTGTGCCAATGCAACGACTACCCGTCCCACCGTTTGACGCCGAATCTGCACGACTGAAAGTCAAAGCGGCGGAAGACGCCTGGAATACGCGCGATCCCGAATTGGTAGCCAACGCTTACACGCCGGATTCTCTCTGGCGCAATCGTGATGAGTTTTTCCAGGGCCGGGAGGCAATCAAGGAATTCTTGACCCGAAAGTGGTCGATCGAATTGCACTATAGCCTGATGAAGGAGCTCTGGGCTTATACCGATAACCGTATTTCGGTGCGCTTCGAATACGAGTGGCAACACGCGCAATCGGGACAGTGGTACCGCACTCACGGCAATGAGCACTGGGAATTCGATACCGACGGCTACATGCAGCGCCGGGACATGAGTGCAAATGACATCCCGATCAGCGCCAATGACCGGCGGATCGGACTTAAGAGGAAAGAAACGCAAGAGGAGGAGAAAACCATGAAAAAGACGTATTTGGCCGTGTTGGCCACCCTGCTGGCGGCAATAGACATCGGCGGCATCGCGAACGCCGCACTGCCGAACCCCGGTGTCACGATCGAAACCGGCCGGACTGCCTTATTGATCACCGACCCGCAGAACGACTTTCTGAGCCCGGAAGGCGTCACCTGGGGCGTCGTCGGCAAGAGCGTCACCGACAACAATACGGTCGAGAATATTGACTCGCTGTTCGCGGCGGCCAAAGCCAATGACATACCGGTGTTTGTCTCGCCGCACTACTACTACCCGACCGATCACGGCTGGCAGTTCGAGGGCGCGCTTGAAGCCCTGATGCACGCCATCGGCATGTTCGATCGCGAAGGCGCGCTGACGACCAAAGACTTCGAAGGATCCGGCGCCGATTTCCTCGACCAGTACAAGCGGTATATCAATGACGGCGCGACCGTCATTTCGAATCCGCACAAGGTCTATGGCCCCGAGACCAACGACCTGGTCCTGCA
>JBHHWI010000012.1:0-43965 GCA_046756445.1 Woeseia sp. | reverse complement strand
GCGTCGATAAAGCCGGACCAACGCTCGCCGCGCTTCAGCAGACCTTCGACTTCGGTGGTCCTGGCGATCGCGCTGATCTTCTCGGGCATCGCCGTGAAGCGGATCTCGCGAACCGTATGATTGGCCCAGGTGATCCATTCGAGCAGCAGGGCGAGGCCCGCCGAGTCGGTCTCCTCGACGCCGGCCAGGTCTACCTCGATCCGGGTGTGCTCCGCGAAGGGAAGCTCGCTCTCCCGGAGTATCTGCCCGGCGGTATCGAGCGCCATCCTGCCTCGCAGGGCGAACCGGCCGTCGCCGTAGTCCTTGAGCTCGAACTTGCTCAATCCGCAGCCCCTTGGCTGTTTTCGCTTACCAGGCGTTCGATCAGACTGTCCAGGCCTTCGGCCTGAATTTCCGCATTGACTTCCGCTTTGAAGTTTCGGACGTAGGATATGCCTTCGATCGTCACATCGAACATCAGCCATCCGTTCTCGCGGTTTACCATGCCGTAGTTCACAGGGACCTTGGTCCCGTCGTCGAGCAGCATGATCGTTTTCACGGTCGTGCGTTTCTTGGTCGCATCCCCCCTGAACGGCAGTACCTGCAGCTTGCCGATATCGAATTCCAGCACGGCGAGCGCATACTGATGCATCAGGTGATCATAGAAAGCGTCAATGAACTGGTCCCGTTGCGCCTCGCTCGCGGTACGCCAATGCCTTGCGAGCACCAGCTGCGCCGCGTACCGGCGGTCGAACCTGGGCAGCAGAATCCCGTCGATCAACACATAAAGCGCCTCGGTGTCGCGAGAGAGCTCGTCCCGGCGGCCTTCGAGAAACTGGTCGAGCAGCGTTGCCGCCTCCTCGACGACGGCATTCGGCGACTCCGCCTGCGCGCACATCGCGAAAAGACCGGCAAAAAGAATCAGCAATCGTCCGGCCAATACCCTACTCGTCGTCATCGTCGTCTCCACCGGCGCTGAACAGATACTTGCTGATCAGATTCTCGAGCACGATCGCCGACTGTGTGAACGCTATTTCGCTGCCGTCCACGAGGTAGGTCTCCGAACCGCCGGCCTGCAAGCCGATATACTGGCTGCCCAGCAGGCCCGATGTCAGTATGCTGGCATCGGAATCGTCGGGGATCTGGTTGAATCGTTCGTCGATGACGAACGTGACCTGCGCATCGAGGCTGACGGGATCGAATTCCACTTCCGTTATGCGGCCGATCGTCACGCCGGACATGGAAACCGGTGCCCTTTCTTTCAGGCTGCCGACGTTCTCGAACCGGGCTCGAACTTCGTAGGTGTCACCGCCGGTGAGCGTCTTTTCTCCCGTGGTCTGAGTCGTAAGGAAAAACAGGGCAGCCAGTCCAAAGAGTACGAACAGACCGGTTCCAAGCTCAACTGATCGCGTTTGTTGCATCGCTCACCTCAGATGACAATTGCCGTAATCATGAAATCGAGTATGAGTATCGCGATTGCCGTGATGACGACGGTTCTTGTCGTGGCCCTGCCGACGCCTTCCGCCGTCGGAATCGCATTATAGCCCTCCCAGACTGCCAACAGGCTGGCAACCACGCCAAACACGAAACTCTTGATAATGCCTTCATAGATGTCCTCGGGACCGACGGCGTTTTGCATCTGTGACCAGAATGCACCGGCATCGACGCCGAGCAGACTCACGCCGACAAGATGTGCACCGAGCAGGCCGATGACGCTGAACACGGCGGCGAGCAACGGCATCGCAATCACACCGCCGAGGAAGCGCGGCACGATCACTCTCCGCAAGGGGCTGATCGCCATCATCTCCATCGCCGAGAGCTGATCGGTCGCCCGCATCAGACCGATCTCCGACGCGAGTGAGGTGCCCGCACGGCCGGCAAACAGCAACGCGGTGATGACGGGTCCGAGCTCCTTGAGCATGCCCAGCGCAGCAACTGCGCCGACCGAATCCTCCGCATTGAACTTCGACAGGTTCGAGAATCCCTGCAGACTAATGACACCGCCGACGAACAGGCCGCATACCATGATGATCACCAGCGACAGGGCGCCGGCGTTGTAGACCTGGTGCACCACCAGCCTGAATCGACGTACGAAAACCGACGGAGAATTGCCGAGCAGACGCAGGAAGAATATCTGCAGCGCACCGAAGGTGCGCAGGAATTCCATGACGGTGTAATAGATGTCGCGGAACATCGACAGTCGGACCGAGGCCTACTCTGAATCCCTGCCCAGCAGCTGCTCGGCATAGTCCGGCGCGGCATAATGAAACGCGACCGGACCGTCGGCCATGCCGTGCATGAATTGCCGGACCAGTCGCGAACTGGTCTGGCTGAGTTCGGCCGGGCTGCCCGAGGCCGCAACCTTGCCGTCGGAGATCAGGTAGCTGCAGTCGGCTACGGTGGAAACCTCCTGTACGTCATGGCTGACGAGAATGCTCGAGATCCCGAGCGCATCATTCATCTGCCGTACCAGCCTCACGATGACCCCCATCGATATCGGATCCAGCCCGACGAAGGGCTCGTCGTAGACCAGGATGTCCGGATCCATCACCATCGCCCGGGCCAGCGCGACCCGCCGCGACATGCCGCCCGACAACTCCGCAGGCATCATGTCGGCGGCTCCCCTGAGGCCCACGGCGTGCAGTTTTGTCAGCACAATATGGCGGATCAACCGGTTGGGGAGCTTGGTGTGTTCGCGTAACGGAAAAGCGACGTTTTCGAAGACATTGATGTCCGTCAGCAGGGCGCCGTTCTGAAACAGCATCCCGAACCGTCGCCGAAACTTGTAAAGCGCCTTCTGGTTCAGGACCGAGATATCGATACCGTCAACGATGATGCTGCCGCGATCCGGCACCAACTGGCGGGTAATGAGGCCCAGCAGCGTGGTCTTGCCCGTGCCGCTCGGGCCCATGATGGCCGTTACCTGGCCGCGCTTGATCTCGATATTCAGGTTCTTGAAGATCTGCCGTGCCCCGCGGGCAAAATCCAGATCCCGTATCTCGATCAGATTGTCGGCCCCATCGTTCATCTGGCGGCACAGGGCTTAAGCTGCCGACTCCATTGCGACCTCATACTCGCCGAGATGCGCAAGGCCGTTCAGCCTGGCTCTCTTGTACAACGCCGCCTGCCCGGCGGTGAAGTTCGCCTCGTTGCCGCGCCACGCATCCAGTGCCGGCGCCTGCAAGGCACGCCCATAGGAGAACGAAAGCTCCCAGGGCAGCCCGCCCATCCGGTTCATCAGCCCCAGGTGCTCGGTTGCCTCTTCCGCGGTCTGTCCGCCGGACAGGAATGCGATGCCGGGGACCTCGGCCGGTACGTGTGCCTTCAGACATCGCAGCGTGGCCTGGGCGACCGTCCGCGGGTCGGCACGATCGGATGCCTCACTGCCCGAGATCACCATGTTCGGCTTGAGGACGATGCCCTCGAGCGCGACACGGTGTGCTCTCTGCTGGGCAAACACGGCGTCGAGTGTCGCGGCGGTGACTTCCTCGCATCGCTCGATGCCATGGTCGCCGTCCATAAGGACTTCGGGCTCGACGATCGGCACGATGCCGGCTTCCTGGCACAGGGCCGCGTAACGGGCAAGCGCATGCGCATTGGCGCTGATGCCGTAGTCGGACGGAATGCCGTCGCCGATATGGATGACCGCGCGCCACTTGGCGAACTGCGCACCCATGGCGCCGTATTCTTCCAGCCGGTCTCTGAGGCCGTCGAGCCCCTCGGTGACCGTCTCACCGGGGAAACCGGCGAGCGCCTTGGCGCCCTTGTCGACCTTGATGCCGGGAATGATGCCCCGGTCGGCGAGATATTTCGAAAACGGGACGCCTTCGCCGGTGCTCTGACGCATGGTCTCGTCGAACAGGATCACAGCGCCGATATAGTCGGCGATGCCGTCGGTGGTGAACAGCATTTCCCGGTAGCGACGCCGGTTTTCTTCGGTCGATTCGGTGTCGATCGAGTCGAAGCGTTTCTTGATGGTCGGAGAACTCTCATCCGCGGCCAGTATTCCCTTGCCGTTTGCCAGCATGGCGTTTGCCACGGAATTCAGTTCATTCACGTTCATCGAGCACTCTCCAGATTCTTGGTTTCGGTATTTGCTTGTTGTTCTGACCCGCCGGCGGCGGATGACGGGCTAGGATAGCAAATAATCCCGGCGGGCATGCCTGCCGGCGACGGTGACGGAACCCCTGTTGAAACCTTGTTTTCGGCTGGCCTGGGCCCATAAATAGGACTAAAATAGTCCTCTATTCCTGGCAACGGAGCGCCGCCATGTTGCGCATGAGCAAATTGACCGACTACGGCACGGTGCTGCTGGCCCGACTGGCCAGCAGCGGTCCGGACTGCGTCAGTGCCACGGAGCTTGCCGAGGCCAGCGGAATCGCCCCGCCGACTGTCAGCAAGCTGTTGAAAGCACTGGCAAAAGCGGGGCTGGTGCTGTCGACGCGCGGTACCCGCGGCGGCTACCGGCTGGCCCGGCAGCCCGATCAGATAAGCGCCGCAGACGTCATCGATGCCCTGGAGGGGCCCGTCTCGATTACCGAATGCTCCAAGAGCGAAAGCCACTGCGACTACGAGTCGAATTGCGATGTCGGCAGCGCCTGGCAGCGGATCAACATCGCGATCCGCCGGGCTCTCGACGACATAAGCCTGGCAGACCTGCAGCGCGCAAACAGCCCGGTGCCCAGGTTCGACCTGGGCGGCATTCCGATCAACGTTACAAGGAAGCCCTGATCCGGTGTCCGCCGACAGAGATAACATCGAGTCACTGGTCAATCGCCGCTACGAACACGGCTTCGTGACCGAGATCGACACGGACAGCCTGCCGCCCGGGCTGGACGAGGAGATCGTACGGGCGATTTCGGCCAGGAAAAATGAACCCGGCTTCATGCTCGAATGGCGTCTCAAGGCCTTTCGGCACTGGTTGACCATGCAGGAACCGAGTTGGGCACACGTGCGCTATCCGAAGATCGACTATCAGGACATTTCCTATTACGCGGCGCCGATATCCGACGACGATCGACCGAAGAGTCTCGACGAAGTCGATCCGAAGCTGCTCGAGACCTACGACAAACTCGGCATCCCGTTGCACGAGCGGGCAGTACTGGCCGGTGTCGCGGTAGATGCGGTATTCGACAGCGTGTCTGTCGCGACGACATTCAAGGAGAAGCTGTCGGAAGCCGGCGTCATCTTTTGCCCGTTCTCCGAAGCGGTCACGAACCATCCCGAGCTTGTCAGGAAATATCTCGGCTCGGTCGTTCCGTACAGGGATAATTTCTTCGCAACACTGAACTCTGCGGTATTCAGCGACGGCTCCTTCGTCTATGTGCCGAAGGGGGTGCGTTGCCCGATGGAATTGTCAACCTACTTCCGGATCAATGCCGCCAACACCGGTCAGTTCGAGAGGACCCTGATCATTGCGGACGAAGGCAGTTACGTGAGCTATCTCGAGGGTTGCACGGCGCCGATGCGTGACGAGAACCAGCTACACGCGGCCGTTGTCGAGCTGGTCGCACTCGAAGGCGCCGGGATCAAGTACTCGACCGTGCAAAACTGGTATCCGGGCGACGAAGAAGGCAGGGGCGGCATTTATAACTTTGTCACCAAGCGCGGCGATTGCCGCGGGGCCAACTCGAAGATCTCCTGGACCCAGGTGGAGACCGGCTCCGCGATCACCTGGAAGTATCCGAGTTGCATATTGCGTGGCGAAAACTCGGTGGGCGAGTTTTATTCGGTTGCCGTCGCCAACAACATGCAACAGGCAGATACCGGGACGAAGATGATCCATATCGGCAAAAACACCAGGAGCACTATTGTCTCGAAGGGCCTCTCGGCGGGTCGCGCACAGAACTCCTACAGGGGCCTGGTACGGGTCATGCCGCAAGCCGACCACGCGCGCAATCACACGCAATGCGATTCTCTGTTGATCGGCAGGGACTGTGGCGCCCACACATTCCCTTACATGGAAGTAAGAAACCTGACTGCGAAAGTCGAGCACGAAGCAACGACATCGAAAATTTCCGAAGACCAGCTGTTCTATTGCCGGCAGCGTGGCATTTCAGCCGAAGACGCCGTCAACATGATCGTCAACGGATTCTGCAAGGAGGTGTTCAAGGAGTTGCCCATGGAGTTTGCCGTCGAAGCTCAGAATCTGCTCAACGTCAGTCTGGAAGGCGCAGTGGGCTAATGCTTGAAATAGACAACCTCAACGTTACCGTCGGGGACGCCGAGATCCTTAACGGCCTCTCGCTCAGGGTCAACGCGGGAGAAGTACACGCAATCATGGGGCCGAACGGCTCCGGAAAGAGCACGCTCGCGCAGGTGATTGCCGGTCACGAAGATTACATCGTAACCAGCGGCTCCGTGCGCTACGACGGAGCGGATCTGCTCGGGCTCGCACCGGAAGAACGCGCCCGGGAAGGCATATTCCTGGGCTTTCAGTACCCCGTGGAGATTCCCGGGGTCAACAACGCCTATCTGCTGAAAGCGGCGATGAACGCCAGGCGCAAGCACGATGGCCGGAACGAGATCGATGCTTTCGAGTTCCTGCAGCTTGCGCGGGAGAAGATGAAAGTGCTGGACATGGATCCCGCGTTTCTCAACCGCGGCGTCAACGAGGGATTCTCCGGCGGCGAAAAGAAACGCAACGAGATCCTGCAGATGGCGATGCTCGAGCCCAGGCTGGCCGTGCTGGATGAAACCGACTCCGGTCTCGACATCGACGCGTTGAAAGCGGTTGCCGAAGGCGTGAATGCCCTGCGCAGCCCGGATCGCGCAATTGTCCTCGTAACCCACTATCAGCGACTGCTCGACTACGTCGAGCCCGATTACGTACATGTGCTGTCGAGAGGCCGAATCGTTCGTTCCGGCGACAAGTCACTTGCGGTGCAGCTCGAAGAGAAGGGCTACGACTGGGTGCGCGAGGCGTCAGGCGAATGACTGCCATCGCGCACGATCTGCTCGAGGCGGCCGTCAATCAGTTGCCGCAGGACGCACTTGCGCCTGCGCGAAAGGCAGCGCTGGCGCAGTTTGTGAAACACGGATTCCCGACGATGCGGGACGAGGACTGGAAATACACGAACCTCCGGCAGGCCATCGATCTCAGCAACGCATGGCTGAAAAGCGGATCTAACACCTCGCCCGAAGCGACACTGAGCAGCGACGCGGAACGGTCCGTCAGCGGTGTTCGCGAGAATGTCGAAGCAAACTGGGTTCTCATCGCAAACGGCATCGCCGGGTCCGTTTCGTACCCAGGCGTCGACTTCACCAGGCTCAGTGACGATGCGAGCACGCCGTCGATCGTTGCCGACGATCAGATGACGAGCTTCAACGCGGCACTGTTACGGGACGGCTTGCGAGCGAGTATCCGGGCGGCCGCCGATTCGGCGAAGCCGCTGGGATTCCTGTTCGTCGACGAACCCGGCAACCTCACCCAGGCGAGGCTCATCATCGATGTCGAGGCGGGTGCGGAAATCGACATCATCGAAGCACATGTCTCCACGGGAACAGACGCGCAGTTTGCAAACACCGTCATTCAGCTGATCGTCGGCAATGGCGCCCGGGTCGGCTATGTGCGCTTGCAGGAAAGAGCCGAAACCCATCTCCAGGTCGGCAGGCTGATTGCAGAACTGGAGAAAGACGCGCAACTCGATTACGCGAGTTTCGATTTCGGTGGTTTGTTGATCCGTAACGACGTTTTTGTCGATATCAGTGGTCCCGGTGCCACCGCCACTCTGCATGGCCTTTATGTGGCCGGTGACAGGCAGCACATCGACAATCACACTCGCATAGACCATCGCACGGGCCCCGCGGTCAGCAGGGAAGAATACCGCGGCATACTGGGCGGCCGTGCCCGCTGCGTATTCAACGGCAAGGCGATCGTTCACGAGGGCGCGGACGGCACCGACGCCGAGCAGTCGAATCACAATCTGCTGTTATCGGAGACGGCGGAAATCGACACCAAGCCGGAGCTGGAGATTTACGCGGACGACGTGAAATGCGCGCACGGCGCGACTGTCGGCCAGCTGGACAATTCCGCCCTCTTCTATCTCCGCTCGCGAGGTCTCGACCGGGACGAGGCGTCGCAACTCCTGACCCGGGCGTTCGCCGCACGGATTCTGTCGGCTTCTCCGGTACCGCAGGCGCATGAGCTCATTGCCGCGGCGACCGATCGGCGGCTGAACGCTTTGATCGGGGGAGATGCCCGATGAGCGAGCGGCAGGCCAGGCTTCCGGACGCACGAAACGAGGTCTTCGATATCTCGAATTGCCGAAGCGATTTTCCGACGCTCGGGCAACGCGTCAACGATCATGCAATGGTCTTTCTTGACAGTGCCGCTTCTTCCCAGCAACCAGCCATCGTGATCGATACGATTGCCGAATATCAGCGCCACGACCATGCAAACGTTCATCGCGGTGTGTACACGCTGAGTAACCGGGCGACCGAGGCGTACGAAGGTGCGCGTGACAGGATTGCGCGGTTCATCAAAGCGCGCTCCAGAAGAGAAGTGGTCTACACCAGCGGCACGACCGAGTCGATCAACCTCGTCGCCCAGAGCTTCTGCCGACCGAACCTGAAGCCCGGCGACAAGATCCTGATCACGCACCTCGAACATCACTCAAACATCGTGCCGTGGCAAATCGTCTGCGAGCAGACCGGCGCCGGGCTGCTGGTCGCGCCGATCGACCAGCGTGGACAGGTCGAGGCGGACGCCCTGATCGCGATGCTCGATGACCAGGTCAAAATGCTGGCCATTGCACACGTATCGAACGCGCTGGGCAGCATTCTGCCGCTGGCCCGAATCGTCGCCGAGGCCCATGATCGTGATATTCCGGTAATCGTCGACGGGGCCCAGGCGGTGCCGCACATGCCGGTCGACCTGCAGGCCCTGGACTGCGACTTCTATGCGTTCTCCGGCCACAAGATGTTCGGGCCGACGGGAATCGGCATCCTGTTCGGAAAGGAAGCACATCTGGAGAAGATGCCGCCGTACCAGGGCGGCGGCGACATGATTCTCGAGGTCAGATTCGAAGGTACGACCTACAACGACATTCCGTACAAGTTCGAGGCCGGCACGCCCAACATCTCCGGCGCGGTCGGCCTGGGTGCAACGGTGGACTACCTGCGGTCTCTGGGCATGGACCGGGTCGCTGCCTACGAAAACGAGCTGCTCGGCTACCTGACTTCGCAGCTGGAGTCGGTGGACGGCATCCGCTTGTTCGGCACGGCCGAGCGAAAAGCCAGCCTGCAGTCTTTCTTGCTCGACGACATCCACCCGCATGATCTCGGCACCGTCCTCGATCACCATGGCGTCGCCGTGCGTACCGGACATCACTGCGCGATGCCGGTAATGGATTTTTACGGTATCGCGGGAACGGCGCGCGCATCGCTCGCCCTGTACAACAACAGGCCGGATATCGATGCGCTCATCGACGGCCTCGGCAAGGCGAAGGAAATTTTTTCGGCATGATATCGATGGTCCAGTCCAGCGAGGAGCTCAGGGAGCTTTACAGGGAACTCATACTCGACCATGCCCGGAGCCCGCGGCATTTCGGCAAACTTCCCGACGCCACGCACGCGGCGGAGGGCATCAATCCGCTTTGCGGCGACAAGCTCAAGATGTATTTTCATATCGACGCCGACAACCGCATAAGCGATGCCTGCTTCGAAGGGTCCGGATGCGCGATTTCGGTGGCCTCCGCTTCGCTGCTGACGGATACGGTCATCGGCCTGAGCACCAGGGATGCGCTCGGCTACTTTGCGACGCTGGTCGCGCGGCTGACCGGCGACGAACCGGAGACAAGCGACGCGGCGGGCGACGGAATCGATCTCGGCAAGCTCGAGGCTCTGGAAGGCGTCCGGGAGTTTCCGTCACGGGTCAAGTGCGCCACGCTCGCCTGGCATGCGCTGAACTCGGCCATCCATCGAAATCCCCGACCGGCGACCACGGAGTAGGCACCGCCATGTTCGGATTTACCAACGAACCATTCTCGCTGTCGCGTGACGTAAGCGCGGTCATCATCCCCGCAGGTGAAGTGCTGCATCTGCGGGCCGGCACCAGCGGCTTCATCACCCAGGCGCTGGGCGGCAGCTTCACGGTCTATATCGAAGGCAATCTGTTTCGCATTGCCGGCGCCGACGCCGACGCGCTCGGCAAGGAGCCGGTGCCGCCGCCGGAAGTCCCCGAGAACGCGACTGACAAGGACATCGAGGAGGTCATCTGGCAGCAGCTCAAAACCTGCTACGATCCGGAAATCCCCATCAATATCGTCGATCTCGGTCTCGTTTACCGCCTGGATGTGATGCCCGCCCCGGACGGCAACCGCTCCGTGAGCATCGACATGACGCTCACGGCACCGGGCTGCGGCATGGGCGAGATCCTCGTTCAGGATGCGCAGGAGAAGGTCGCCATCATTCCCACCGTTTCCGACGTGCGTGTCGAACTCGTCTTCGATCCGCCCTGGAATCAAGGCATGATGTCCGACGAAGCGAGGCTGCAAACCGGCCTGATGTAAACTGTCATGACATGAAGTCGCTTACGATACTCCGACACGCAAAATCGAGTTGGAAGGACGCCAGTCTTCAGGATCGCGAGCGTCCGTTGAATCGCCGGGGACAGCGCAACGCTCCGGTCATGGCAGAGCGTTTCAAACAGACCGGGATCAGACCGTCATTGATCCTCAGCAGTCCGGCGGTGCGGGCGTGGTCGACGGCGAAAATCTTTGCGAACGAAATCGGCTACCCGCTGGAATTCCTGCAACAAGAGGATCGCCTTTATCACGCGTCCGTCAGGACGATGCTGAACCTGATTGCCGAACAGGACACGGGATTCAACAACATCATGATCGTCGGCCATAATCCCGGTCTGACCGACTTCATCAATTATCTGTATCCCGGCCTGACCGACAACATACCGACCTGTGGTTTCGTCGCGCTCGAGATCGATCGGCAGGACTGGACACTCGACGTGGACGGGAGTATTGAACTCCTGGTCTTCGATTATCCGAAGCGCGTCCACAACGAGTGAATCAGCATTCCGGGACGTTTACCGCAAGGCCGCCCCGTGATGTCTCTTTGTAGATGGTCGACATGTCGAGGCCTGTCTGGCGCATGGTGTTGATGACCTGGTCGAGGGACACCTTGTGCGACCCGTCGCCCTGAAGGGCGAGGCGCGCGGCATTGACCGCCTTGACCGACCCCATGGCATTGCGCTCGATGCAGGGGATCTGCACGAGTCCGCCAATCGGGTCGCATGTCAGCCCGAGATTGTGCTCCATGCCGATTTCCGCGGCATTTTCGAGCTGCCACGCCGAGCCCCGGCACGCCGCGACCAGACCGGCCGCCGCCATGGAACAGGCGACGCCGACCTCGCCCTGGCATCCCATTTCCGCACCCGAAATCGACGCATTGATCTTGTAAAGAATGCCGATTGCGCCGGCCGCCAGCAGGAATCGTTTCACGCCTTCGGTGTCGGCGTCGGAGACGAAGTACTTGTAGTAGTGCAGCACGGCCGGGACGATGCCGGCCGCGCCATTGGTCGGCGCCGTCACGACGCGACCGCCGGCGGCGTTCTCTTCGTTGACGGCGATCGCATAGGCGTTCACCCAGTCCATTGTCTCCAGGCTGCCTTCGTTTTCGCGCGCTTTGAGCGACCGATACAGACCCGCTGCCCTGCGAGGCACGGCCATTCGGCCCGGCAGGACGCCGTCGGCGTGGACGCCTCTCTGGACGCAGACCTGCATCGCGTCCCAGACAGCGTCGAGCTTCTCGTCGACATCCGCTTCGCTTCGCCAGCTGAGCTCGTTCCGGAAGACGAGTTCGGGTACGGTCAGGTCGTTTTCCCCGGCCAGTTTCAGGAGACTCCCGGCATCGGAGAACGGGTATGGCGGTTCGCCTTGCTGATTGGTCGGTTCTTCTTCATCGTCGCGGACGATGAAGCCGCCGCCGATGGAAAAGTAATCTTCCTGCAGTACCTCCATTCCATTCTCATCGAATGCCTTGAACCGCATGCCGTTTGTATGCCGCGGTAATGGCTCGCCGACATCGAAAGCGAGGTCGGTGTCGGGATCGAAGGCGATCGTCCCGACACCGGGCAGATTTAGTCGTCGCCCGCTCCGGATGCGGTTCAGTATCGCCCCGACCGCGTCGGGATCGACCGTCTCCGGCTCTGCCCCCTCCAATCCGATGAGAATGGCCGAGTCGCTGCCGTGTCCCTTGCCGGTAGAACTGAGCGAGCCGTAAAGCCTGATTTCGAGTTTGCCCACCTGTGCGCCGGCCCGCCGGACGCCGCGAACAAACTCCCGGGCGGCTTTCATCGGTCCGACCGTATGAGAACTGGACGGTCCGATGCCGATCTTGAAAATGTCGAAGATGCTGACGGCCGGCACTGGCTATTCGTCGAGGGACAGCAGGCTGGCGTTGCCGCCGACGGCGGAAATATTGTTGCTGACCGTGTATTCGCTGCCGAATCTCGGCAGGTAGTGGGGCCCGCCGGCCTTGGGCCCCGTGCCCGACAGGCCCCGGCCGCCGAAAGGCTGTACGCCGACCACCGCGCCGATCATGTCGCGATTGATGTAGATATTGCCGGCCCCCGACAGGGACGTTATCGCCCTGGCGCGACTGTCGATGCGGCTGTGCACACCCATGGTCAGCCCGTATCCGAGTTGGTTGACCGCATCAAGCGTGTCCGCGAGCTGCTCGCTCGGATAGCGCAGGATGTGCAGTACCGGGCCGAAGACCTCGCGCTGCAGGAGGCTGAGACTGTCGATCTCGATCGCGGTCGGTGGATAAAACGTCCCACCCCTGGTTTCTTTCGGCAGATCACACTGATGAACCAGGCTTGCTTTTTTCGAGAGCTGCTTTACGTGCGTGGAAATGACGCTTCTCGCCCCCTCGTCGATCGTCGGTCCGATGTCCGTTGCCAGATCGGACGGATCGCCGATACTCAGCTCGTCCATATGCCCCGAGAGGAGTCGGATGACGCGTGGCGCAATCTCCTCCTGCAGGCAGAGAAGTCGAAGCGCGGAGCAGCGCTGGCCAGCGCTGTTGAACGCGGAGGTGACGGCATCGAGCACGACCTGTTCGGGTAGCGCCGAAGAATCGACGAACATCGCATTCTGTCCGCCGGTCTCGGCGATCAGCGTCGCGATCGGTCCGTCCCTCGCGGCAAGCGACTGATTGATGATTCTCGCGGTCTCCGTCGATCCCGTGAAGGCGACGCCGGATACCCTGGAATCGGCGATGGCATGCCCGCCGATCCTCGCGCCGTCGCCGGGAAGCAGGTGCAGGACACCCGGCGGCACACCAGCTTCGAGCAACAGCCGCACGGCCCGGTGCGCGACCAGCGGTGTCTGTTCGGCCGGCTTTGCCAGCACCGCATTGCCGCTTGCCAATGCGGCCGCGACCTGTCCCGTGAAAATGGCCAGCGGGAAATTCCATGGGCTGATGCAGACGAAGATGCCACGACCGCGCATGCCCAGCTGGTTGCGCTCGCCGGTAGGACCCGGAAGGTTCGTACGATCACCGTAGATTCTCACGGCCTCAACGGCGTAATAGCGCAGGAAGTCGACCGCCTCCCGCAGTTCGGAAATTGCGTCGGGGACGGTCTTGCCGGCCTCGGCAACGCAGATCGCCATCAGCTCGGCGGCGTGTCGTTCGTACAGGTCGGCAGCCTTTAACAGTATCGCCGCCCGTTCGGCCGTCGGGGTCTGGTCCCAGTCGTGCTGCGCCGCCCCGGCAACATCCAGTGCCTGTTCCACGGCATCGGTATCGGCCGTCTGGCAGACGCCGACGACCTGCTTTGTCCGGGCCGGGTTGACGGATCGTACTTTCTTGCCGGGAATCGGCCGGCCGTCGACTATCGTGGCCGCCGACAACTCCTCGTCCGACGCTTTTTGCATCGCCTCGAGCAGTTGCGCTGTCATTCGGCGATCCGGGAGATTGAAGCCGCGGGAATTTTTTCGTGCCTTGCCGAAGATATCCGACGGCGACGGGATGCGGGGATGTGGTTTCGACTTGCCGGCACGTGAAATATCGATGGGATCTTCGATGATATCTCCTACGTCGATGCTCTCGTCGATGATGCGGTTTACGAACGAGGTGTTGGCTCCGTTCTCCAGCAGGCGACGAACGAGATAAGGCAGCAGGTCCTCGTGACTGCCGACCGGCGCGTAGACGCGGCAGGGGCGCGCGAATCTGTCGGGGTCAATGACTTGCGAATACAGGGCCTCTCCCATTCCATGCAGCCGCTGAAACTCGAAGTCGCTCGTTGAGCCCGTGAAATGCAGGATACTGGCCAGCGTGTGCGCGTTGTGGGTCGCGAATTGCGGGTAGAACCGTTCTCCAGATTTGACGAGCAGCCTCGCGCAGGCGAGGTAGGAAACGTCGGTATGGGCTTTTCGCGTGAACACCGGGTAACTTTCCAGCCCCTGTTCCTGGGCGTGCTTGACCTCGGTATCCCAGTACGCCCCCTTGACCAGACGCACGGGAATCTTGCGGCCGGCCGAGGAAGCGCTGTCCGACAGGAATCTCAAGACGTCGGCGGCACGCCGCAGATACGCCTGGACTGCCACACCCAGGCCTTCGTAGTCCGCCAGCCGCCGGTCACGATAAACGCGTTGGAAAATCTCGAGCGATATCTCGAGGCGATCGGCCTCCTCGGCGTCGATCGTCAACGCAATACCCCTGTTGCGCGCCTGTACCGCCAGTTCGGCGACGCGAGGGACGAGTTCGTTCATGAGCCTCTGGTGTTGGGTGAAGGAATAGCGTGGGTGCAGAGCGGAGAGCTTGACCGATATGCTCGGCGCCGAAAAAATGTCGGCCGGCGATTCGACGCTGTCGGCAATGCTGTCGATGGCCGCGCCATAGGATTCCAGGTACCGCGCCGCATCGGCGGCCGTCAGGGCCGCCTCGCCGAGCATGTCATATGAATACCGATAGTGCTTGCCGTCCTTTTTTCGTGAGCGTTCCAGCGCTTCCTCGATCGTCCGCCCCATCACGAACTGGTGACCCATGATACGCATGGCCTGGCGCATCGCGGCCCTGACGACCGGCTCCCCTGCCCGGCTCGCAAACCTGGCCAGGTAAATCGTGGGGTTGCTCGTCGCAGCCTCGTCGAGCGACAGCAACTGGCCGGTGAGCATCAACCCCCAGGTGGACGCGTTGACGAACAGCGAGTCGCTTGCGCCGAGGTGGTCTTGCCACTGCGCCGACGTGATCTTGTCGGCGATGAGGCGGTCCGCAGTACCCGCATCGGGAATGCGCAGCAGCGCCTCGGCGATGCACATGAGCAGCACGCCCTCCTGAGTCGACAGGTCGTACTGCTGCAGAAACGCGTCGATGCCGCCCTCCTTCGCGGCCTGTTCACGAACCGCCCGCACCAGTGACGCCGCAGTCTCCTGAATTCCGGTGCGCACGGACGGACCCGAATCGGCGATCTCGATCAGCTCGTTAACCAGCGATTCCTCATCGGCAAGGTACTTGTCATTGACCGCTGCCAGGGGCTCGCCATGGACAAAGGAATTATCCGTAAAATGCATTAATGAGCACCGTCTGATGGTCGGCGATTCCGGTCGCGAATCAAGCGGCGCGTGCGTTTATCCGGCCGGCCGCGGGTTCGGGGCATTCTTCGCCGGTCCTCGCCGAGCTGCCCGACCAACTCCATGCGCTGCTCTCGTGCCGCAGAGTCCTCGCTGTAACACTCCTGCGCACTGGACGCGGACAGGCGGCGCGGCGGCAACGACACGACCTCCAACTTGTATGCCAGACGATTTTTTTTCAGCTCCACGACGTCGCCGGCGGACACGGGGGTACCGGGCCTGGCACGTTTGCCGTTGATCCTGACACCGCCCGACTGGACCGCCGCCGATGCCATCGTTCTCGTCCTGTAAAAGCGCGTGTGCCAGAGCCAGCGATCGACTCTCAATCCCTTGCCGTTTTTGTCCGCCATGAATCGCCCTCCTCTGCTGATATACTTTGCTGCCTTTCAATCCGGAGAGCAATCCCGTGCCCGACGATTTTCTCGCCTCACTGGCGGAACGAACAAGCGCGCTCAAGGAACAGGGACTTTTCAAACAGGAACGCCTGATCGCCGGGCCGCAACAAGCCGCCGTCGGCGTCCGCGCCAACGGCGGCGCAAAGGAGGTCATCAATCTCTGCGCAAACAACTACCTCGGGCTTGCGAATCACCCGGCGGTCATCAAGTCGGCGCACCGGGCGCTCGACCAGTACGGCTATGGAATGGCCTCGGTGCGGTTTATCTGCGGAACACAGACCATTCACAAGCTCCTCGAAGAACGGATCAGTCGTTTTCTCGGTACTGAGGACACGATTCTCTATCCGTCCTGCTTTGACGCAAACGGCGGTTTGTTCGAAACCTTGCTCACCGACCAGGACGCTGTCGTCAGCGATGCGCTCAATCATGCCAGCATCATCGACGGCATCCGTCTTTGTAAAGCGAAGCGATTTCGTTATCGGAACAACGACATGAATGATCTGGAGTCGCAGCTCAAGGCGGCCGGCAATCGCCGATTAAGGCTGATTGTGACGGATGGAGTCTTCTCGATGGACGGCACGATTGCCGATCTCGAATCGATCTGCGACCTTGCAGATCGCTACGACGCAATGACCATGATCGACGACGCGCATGCGACTGGCTTCATGGGTAACAACGGCAGGGGTACGCATGAGTATCGCAACGTCATGGGGCGTATCGACATCATCACGGGGACGCTGGGCAAAGCGCTCGGCGGGGCCTCGGGCGGATACACATCCGGGCGAAAAGAGATTGTCGCCTGGCTTCGGCAGCGATCACGACCCTATTTGTTTTCGAACTCCGTTGCGCCGATGATCGTTGCAACATCGATTTCGGTCATCGACCTCCTGGAAAGCGACGCGAGTCTCCGCGAAGCGTTGTGGGACAATGCCGTATATTTTCGCGAAAAGATGACCGCGTTGGGTTTTGACCTGAGACCCGGCGAACATCCCATCATCCCGGTGATGCTCGGAGATGCGAAGCTTGCGACCGAGATGGCCGACCGCCTGCTGGACCACGGAATATACGTCATCGGCTTCTCCTACCCGGTCGTGCCGAAAGGTCAGGCGCGCATACGCACGCAAATGTCGGCCGGCCTGTCACGCGACCACCTCGACCGGGCGGTCGAGGCGTTCGCGCTGGCTGGTCGTCAACTCGATATCGTGGAATAGGACGGCATGAAAGCACTGGTCAAGTCTAAGCCCGAGCGCGGTATCTGGCTCGAGGAAATCGATACTCCGAAGCCCGGTCACAACGACGTCTTGATCAAGGTCGGCCGCACGGCGATATGTGGAACGGACATCCATATTTACAAATGGGATGACTGGGCCAGCAAGACCATCCCCGTACCGATCGCAATCGGTCATGAATTCAGCGGCCGGGTCGTCGAATGCGGCAGCGAGGTCAGGGGCTTCGAGGCAGGCGATCGGGTCTCCGCGGAAGGACATATTACTTGCGGTGTATGCCGCAATTGTCGTGCCGGCAGACGGCATCTTTGCATGAACACGGTCGGTATCGGCGTCAACAGGCACGGTGCTTTCGCGGAATACCTGTCCGTGCCGGCGTTCAACACTTTCAAACTGCCCGATGCGATCAGCGACGAACTAGCGTCGATACTCGATCCGCTGGGCAACGCCACGCACACGGCGCTGTCGTTCGATCTGGTCGGCGAAGACGTGTTGATAACGGGCGCCGGGCCGATCGGCATCATGGCCGTGGCCATCGCCCGCTATGCCGGCGCCCGACACATCGTCATTACCGACGTCAACGACTACCGCTTGCAGCTTGCCAGAACAATGGGCGCGTCGGTGGCACTTAACGTCACCGACGGATCGCTCGACGACACGATGAAGGATCTCGGCATGGTAGAGGGATTCGACGTCGGCATGGAGATGTCGGGTAACGCGTCGGCCCTCCGCGACCTGTTGCGGACCATGCATCACGGCGGTCGTGTCGCCATACTCGGGATCCCGCCCGAGGACACCGCCATCGACTGGAGCAAAGTGATCTTCAAGGGCTTGATTCTAAAGGGAATATATGGTCGGGAGATGTTCGAGACCTGGTACAAGATGGCCAGCATGCTGCAGAGCGGACTCGAGATCAGCCCGATCATCACCCACCACTTTGCGATCAGCGAATTCGAGGAGGCGTTCCGCCTGATGGAATCCGGACAGTCCGGGAAAGTGATCCTCGGCTGGAACTGATCAGTTCTCGAAGGCGCAGAAACAATGCGAATAGATGCCACTCGGGTCATTGAAACGAAGCACCGATGACAGCGTATTCTCGACCAGACCGGCAATTCGCTGAATCGATGCCGCTGGCCTGCCGACGAGGACCTTCGGATCGACACCGAACGATTTCGCCGTGCCGAGTAAATCGACGGCAAGCTGCTCGCCGGGTGTCAGTTCTTTTTCGATGAGTTTTTGACCAAAATTATCGACATCCAGTTCGGCAAGTCCCGCAGCGGCCCTGACCGCATCGTCGAGGTCGCCGATTTCATCGATCAGGCCGAACTCCAGTGCATCGGCCCCGGTCCAGACCTGCCCCTGCCCTATGCGGTCGACCTCGACCTTGTCGAGATTCCGGTGCTCCGAGACTTTGCTGATGAAATCATCGTAGCCCTTGTCGATTACAATCTGGAACAGCGCCCTGGCATCGTCCGACATGGCCCGATCGGGGCGCAACTGCCCCGCCCAGGGCGTGGTGCCGACGCCGTCTGTCGTTATGCCGATCGCCGCGAGTGAGCGCTGAAAGGTGGGAAACATTCCGAATACGCCGATGGAGCCGGTAATCGTCTCGGAATTCGCAAAAATCCTGTCCGCCGCCATCGAAATCCAGTAGCCGCCCGATGCGGCGACGCTGCTCATGGACGCCACAACCGGCTTGCCGGCTTTCTTGAGCTCCTCGATTTCATCGAGAATAACCGCCGATGCGAATGTGCTGCCACCGGGACTATCGACGCGCAACACCACCGCCTGCACGGAGTCATCGTGCCGTGCGCGGCGCAGCAACTTGGCCGTTGAATCGCCCCCGATGAGGCCGGGCGGCTGCGTACCGTTGAGTATCTCACCGGACGCAACGACAATTGCGACGTTTCGCCTCGCCGACTTGTCTCCTTTCAGGAGACGCACCTGCCTGAGGAAGTCATGCAGGCCGACGGCACGATAGGAATCCGGAGTCTCGGCATCATTGCCGACATATTCCGTGATTTTCCGATCGACCTCCGCCCTCGTCAGGAGCCCGTCGATCAGACCGCTGTCCAATGCCACCACGCCGACGTCGCCGCGTTCACTGCGGGCCTTTTCGAGCAGGTTCATCGAGAAATCGTCGATGACCGCGACGTCGAGGCCGCGCGCCTCCGCGATCTTTCCCTTGTAACCCTGCCAGAGCTGATCGAGCAGGCGCGTAGTCGAGTCGCGGTCTTCATCGGACATGTCGGTGCGCATATACGGCTCGACAAATGACTTGTGCGTTCCGACCCGGAAGATGTTCCAGTCGATCCTCAGCTTGTCGATAGCCCCTTTGAAATAGTGCTGGTACACGGAAAAACCCGGAAGAAACACGACGCCATGCGGATGCATGTAGATCTCGTCGGCATGCGAGGCGAGGTAGTAAGCCTGCTGGCTGTAGTAGTCCGCGTTTGCAATCACCCGCTTGCCCGAGCTCCTGAAGTCATCCAGTGCAACGCCTATTCGCCGCAGCTTGGCAAAGCCCCCGCCACGAAGACCCCGTAGATCGAGCACTGCCGCCTTGATACGCGAATCGTCTTTCGCGTATTCGAGCCCGTCCACGATGTCCTGCACCAGCGTCTGCGGATCGTCATCGCCGAAAAGCCCCGCGAGTGCGCGGTCATACGGATCTCCCTCCAGTTGCTCTACCAGGACGCCCACAGGCCGGATCACGAGCGCCGCCTCACCCGGCAGGCCAGGCGCGGTCGCCGACAGTGCCCCGAAAAAGATGCCAAAAATGAACAACAGCAGCAGCAGATGCAGAACCTTTCGGACGCCATTGACCCCGGTCCAGAACGCGGACAGATATCTGTGCACGGTGTCGCGCTTGCTCATCATTTGCTCCTATTCGAAAACTAGTCCGGCACCAGAATCAATGATAACTCCGGCCAGTACATGATCAGGATAACCGATAGCAAGAGAATCATCAGGAACGGGAAGGTCGCTGAATAGACCGTCATGATCGGCTTGTCGAAGCGATAGCTGGCAATGAACAGGTTCAGCCCGACCGGCGGCGTCAGGTATCCGAGTTGCATGGCAGCGAGGAAAATGATGCCCAGGTGCACTTCATGCACGCCGTATTGTGCCGCGATCGGGATGATCAGCGGGACGACCAGGACAATCGCCGAGAAAATATCCAGGATTGCGCCCAGGATCAGCAGAAATACCAGCAGCAATATGAGGAAGGTCGTCTTACTGGACACGAGCTCGGCGACAAACGCCAGGAGTTTCTGCGGTATTTCGGCGTCGATCATATAATTCGTCGACGCCAGCGATGCACCGACGATAACGAGGATCCCGCCCACGAGCAGCATCGACTCACGCATGATGCCCGGCAGCTCGCCCGGTTTTATTTCGCGCAGGATCACGACATCGATGATCAGGACGTAAGCGGCTGTTATGGCCGCTGCCTCGGATACGGCAAAAAAGCCCGAATAGATGCCGCCGAGGACAATGATGGGCAGCGGTATCTCCCAGATCGATTCCCGGACGGCGGCGCCGACCTCCCGGACCGAGAAAGAGCCGAGTGGCTTGCGATTGCTGCGGTTTACCCACAGGCTCCAGCCGGACAACATGAAAAGCATGATCAGTCCGGGCAGGATGCCGGCCCGAAACAGATTGTCGATGGAGACTTCCGAAATCACGCCGTACAGAATGATCGGCAACGATGGCGCGAACAGGAGCCCGAGACTGCCGGACGAGGTCACGAGTCCGAGATTGAAGTTGTCCTCGTAACCGTCATGCTGAAGCGCCGGGTAGAGGATGGCACCGAGCGCAATAATGGTCGCGCCCGTCACACCCGTAAACGCGGTAAAGAATGCGCACGCACCCAATGCCACGATTGCGAGACCTCCCGGCATCCATCCCAGCAGCGCTCCCGTGAGTCGAACCAACCGTTGTGGCGCGCCGCTTTTGCTCAGCACGTATCCGGCAAAAGTAAACAGGGGGATCGCCGACAGGAACGGCATGCTGCCGATACCCAGGATCTCCAGAGGAACGTTCATGAGATCCGTATCGGTGCGCAGGTAGCCCAGCATGGCGCTCGCCGTGATGATCGTGAAGAGCGGCGCACCCAGAATGGCCAGTAACACCAGAACAATGCCCAGAATAATCACTGTTCTTCCGGCTGCCGGCGTTCAGCGCGCAACTGTGCGCCTCTCTTGATCGATGACAGCGTAAACCGGTAGCTCATCAGCACGAACGCCAACGGCAGTATCGCGTGCGCCAGCCATGCAGGAAAATCGACGAGCACCGAGTCCTGGTATTCGAACTCGATCTGCAACCACCGAAAGGCGTGCCAGGCGACGACGCCGCAAACAACGGCGGCGAAGACCTCGACCACCAGGCGGGCCAGTGCAAGCATGCGTTCCGACAGGGTGTGCGACAGCAGGTCGATGCGCAGATGCCGGTCATCACGACTGGCGGCCAGGGCACCCAGCATTGCGATCCAGAGAACCATCAGCTTGACCAGTTCGTCCGCCCAGATGATGCCGGTGTCGAACAGTTCCCGCAGCGCGATCTGGCCGACTGCCAGAACAATCATGGCAGTCAGCAGCAGAACCAGTACGGTGTTTTCGGCGGCCCTTCCGAAGCGCTCGAGGCGCTTCAGAAGATTGGGAGCGGGCTCAGGAGCCACCGCCTGCTTCTTGTTGCTGTCTTCGGTAGTCGTCGATGTGCCCGATCATCTCGTCGTACAACGCCATTGAAAACAAGCCCTGCTCTCCGAGCTGCCGGTTAGTTCTTTCCATGATCTCGTGAATCTTCTCGAGTTCACCTGCCGTGGGCTGCACACTCTGGACGCCCGAATTCAAAAGGGCTTCCTTGGCGTTCTTGTTGTCCTCGCGATTGACGTTGCTGAAGTCCTCGTAAATGCCCGCCATGACTTCACGAACGATCTGCTGGTCTCCCTCGCTCAACCTGCCGAATGCCGTGGCGTCGATCGCCATCAATCCCATCGAGAACAGTATCGGCATTTCCGTCAGGTATTTCACCTTTGTGTGCCACTGCAAAGCCAGCGTCCCGATGGGCGGAAACAACACGATGTCGATGAGACCGGTCTGCAAGCCGGTCAAAACGTCAGTCAACGGCAAGGTCACCGGTGACAGATCCAGCGCCTCCACTGTCGCATAACTGATCCTGTCGCCTTCGGGCACCCAGACCCGCTTGCCCTTGAGATCGTCGAGCCCGCGTACGGGCTCATTCGACATCAGGAATACGAAGCCGCCGTTGGTAAACCCGAAACTTATGAAACCGGCCTCCTCCAGTCCCTGAAGCAATTTCCTGTCCATGCGTCCCCGAACGTAGTCGACCTCTTTTTCGGACTCGAACAGGAACGGCAAACCATAGATGTTGACGTCCGCGTAGCGATCCTGAAGACTCATCGGCGTAAACGCGCCACCGTGCAGTCTCCTGGTCCTGATCGCGCGCAGTACCTGTTTGTCGTTACCCTGGCTGCCGCCAACGTAAAACTTCATTACCACCCGGCCGTCGGTCCGTTCGCGGATTTCCCTCGCTCCCTTGCGCATCTCCTGCACCCAGCCGGAGCGCTCCGGTGCCAGTGTGGCAATTTTCAGTTCGGCGGCGCCCACGGAAACGGTCATCAACAGTGTCGTTGCAGCAAGCGCCAGTCTGAGTCTGTTCATCGAAATCCCCAGGTCGATCAGAAATACTCGTCGGCCGATGCCAGCAAGTCGGCGGCATTTCGTTGTGCGATGACATTGCTCAATGTCAGTCCGGGGACGTTCGGATCGGCGGCAATCACTTCGTTCAAAAGCCTGTCGTGCAATTCACGGTCGTAAAGCAGTCGCGCATAGCCCTGTGCGAATTCGACTTTGGCGGCGAGGTCCGTACCGCCCGTGAGTTCGATGGAGCGCTCGAAGTAGCTCCGGGCCTGTTCGGGTTTTCCGCCCAACGCCGCCGGTCTCAACGTCAACAGTATTCCCAGGTACGTATATACGTCACTCTCTACAGCCAATTTGCTGATCTCCAGGTATCTGAGCAGCAGCGCTTCCAGGTGCGGCAGCCGCGCAATCGCATTCCAGTCGTCGGAGTGGGCGAGCGTGTATGCCAGCGACGCGAGTGAATAACCATAGGCGATCTCCGCGTGCTTATGGCGGAGGCCCACGAGGCTGGCCTCGAAATCGTCGAAGGTCGCCTTGTTCCAGTCGCAACCGTCGGCATAGGCATTGCATACGCCGCGTTGCGCGTATTCGATAGCTCTCGATGTCAGCCTGGCAGATCGTTCGGGGTCGTCGGCAAAGACCGTCCCGTAGGTCGCATACATCTTGGCGGCGGCAATCAGGAGTTCGGGGTCGTCGGGGCTGCCCTCGAGAATACTGTCGAGCAGCAGCAGATAGGCCGGCGCACCGTCGCGAACGAGCTCCGGATCATTCTGATTCAGGACTGCGGCCGACAGGTCCTCGGCCAGACCGGTCGCCGCAGAAGACATCAGAGTCGCGCAGCCGGACACTGCGAGGCACGCGGCAATGAAGGTAAAAAGGCTGGCTCGCACGCTGATTCCCTGCATGGTGCTCATGCCACGACAGACCCCTCTTCGGCGGATAGGTTCCGCCCCAAATCCCTGGACGTCAATTATACGGTCGATTCGAGTAAAACCCGGATTTTAGATTCTCTCTAAATCTTCTCTTTAATGCGTGCCGCTTTGCCGGTGCGGCCGCGAAGATAGTAGAGTTTTGCGCGACGTACGTCGCCACGCCGTTTCACCTTGATGGCGCTGACGGTAGGGCTGTAGGTCTGGAACACCCGTTCCACACCTTCGCCATGGGAGATCTTTCGCACGGTAAAAGACGAGTTGAGGCCACGATTCCTTTTTGCGATGACGATTCCCTCGAAAGCCTGCAGACGCTCGCGGGCGCCTTCCTTGACCTTGACCTGAACAACGACCGTATCGCCCGGCGCGAAGTCCGGGATTTCCTTGTTGATCTGTTCCTGTTCTATTGACTCGATTAGTTTGCTCATCGTTTCCTACCTGCCGGTTCCTTGCGCCCGCTCCTCGAGGTACTCATCGAGCAGCGCCTGCTGTTCATGGTCCAGCTCCAATTTTCTCACAAGATCGGGACGCCTCACATAACTGCGACCCAGGGCCTGTTTGTACCGCCAGCGGGCGATTGCGGCATGATCACCCGACAACAATACTGACGGCACACGCCGCCCTTCGATCACTTCGGGGCGCGTGTAATGCGGGCAATCCAGCAATCCTTCCGCGAAGGAGTCCTGTGATGCGGACTCCTCATCGCCGAGGACGCCGGGAAGCAACCTCACTATGGCATCGATCATGGCCATCGCCGCGATCTCCCCGCCGCTGAGCACGAAGTCACCCAGCGACAATTCCTCTGCGACCTCCGACTCGATAAGCCTCTCGTCGATCCCCTCGTACCGGCCGGCCAGCAATATGAGGCCCGGCAGTTTCGCCAGCCGATTTGCGGCCGGCTGGTCGAATACCGACCCCTGCGGGGTCAGGCAAATGACCGGAGAGTCGGAAGGCATCGTGCGTCTGGCCTCGCGGATCGCCGCCACGGCCGGCTCGAACTTCATCACCATGCCGGGGCCTCCGCCGTAGGGCCGATCATCGACCGTGCGATGCGCGTCGTCGGTGAAATCCCTCGGATTCACACAGTCAATGCACGCGAGACCTCGTTCTACCGCCCGGCCGACGACGCCGTATTCGGCCACCGCCTGTACCATCTCGGGAAGAATACTGACGATGCGTATCTGCATTGCATCAGTCCCATTCCCAGTCAACACTGATCACGCCTTTGACGAGATCAACGTCAAGAATTACCGCGTCCATCACAAAAGGAATCAGTCGCTGCCGATCCCCGGCAACGACCAGCACATCGTTCGCGCCCGTTGCCATCAAATAGTCTACCTGTCCCAGTTCCTTGCCGTCTTTGTCAACGACTTTCAGTCCTTCAAGGTCCGTCCAGTAATACTCACCCGCCTGCGTTTCGGGTAGTTGTTCCCTGGAAACGGCAACCTCCACATCGACCAGTTCTGCCGCCGCATCTCTGTCGTCAACGGTGGCGAGTTTCGCGATCACCGACTTGCCGTGGGGCTTGCCTTCTTCGAGCGCTACCGGGGACCACGCCCCACCCCGCAGAAGCCACCATTTTTCGTAGTCGAGAATTGCCTCCCGAGGCTCGGTGTAAGAAAACACCTTGACCCATCCCTGTACGCCGAATACCCCTGCTATTCGGCCAAGGACAACGGGCGTCACTTCTTAACGCTGTCGGCCGCCGCGTCCTCTGCCGGAGTCTCGTCAGTGCCGGCGGCCTCGTCGGGCTTCTCGTCTCCCGCTTCCTCGGCATCGCCGGTTTTGGCGCCCTCGGCGTCGGCAGGGGGTTCCGGTCCGGCTTCAGCACTGTCAGTCGACCCGTCCGGCTTGTCGACACTCGCTTGGGCTTCTTCGGCAGGCTCGCTCCTGGCGGCATCGGCCGATTCCTCAGGTTTGGCCTCGCTCACCTCGGCTGGCTTTGCCTTCGCCGCCTTCTTCGGCATGCGTTTGCCTCTCCCCGGGGCAACACCTTTTCGGGATGCCTTGAGAAGCGATGCCACGCGATCCGAGGGCTGTGCGCCCTGGCTGATCCAGTAATCCACGCGCTCGACGTCGATACGAAGTTGCTCTTCCTTTCCCTTTGCAACGGGGTTAAAGAATCCAAGCCGTTCGATATACCGGCCGTCCCGACGGTTGCGACTGTCGGTGACCACCAGGTGGTAAAACGGGCGCTTTTTCGCGCCAGCGCGCGAAAGACGAATACTGACCATGACCAATCCGATTTCAGCTACAGGCAGACATGCCTGCGCTCGGGAGCCTGCCCGAGCAAAGCGGGCATTTTACGCATTTCCGGCCAAATGTGAAGCATTGTGGCCAGAACCTATCTCATCATCCCGGGCGGCATTCCACGCATTATCTTCCTGATGCCGCCACCGGACATTTTTTTCATCATTTTCTCCATGTGCATGTGCTGTTTGAGCAGGCGATTGACCTCCTGCACCTGCGTACCCGAGCCATCGGCGATCCGTCGTTTGCGGGAGCCGTTGATCGTCTTCGGAAATCGACGCTCGCCCGGCGTCATCGAATCGATCATGGCGATCTGGCGCTTCAGCTGTAATTTGTCCGCTCTGTCCCTGAGCGCGTCCGGACCGACGTTGCCGGGCATCGGCAACTTGTCGAGCATTGCCCCGAGCCCGCCCATGTCGAACATCTGCACCAGTTGTTCCCTGAGGTCAGACAGGTCGAATCCACGCCCGCGCTCGAGCTTTCTTTGTAGTTTGCCCGCTTTGTCGCGACTGACCTTGCCTTCCATCTCCTCGACCAGTGACAGGACGTCGCCCATGCCGAGGATTCTCGAGGCCATGCGATCGGGGTGAAAGGCCTCCAGAGCGTCGGTCTTCTCGCCGACCCCGATGAACCGGATCGGCTTGCCGGTAACCTCGCGAACCGACAGTGCCGCGCCGCCTTTGGCATCGCCGTCGGCTTTGGTGAGGATGATGCCGGTCAGCGGCAGACGCTCGTCGAAAGTACGGGCGGCATTAACGGCATCCTGACCAGCCATGGCGTCAAGGATATAAAGAGTCTCGTGTGCGTTCGACTGCTTATGCACGTCGACGACCTCTGTCATCATCGCCTCATCAATGTGCAGCCTGCCGGCTGTATCGACAATCAATACGTCGGCATGCGTCCGCCGGGCTTCATCCAGAGCGCGCGCCATGATCGCTTCCGGGCTCTCGCCGCCGGCGCTGGCGCAGTGCATCGCGCCGATTTCCCCGGCGAGCGTTTGCAGCTGCAAGATGGCGGCAGGCCGGTGAACGTCCACGCTGGCGAGCATTACGCGTTTTCTGCCCGACTCGATCAATCTTTTTGCGAGCTTGGCGGCGGTCGTGGTCTTGCCCGATCCCTGCAGGCCGACCACCACGATGACGACTGGCGGCTGTGCCCTGAGGTTCAGCGGCTCGTGTTCCGTACCCAGCAGCCGAACCAGTTCGCCGTGAATGATTTTCACGAGCGCCTGCCCGGGCGTCAGGCTCTTGCCGACCTCCTCGCCGAGGGCCCGCTCCCTGATGCGTTCGATGAACGACTTGACGACCGGAAGCGCGACGTCGGCCTCCAGCAGCGCGAGCCGAAGCTGGCGCATCTCGTCCCTGATATTGGACTCACTCAGACGCCCCTTGCCGGTCAGATTTCGTGCCGCCCCTGTCAGGCGAGCCGAGAGATTGTCGAACATCGCTGGAGTGTACCGCGATTTCCCTGACGGCGACTAAACCGTGATGACGGTTCCCCGCGACAGCATCCGGATCTTCTTGTCCGGCAGCGCAGCGATCACCTGGTCCAGGATCCGCTGCTCCTCGCCAGGCTTCATACCGGTCAGCCAGATGTCGGGGTCTGAATGCAGGCGGGCGAGGTCCTGTGACATCGTGTTCGGGCAATAATGTCCGGCTTCGGTTGCCAGGTCTTCCTGCTCATCGGGAAAGGAGACCTCGATGACGAGTACCTTGAGATCTTCACACGCATTGAGCACGGGCCAGAGTGTTTCATTTGTCTTGGTATCGCCGCTCACGGCGAACACGCCGCCTGAGTTTTCCACCGTGTAGCCGAGCGAAGGCACGCTGTGCAATACGTCGACGGCGTGAAAGTCACGGTTCCTGATTGAAACGGTATCGCCGGGATTGCAGGTGGCGAATCGGAGCATCGGGTTCTTGTCACAAGGTATTTTCGAAAAGTCGGGCCAGATCACGTCATTGAACAGATGTGACTTGATCGCGTCCAGAGTTTCCGAACGGGCATACACGGTGACCGGCTCCGAAAAATTCTCCTCGAATATGCTGTCGACCAGCATGGGAAGTCCTGCAATGTGATCCAGATGCGCATGAGTCAGAAAAACGTGGCGAATCGATTTGAGGTCTTCCAGCTCGAGATCGCCGATTCCCGTGCCGGCGTCGAGCAACACGTCTTCGTCGATGAGCATTGCGGAGGTGCGTGACCCTGCACCTATTCCACCGCTACAGCCCAGTATTTTGATACGCATATCGCTTTATCCTGCGCAACACCGGCAAAGCGACTACGACCTTTGGGTTCCGCAGCAGGGTTCTAATGAACTACACCATGTGGGATCATTTACCCGAAAGAAACTAGGGCATAGCCATCCGCGATTCTGTGTTTCAAATCACAATTCCTTTCTTGTACATAATTGCCGGTGTCGCATTTGCCGCGACCAGGCTGCCCCGGTTCTCGGAGCGGCCCAAAGCCTTGCAGATCATAGCTTTCGCGGTCGGGCTCGCCGGGCTGGCATGGCATGGCCGGGTGCTTCTCGACCTGGTTCTCCTGCCCGACGGTATCGCCCTGTCTCTGAGCAACACGGTCTCGTTCGTCGGGTTTCAACTTGCCGTGATCGCGGTAGTCGGGGCGATCGAAGCGTCGCTGCGGGGCCTGGCCGGCGGATTGTTCGTGCTGGGCGCGATTGCCGCCGCCGCAACAGGCCTCCAGGTCCCGGAAGGCCCCGGAGCGACGCTGGCCTGGCAGATGCAGGCACATATCGTGGTCTCGCTTTTTGCCTACGGCCTGCTGACGGTCGGCGCGATTGTCGCCATCTACGCGCTACTACAGGACCGCCGGCTTCATGCCGGACGCCTGTCAACCGTCAACCGGCTGTTCGCTCCGCTGGAGACGACCGAGAAACTCCTGTACGGAATCGCCGGCGCCGGATTCTCGGCACTGCTGCTCGCCGTCCTGTCGGGATTCGTGTTTGTCGATGATCTTTTCGCCCAGCACCTGGTTCACAAGACTTTCCTGTCCATCCTCGCACTGGCCCTGTTCGGCGTCCTGCTCGCAGGGCGCCAGTTTGCGGGCTGGCGCGGTCGGCGCGCCGTGTATCTGTACCTGTGGGGCTTCGCAACCCTTTGCCTTGCCTACTTCGGCAGTCGTTATATCCTGGAGGAGGTCCTCGGCCGGTCCTGGGGCTAGCCCTGATCCATTTCCTTGACAGGGCAGGACTGTCCTGATGAACTGAGGCAGTGCTGTTCAATCACGAGGTGCTCATTCTTTGAGCGATGACGTTCCGCTAGCCGCCTTGATCGGCGTGCTCGTTGCCTTACTCCTCCTTTCCGCGTTTTTCTCCGGCTCGGAAACAGCATTGATGAGCCTGAACCGATACCAGCTGAGACATAAGGCGAGAGCCGGTCACAGTGGCGCGAGGCTGGCGGAGAGTCTGCTGCTGCGCCCGGACCGGCTGATCGGGCTGATTCTGCTCGGCAACAACCTCGTCAATTTCTCTGCCGCGTCACTCGTGGCACTGATCGCGTTCAAGCTCGGCGGTCAGCCCGCCGTCGCGCTCGGCACCCTGATCCTGACGCTGGTCGTCTTGATATTCGCCGAGGCGGCGCCGAAAACGCTCGGGGCCGTGCACCCGGAACGCGTCGCTTTTCCAGCCGCGATCGTCTACTACCCACTGCTGAAGATAACTTATCCGATCGTGTGGCTGACCAACATGGCGTCGAACGGCGTCCTCTACTTGTTCGGTGTCCGGGAAGGTGACGCACAGTCGCATGCACTGACACGGGAAGAGTTGCGCACGGTAGTGTTCGAGGCGACTGCACGAATCTCACGAAAGTACCGAAGCATGCTCATCAGCATTCTCGATCTTGAGAAAGTGACCGTTGACGACGTCATGGTGCCGCACAATGAAATCGTCGGCATCGACCTCGATGACAGTAACGAGCAAATTATGTCCGTTATCCAAAAGAGCGAGTTCACGCGGTTGCCGGTCTTTCGGGACAACATCGACAACGCAGTTGGAATACTGCATTTGCGCCGTCTGGCTAACATTGCCAATATGAAGCATTTCGACAAGACTTCGCTCGAACGACTGGTCGACGAACCGTACTACGTGCCGGAAGGCACGCCGCTCAGCACGCAACTCGTGCAGTTTCAGAAAGCGCGAAAGAGAATCGCATTTGTCGTCGACGAGTACGGCGACATTCAGGGAATCGTGACGCTCGAAGATATTCTGGAAGAGATTGTCGGTGAGTTCACCACCGATCCATCAAATGGGGCCGAAGATATCGTCAGGGAAAGCAGCAACACCTTTCTCGTCGACGGTACCGCCAACATTCGTGAGATGAACAGGGCCATGGACTGGGCGCTGCCGACAGACGGGCCGAAGACCCTGAACGGTCTGATTGTCGAGTACCTGGAGACCATTCCGGAACCGGGCACGGGGTTGAAGATCGAGGGCTATCCGATCGAGATCGTCGAAACCAGGGAGAACCGGGTCAAAACGGCGCGAATTTATCCGCGCCGGGATCTGACGGGGGCTGCGGCGGACTAGGTGCGGCCAAAGGCGGCGTCGAGCGCCTCACTGAGTTTTCCGACCCCGACGACGTCGATGCCCTGCGGTTTCCGTCTGGGCACGTTCGTCCTCGGAACGATTGCGACCGTGAAGCCCTGCTTGGCCGCCTCGGTTAATCGCTCGGTACCGAAACGGACCGGTCGAACCTCGCCGGCCAGACCGATCTCGCCAAAGCTGACCAGCCCGGATCGGCAGGGCCGGTCGTGCAGACTCGATACGATCGCCAGCAGGGTCGGCAGGTCGGCGCTGGTTTCGCCAATACGGAGACCGCCGGCGACGTTGACGAATACGTCGTCGCCGGCCACGGAAATACCGCCGTGACGTTGCAGCACCGCCATCAGCAACGACAGGCGATTCTGATCGACGCCGGCGGCGAGCCGCCTGGCGTAGTTACCGTTTCCCCGTGCAACCAGCGCCTGAATTTCGACCAGCAGCGGGCGACTGCCCTCCCAGGCGACCGACACCAGACTTCCGGCAGTCTCGTCACTGCCGCCCGAGAGGAAGATGGCCGACGGGTTCCTGACTTCTACAAAACCGGCCTCCGTCATGGCAAAAACGCCCAGCTCGCTGCTCGCACCGAACCGGTTCTTCACCGCCCGTACGACGCTGAACCGGCTGGTCGGGTCATTCTCGAAATACAGAACCGTATCGACCATGTGCTCGACGGCGCGCGGTCCGGCGATGGCACCCTCTTTGGTCACATGGCCGATGAGAAACACGGCAATCTCGCGTTGCTTCGCAAACTGAACCACCCGGCCGACACACTCGCGGAGCTGGGCGACCGATCCTGCCGCCGATGGCAGGTCCACAGTCGCCGTAGTCTGAATCGAATCGATGATCAACACCCGCGCCCCGCAGGCAACAGCCTGATCGAGGATGTTGTCGAGCGAGGTATCCGCCAGCAGGCTCAAACCGGGGCTGTCCAGGCCCAGGCGTCGCGACCGCTGCGCGACCTGTCGGAGCGATTCCTCGCCGCTCGCATAGCAGACATTCAGTGACTTCTGTAGCCGGGCCGCAACCTGTTGCAGCAGAGTCGATTTGCCGACGCCGGGGTCGCCCCCAAGCAAGACCACCGATCCAGGCACGAGCCCGCCGCCGAGCACCCGGTCGAATTCCGCAAAGCCGCATGCGTGGCGGACGCCGGCGTCCTCGCTCACGGAGCCCAGCTCGGACGGGGCGGGGCCTTCCGGACGATCGCCCCGGACTGCCGAAACCGTGGTCTGCGCGAGCGTGTTCCAGGCAGCGCACTCCGCGCATTGCCCCTGCCACTTGACGCTGTGCGCGCCACAGTCAGTACAGACATACGCCGTTTTCGGTTTTGCCATGCGGGACAATCCTGCTGGATCCGGCCGGAAATGCCACCTATCCGGTAGCGGAATCCCAATCATAGCACCGCTTTCAGGGACCCTACGCCCGAAAAAGTGCCAACCCTATCTCATTAAAAGTGCTTGCTATTTTCTATACTTTTCGCGTTATGTAGAGAGCCCGTATTGGACGAACAAAAGAAGGAATACCGGGACCGGCTGGTCGCGCTCACTTTCGTCAGCGTATTGCTGGTGCTCGTCTATGGTCCGGCGGCGCCGTGGTTCGTGGCGGCGGATCGATTCCTGTATGACCGCATGGCGGGGCATGTCCGTAACGAACCCCTGGACAACGGCCTGATTGTCAGCATCAACGCCGGCAAGATGGCCCCGGACGCAATCGTCGACCAATACGGACGACTGATTCAGGCCTTTAAAAATCAAGACGTTAAGAGAATCATCCTCCCCAGCCCCCCCGACATCTCCATGTCCGGCGAGTTGCCCGGCTGGGCGGCCACCTTGTCCAGCGGGGTGCCGGTTTACGTGCCCAGGCACCACCGCCTGGCGGGCGTCGCGAGCAAGACCGGGTTTTTCAGCATCACGACGGACAGCGACGGGGTCTTCCGGCGATCCGGGCTGTGGAGATTCGAGGGCGGGGAGATGTCGCCGTCGCTGCCCCTCGCCGTGGCCCTGGATCACCCGGACGCAGGCACGGACCCGCGGATTTCGGGGGCCGACGACGCGATCTATCTGTCGAATTACCAACCCGTGCCACGGTTAACGGCCAGGGACGTGCTGGCCGGGGACATCCGGGCGGGGGAATATGCCGGTGCGACGGTGATGATCGATGCATCGCCGCCGATCGTCGCCGCGGCGGCAATTTTGCCATCCGGTCAGTTTGTCACCGAGTCGGAAATCACGGCGGCGCTGCTGGCCAACATCGAGCAGAGCCGTTCGGTTATTGCCCCGCCCTGGGTTGCCGCGATGGAATGGCTGGCGCCGGCCCTGCTGGCTATCGTCGCCGTGCTGTTCCTGCCCGGGCGATCTCGCCGGGACATCGTGACAATGACCGCGATCACCGTCGTAAGCCTCGTACTGATCGAGTCCCTTCTGCTTGGCGTGTTGCGTGTCCGGCTCGACCTCGGCAGGCCGATCTTCATATTCCTGGGCGTCGCCATCCTGAGCTGGTGGCTGGCCGGCGCCGTCAAGAAGGCCTCTGTCCACGCCTTCAAACGCGGCATGGATTTTCTGGCCGCCGGCAGACTGGAGCCCGCATTCGCGGAGTTTCGCCGCTGCGAACCCGACGAATCCCTGGCCACCGTGATGTACAAACTGTCGCTCGCATTCGAGGAGCAGGCCAAGCCGGAACGCGCCGAGGCGGTGCTCGAGTGGATGAAGCGGACGCACGACGGGCCGACCGGTAATAGTTCACTGTCCATGCGCGGCAACAACGGCACGCCACAGCGTCTCGGCCGTTACGTCATCGAACGGAAGCTCGGCAAAGGCGCGATGGGCGCCGTCTATCTGGCCAAGGACCCGAGAATCAACCGTCCGGTTGCGCTCAAGGTGATTCCGATCGAGAAGGAGTTCGAAGATGAGGAGCTGGAGGAGGCCCGTCTGAGGTTTTTCAGGGAAGCGGAGTCCGCGGGCCGTCTGACCCACCCCAACATCATTACCGTGTACGACGCCGGCGAGGACAAGCACCTGGCCTACATCGCGATGGAGTACCTGCAGGGCGTTGCGATGACCAAGTACACCGATCCGAAGAATCTGCTGGCCCCGAGGAAAGCACTGGAGCTGTGCGCCAGAACCGCCGACGCACTGGACTACGCGCATAACCAGGGGGTCATTCATCGCGACATCAAACCGGCGAATCTGCTCTACAACCTGCGAGACGACTCGCTGAAGATCAGCGACTTCGGCGTCGCGAGATTGACTGACAACACCCGTACCAAGACCGGCATCGTGCTCGGCACGCCGATGTACATGTCCCCCGAGCAGCTCAATGCCGAGGACCTCACGGGTCACTCGGACATATTTTCACTTGGTGTTACCCTATATGAGCTTTTGACGGGCGAGGTGCCCTTCCGGGCGACGAACATCGCAGTGCTCATGACCAAGATCACAACCGAGGATCCGGCGCCGGTCTCGAACCGTCGGGCCGGAATCCCGCCCAGCGCAGATTCAGTTCTGGCCAAGGCGCTCGCCAAGCGCCCTCAAAACCGTTTCCTTTCCGGCGGCGAAATGGCCATTGCACTACGTAATTGCGCGAAGTACGCATCATCCTGATCAGCCCGTCACAACAAATATGAGCCTGCGTGGAAAAATAAAATTCGCTGAAATCACCGATACCGGAAAGGTTCGGGAGCACAACGAGGACGCGATCGGCTCGGACGCCGACATCGGCCTGATGGTGCTCGCGGACGGCATGGGCGGCTACAACGCAGGCGAAGTAGCCAGCGGCATCGCCGTTCAGACAATCACGGAACTCGCGAGTGAAGGCGCAGACCGGGAAGAGCGCAATGACGTCGACCCGAGCACGGGCCTGATGCGTCAGAGTATCGTGCTCCGGGACGCCGTCACCAGGGCCAACAAGATTATTTTTCAGACTGCGCAGAGTCAGACGCACTGTGAGGGCATGGGTACGACACTTGTCGCCGCCATGTTCTACGACAACAAGGTCTCCCTGGCCCATGTCGGCGACTCGAGGGCCTACCGGCTTCGCGGCGAAAAATTCGAGCAGCTCACGATGGACCACTCGCTGCTGCAGGAACTGGTCGATAGGGGTTTCTATTCCGAGGAAGAGGCGCAGCGCTCGACCAATCGTAACTACGTAACGCGGGCACTGGGCGTCGAGCCTACCGTCGAGGTCGAGGTGCAGGAGTTTGATGTATTGCCCGAAGATGTCTTCCTGCTTTGCTCGGACGGTTTGCCGGACATGGTCGAAGATGAGGATATTCACTTAACTATCAGCACGTTTAATGCTAGCCTTGATGTGGTTGGTCAACAGCTGGTCAAATTAACCAATGATCACGGTGGGCGTGACAACGTGTCCGTAATGCTGGCTCAGGTGCTCGATTCGTTCGCGGCGCACCGAGGTTTACTGGCCCGTATTACACGTATGTTCCGCTCGTAAGACATGCAGGTCGTCGGACTGGCGCCCAGCGGATATCGACTAGAGAGAACAGCAGAATAGCGTATGGCACGTTTGATTCTTAGCTTGGATAGTCAGGTTCTGGCCGAATACAACATGTCCAAAGAGCGGTACACCATTGGACGTCTCCCGGATAACGACGTTCGTATCGACAACCCGGCGGTCAGTGGCCACCACTCCCTGATTATCAATATCCTCAACGATTCATTCCTCGAGGACCTGAACAGCACCAATGGCACCTATGTCAACGGGAAACTGATCAAGAAACATGCGCTCCAGAATGGCGATGTCATAACCATAGGCCACCATCAGCTGCGGTTCTCCGACCAGCAGACTTCCGAGGCCGAGCCGGACGAGTTCGAAAAGACGATGGTGATCCCGGCCGATCAGCAGAGCGCGGACCAGGTTGCGAAGGCTGAAGAGAAGGTGGCGGCAGCGGCCGCGGAAAAGGTCGACGTGAAGGTCGAAATGCCCGAACCGGCGGCGGCCCAGGCGGCACATACGGAAACGGCCGCGGGCCTGGACGCGAGGTCGGCACCGAACGCGCTGCCGCTGGCCAAGCTCCAGGTCCTCAGCGGCGCATTCGCCGGCCGCGAACTGGAACTGACCAAGGCGCTGACGACGCTGGGACGTCCGGGCGTGCAGGTCGCCGCCATCACTCGCCGCGCAGAAGGCTACTTCATCGTCCATGTGGAAAGCGGCGAAGAAGGCGACTACCCGTTGGTCAACGGACAGCCGATCGGCGCCCAGGCTCGCAGGCTCACGGACAACGATGTCGTGCAGCTTGCCGGCGTCAAGATGGGTTTCTTTTCCAACTAGAAGAAAAACGCAATCTCGATTCGCCCGTGCGACGGGCGAGTATTTGATCCTTTCAGTCTACGAAAACGCTCGGTTCCCGATGCACGACACCGCAAACCAGCTGGTACGGAATCGTGCCGGCATGACTTGCAATCTCCTCGACCGGCAGACCATCGCCCCAAAGCAACACGGGGTCGCCGACTGCGTCCGGCGCATCCGCTCCCAGATCGACCGCAATCATGTCCATGGATACCGTACCCGCGAGCGGCGCCCGGCGACCATTGACCAGTACCGGTGTACCCGATGGCAGAAAGCGCGAATAGCCGTCGCCGTAGCCGGCGGCAATAATGCCCACGACGCAAGCCCGACCGGCCTGCCAGGTGCCGCCGTACCCGACACGCTCTCCGGCAGCGACGTTCCTGGTCGATATGAGTCGGGATTCCAGCTGCATGACCGGCTTCAGTCCCAGGTCGATGCCGGATGTCCCCTCGAAAGGCGAGATTCCATAGAGCGAAATACCCGGCCTGATCCAGACATCGCCGCAAGGTCGAAGACCGTGGTCCGGCCAGCCGAACAGCGCCGCGGAATTGGCAATGCTGACATCGCCTGCGAAGCCGTCCGCGACCGACCGGAAGAGTCTCAACTGCGCGGCCGTCGTTTCGTCCTGCCGCTGCTCGGCATTGGCGAGATGACTCATCAATCGCAGCTCTGCGACCGCCGTGCAGTCACCTGCTCGTCTTATCAGCGCCGCGGCCTGTGACACCGGAAAGCCCAGCCGATTCATGCCCGTGTCAAACTTGAGCCATACCGTCAGCCGCCCTGCACGCAGCCTTTCCAGCATGTCCATTTGCTCGCGGCAGTGAACGACGATTTCGAAACCGGATTGCACCGCCGCGTCCAGTTCTGCGGCATCGAGTGCGCCCTCGAGTATCACGATCGGTGAATCGATGCCGGCATCGCGCACTGCCCGAGCCTCACCGAGACGCGCCACCGCGAGGCTGTCCGCACCGCTCAGTGCCCCGGCCACCTCGAGAATGCCGTGGCCGTATGCATTGGCTTTGATGACCGCCATCACGCGTCCGCCTGCGGCCTTATCGCGAATTACCTGGAGATTATGCTTGAGTGCGCCGAGCCTGATGAGTGCCCGTGCCCCAAAACTCACGGATACGCCTCATCCGCGTAGGTTTCGGCAACCCAGTTTTCGAACTTCGTAAACCGGCCGACGAACGTCAGGGGGAAGTCACCGATCGGACCATTGCGTTGTTTGGCAATGCTGATATTCGCGATGCCCTTGCGCGGTGTTTCCTTGTTGTAAACTTCTTCGCGGTAAATGAAGATAATCAAATCCGCATCCTGCTCGATTGCACCGGATTCCCGGAGGTCTGACATGACGGGCCGCTTGTCTGTCCTTTGTTCCACGCCGCGATTCAGCTGAGACAGGGCGATGATCGGCAATTCGAGTTCCTTTGCCAGCGCCTTCAGGGACCGCGAAATCTCGGATATTTCCGTGGCACGATTCTCGGTGCTGCCATGAACCTGCATGAGCTGCAGATAATCGACCACGATCAGACCCAGGTCGTGCTCGCGCTTCAATCGTCTCGCCCGCGCCCGGATCTCGGTCGGTGATAATGACGCCGAGTCATCGATGAATATCGGCGCATCCGACATCAGCTGCACGGCGGTGTTGATTCGCGACCAGTCCTCGTCGGGAAATTTGCCGGTGCGCAGATGGGTCTGATCGACCCTTCCGAGCGATGAAATCATTCGAAACGCCAGCTGCTGGGAAGGCATTTCCATAGAGAATATCGCCGTCGGTACCCTGGCGCCGATCGCCGCGTTCTCTGCGATATTGACGGCGAAGGAAGTCTTTCCCATCGACGGACGGCCTGCGACGACAATCAGTTCGCCGGCCTGCAATCCCGCCGTCATCTTGTCGAATTCCGTGTACCCGCTCGGGATGCCGGTAATGTCGCCGCCGGACTGATGCAGCACGTCGATTCGATCGACAGCATCCGGGAGTATGCTCTTCAAGGGCCTGAAGCCGACCCGGCCCCGCGTGCCCTTTTCGGCGATCTCGAAGACCAGACGTTCCGCTTCATCGACGAGTTCGGACGCGCTGCGTCCTTCCGTGGCGAACGCATGGCCGCTGATCTGGTTGCCCGCACTGATCAGGGACCGGAGGGTCGAGCGCTCCCTCAGAATCTTGGCGTAGGCGCGTACGTTCGCGGCGCCGGGCGTCTCGTTGCTGAGCATCGCGAGGTACTCCAGCCCGCCCGCCGCCCCCAGCTCATCGCGGTTGTCCAGAAACTCGGACACGGTGACCACGTCGCAGGGATTGCTGGTTTCTGCAAGTTCGGCGATGCCGGCAAAGATCAGCCGGTGATCCTTGCGATAGAAGTCCGATGCGACTACCAGGTCGGCGACCTTGTCCCACGCCGTATTGTCGAGCATGAGACCGCCGAGCAATGACTGCTCGGCCTCGATGGAATTCGGCGGCACTTTCAGCCGTTGCTCGGCCGATTCAGTGATTGCCCCGTCGTCCAGCGCTCGAACCATTCAGATGTCCTTTAGGCATCACCGGTGTCGCATGTTGTTCCGACCTTCGATCCGGTGATTCACTACCGTATCACAACGCCTGCTCTTCGTCCGCGACTACTTTGACCGTGATTTCGGCATTCACGTCAGAATGAAAATGCAGACCGACCACGTACTCACCCGTCTCATGGATGGGCCCCTCGGGCATGCGGATCTCACTGCGCGCTATTTCGACGCCCACCTTCTCGCATGCCTCGGCGATGTCGATCGGACCGACAGAACCGAACAGTTTTCCCTCCGCGCCGACATTGGCGCGAATGACAAGCTCCATGCCCTCAACCAGCTCCGCGCGCGCCGTTGCCGCGGTCAGTTCGTCGGCCGCCTGCTTTTCGAGTTCGGCGCGGCGGGCCTCGAATTCCGCGATGTTCTCCGGCGTGGCCAATGAGGCCTTACCGGAAGGCAACAGATAATTCCGACCGTAACCCGGCTTGACCGTAACGAGGTCACCGATGTCGCCGAGATTCTCCACCTTGTCCAACAAAATCACGTTCATCTTTCAATCCCTGTCCTTCCTGTTGCTACGATATGCCCACTTCTCAGTTCGGTGCAAGCAATCATTTTCCGGCGATGCGTGGTCGATAATTGAACCAGGCGTCCGTGTACCCGACCAGGCCGACCGACGTTACGAGCAGCGGACTCAGGAGTACGGTCAGCACGTATACGCCCGCCAGCGCGACCGCCGGCAGTCGCCCCTGGCGCCTGAGCCAGTGCAGCATGGCAAGCCCCTGCAACCAGAAGATCACGAACAGCACGAACGCAAAATTCTGCAGCCAGACCGCGGCGCTGAGCATCGCAACAATTGACGTCAATGCCAGCGCAATCGCCAGTACCCGGCCGAAATTGAGATCCGAAAACCGGCCGAATGCATCCGATTGACCCGGCAGGCTGATGTAGGCCGCGTACCCGGCCAGGAACGCCACCACGTGTAACAGCCAGCCGATCGAAACAAATATTCCCGTCATCTGCGGCGCGAACGGCAGCAGCTGGACGAACATGTCTGACTCCCGCTGCAATCCCGCGTCGCGCCACGCGCCCGCGAATCCCTCCAGCATCTCGTGCCAATAGCTCGCCGGATCGCCCAGCACAACATACAAGCCGACCACCACGGCCATTTCGACGAGCACCGTGGTCTGCAACAGCAGGGTCAGTGACCTCATTCGCTGCAGCATCAGCGCCAGGACCATGCCCGGCACCCAGATCGTCAGAACGACCTGAAACAAGGTCGCGAGCGGCACCTTGCTGACCAGCGCCAGAACCAGTATTGCAGCGGCCGCAATTCCCGAGGCAAGTGCTGCCCGGCCGAGTCCCCGGCTCAGCGTGAGCAACACCAACACGGCGCTGCCGAGAATCTGCGTGATCGGCGTGAGGAACGTTGCAATCAGGATGATGATTGCTCGCTCCGGCCGGGCAACCAGCCACGAGGCTATGGGCTGCACGTGGTAACCCCGACCGCCCTGGTATCAGTGGCGGTCGGTATACGGCAACAATGCCAGGTACCGGGCGCGTTTGACTGCCGTTGAAAGTTGTCGCTGATAGCGGGCCTTCGTGCCCGTGATCCTGCTCGGCACGATCTTTCCCGTCTCCGTGATATAGGCCTTCAACAGATTGAGATCCTTGTAATCGATCTCCTTGATGCCTTCGGCCGTAAAACGGCAATACTTTCGTCTCCGTGAATACCGACTCATGTCAATTCTCCATCAGGCGCGCTTGGCTTCGGCGGCCGGCTCCGGGGCCGCGTCCGCGGCTGAGTCATCCGGGCCCTCCGCGGCTGCCTCATCAGTCTGATCCGCCGCGGGCTCATCGACGGCCGCAGTCTCCTCGGCGGTCTCATCCGAGGCTTCGGATTCGCCCTCAGGTTCCGCGCGCAGGTTCGATTCGGCCGCGGCCTTGGCGTCACGCCGCCGCTGCGACTCGCGCTCCTTGGCCTTTTCCTGTTCCACGGCGATCGCCATCGGCGAGGCCTGAGTGATCGCCTCATTGCGGCCGATGACGAGATGGCGAAGCACGGCATCGTTGAATCGAAACGCGCCCGTGATTTCTTTCAGCACTGTGTCATCGCACTCGACATTCAGCAGAACGTAGTGCGCCTTGTGTGCCTTGTTGATCGGGTGAGCCAGCTGGCGGCGGCCCCAGTCCTCGAAGCGGTGAACGCTGCCCCCTGAACCGGTGACCATGCCCTGGTAGCGTTCCACCATGGCTGGAACCTGTTCGCTCTGGTCCGGATGAACCAGAAACACGATTTCGTAGTGTCTCATTGTGTCCCCTTACGGATTACAGCCTCCCGGCCAGGCCGGTGAAGCAAGAGGTTTGCCCGCCCTTTGCGGGGACGCGAATCCTACCCAAGGTAGGGCGCTGGCGCAAGCAATGGGAGAAGAGGGGGTCGAACCGCTAATAATCTGGAGTGCCACAGCTTCCTGGCGGTTCGACCCCCCATTTCATCTTTTCTCGCGACGCTGCCGCAATACCTCGTACAGGCAGATGCCGGCAGCGACCGAGACATTGAGGCTGGCGACCTCGCCACGCATCGGCAGGCTGACTATCTGGTCACAGCGCTCGGCCACACTCTTGCGCAGGCCCTTCATCTCGCCGCCCATCACGATGGCGACCGGTCCGGTCAGGTCGCAGTCGAACAGGCTTTCCTCGGCCTCATCATTGGTGCCGATCAGGCGCACCGAATAGTCGGACAGCCAGGACAGTATCCGGCTCAGGTTGGCGACGGCCACGAAGGGCACCGTCTCGGCCGCGCCTGCCGCCACCTTGCTCACGGCCGGGCCGAGGCCGGCCGCACCGTGCCGGGGCACGATAACGGCATCGACGCCGACCGCGTCGGCGCTGCGCAGGCAGGCGCCCAGATTATGCGGATCCTGAATCGCGTCCAGGACCAGCAGCATGAGCGGCGGCACCGGATATTCCGTGAGCCGCTCCTCGACCAGCGTGCGCAGTCCTGCCTCGTCCAGCGTATCGCTGCGCCGGATCTCCGCGACAATGCCCTGGTGTCGCGGCTCGCCGCTCATCTGCTTGAGGCGCGCGCGATTCGCCTCCCGGATCTCGATCCCCAGCTCCTTCGCCCTGGCGATCAGCGCCTCGACCCGGGGATTGGCCGATCGATACTCGGCGAACAGTTTCCTGACCTCGGCGCTGCGATTCACCAGAAGCTGCTCGACCGCACGCAGGCCGGTGACGAACTTCGACTTGCTCAAGGCCTTTTACCCTGCTTGCTCAGGCGGAGGTCGATGCGCTTGGACTCCAGATCGACACGCGCAACCGTAACGCGAAGCCTGTCGCCCAATCCGTACCGGCTACCGGTCCGCTCGCCGACCAGACTCATTTGCTCGAAGTGATAGTAGTCGTTCAGCAAACTCGTGACATGCACCAGACCATCGATCTGCAATTCGGGAATCATCACGAACAGGCCGAAATTCGTCACCCCGCTGACCACGCCGTCGTAGTCCTCACCGATCTTGTCCGACATGTACTGGCATTTGAGCCATGCCTCGACCTCTCTCGTGGCGTCCTCGGCCCTGCGCTCGTGCGCGGAACTGACCGCGCCCAGGCGCTCCATCGTGCCGCCGTCATACGCGTAAGCACCCGCCTTGCCACCCCGAATGATATGCCGGATGGCGCGATGCACCAGCAGGTCCGGATAGCGACGGATCGGCGAGGTGAAGTGCGCGTAAGCATCCAGCGCCAGGCCGAAGTGCCCGATGTTTCTCGGGCCGTATTCCGCATGCGCCAGCGATCGTAGCATGGCCATCGATATCGCGTCGGCGTCCGGGCGGCCCCTGACCTGCACCAGGATCCGGTTGAACTGGCGCGAATCGACATGCTCCGGATGCGGCACTTTCAGGCCGAGACCGGACAGGTACAGCCGCAGCTCGTCGAACCGGTCCGGGTCCGGCCTGGCGTGCATGCGATAGAGGCCGGCGATACGATGCCGGCGAAGAAATTTGGCCGCCTGCACGTTGGCGGCAATCATGCATTCCTCGATCAGCCGGTGTGCATCGTTGCGCGGCACCGACCGGATGCTCAGCACCGCGCCTTGCTTGTCCAGCTCGATGCGGGTCTGTGGGATATCCAGCTCGATCGCCCCGCGCCGCCTGCGTGCCCTCGCCAGCGCCCCGTACAGATCGTGCAGATGCCGAAGCTCATCAGACAATCGCCCGGGGACGCCGCTTCCCGCTTCGTTGGCGAACAGGCCCGCGACCTGGCCGTAGGTCAGGCGGGCCGCCGACCGCATCAGGCCCTCGTAGAACTTCGACCGCGTTACTTGTCCCTGCCCGTCGACCTTCATATCACACACCATGCACAGGCGGTCGACCCCGGGATTGAGCGAACAAAGCCCGTTGGAGAGCACCTCCGGCAGCATCGGCACGACCCGGTCGGGAAAATACACCGATGTCCCCCGCTTGATCGCTTCCGTATCGATCGGCGATCCCTTATCCACGTAATAAGCCACATCGGCGATGGCAACCACCAGCCGCCAGCCGTTGCCGGACGGTTCGCAGAAAACGGCATCGTCGAAATCGCGCGCGTCCGCCCCGTCAATCGTGACCAGTGGTATCTCACGCAGGTCGACACGGCCTTTTTTCGCACTTGACGGGACCGACTTGCCGAACTTCCGTGAAGACTCCCGGACCGGCTTCGGCCAGAGGGTCGGAATGCCGTTGGAGTGGATCGCGATATCGGTCGCTATGCCCTTTTGCTCCGGGTCACCGATGACGCGGATGATCGTCCCGGTCGGCTGTTCCAGGTCTGTCGGGTAGTCGAGAATCCGTGCGACCACGATCTGGCCCGGCCGGGCCGCCCGGGACTCGCCCTTCGGGATCAGTATCCGGTGCGAGACCCTCGGATTGTCGGGGACGACCAGGCCGATTCCCCTTTCGCGGATGAACCGGCCCGCGACTTCGATCAGGCCACGCTCGATCACCTCGACCACCCGTCCCTCGGGACGGCCGCGCCGGTCATAGCCTGCGAGCTTGATATCGACCCGGTCACCGTCGATCAGGGAGCGCATTTCCCTTGCAGACAGGTAGACATCCTCATCGGCGTCATCCCGCCTCACGAAACCGAAACCATCGGGGTGGCCGATGACCGTCCCGGTCACGAGTTCGAGCTTCTCCGTCAGGCAATACTCGCCGCGCCGGTTCTCGATGACCTGCCCGGCCCGGACCATCTTTTGCAGCTGCTCGAGCAGCCCTGCCCGCAGGCGAAGACCCTTCAGACCGAAATCGTCCTGGATACGGTCGAATCTCAGCGGCTGGCCCGCCTCCCGCAGATACTCAAGAAGCTCGTTCCGGCCGGGAATCGGGTGCTTGTAATTCTTGCCGCGACCCTTCCCGGCCGCGGTCTTGTTGCGCTTTGCCAAGCTCAGCTCCCCACAGGGACAATCGGGCTAATTGACAGGATTGGTGACCTTTGAGTACAGTGCGCCACCCGCACAGAAGGCCATTATTGTACGGACTTTGGCTGCCGAGGTGGCGGAATTGGTAGACGCGCTAGCTTCAGGTGCTAGTGGGGC